>NZ_BAFB01000001.1 GCF_000248075.1 Gordonia otitidis NBRC 100426 | reverse complement strand
ATACTTGAAATCGTCTACCTGGTGATATTTGTGATTGTTTTTATCGCATCTGTAGGAGATGGGCTCACCGACCGGGTTGGTGTCTCACATGTGGCCGCGTATGTGCTTGCGCCAATAGGAGTCGCGATCATCGCTATCAGGAGTATCAGTTCTCGATAGAAGCTGAGGAGGCGCACAATCCGTGGGTCAGCCTGTCTCGAATCCGCTGTGTCGCCCCCGCCGTTGCTGCACGAGACTCGATGCCTCCTGTGTCAGGCCCGCGACGTCTGGCACAATTCCAGCCTGTGAGGAGACTGATGGCGAGTGCGTTGATCGCTGGAGCGGCAGCCGCGGGCGTCCTGGTGGGCGGCGGAGCCGCTCACGCGGACGTGAATCCCGGGAAGTATCGCTACTGCAACACCGAGTTCCAAGGCTTCCGTGTGCCGGTTCCGTGGTGCGGGGATGCCACGGTCAGCAATCATCGGTTCAGTCCCGGCCCTGGAGTTCGTGGATACCCGATCATCAGCGTTGGCGGGTACGAGTACGTCGACATGGGCAAGGGCAACGGACTGAAGATGCACAAGACGCGCAACGGATATGCCGGTGCGCAGTACCAGGGAAACCGGGTCATCGGAAAGTTCGTGATGACCCGCATCCGCTGAGTCGGCCGGTTCAGATCGCCAGGAATGCGTCGATCTGGTTGATCGACTGGGTAGCTCCCTCTTCGGCTCCCATCTCGATGACCTTCTCGAGTGCCTCGAGGGTTTCGTAGGTGCTCACGTAGGTTGCTACGGTTCGTCCGTCCTTCTCGACGAAGGAATACGCGTTGTGCGACAACGGGAGTGACTCGATGGGAGTGAAGTCCTCCGTGGCAAAACCGTCGCGGAACGTGAAGCTGTTCGGTTTGTCGACGGAATCGACGAGCCAGTAACCCGCGTACTTCTCGCCCTCGGGCCCGGTCATGTAGTAGGTGACACGACCGCCCGGTGATAGTTCGTGGTCGACGAACGTGGCGGGATACTCCGGTCGCCCCCCAGATCTTTTCGAGTTGACGTGGGTCTGCGTAGATCCGCCAGACCCGTTCGACGGGAGCCGCGAACTCAGCTGTGATGGTGAGGGATAGGTCGTCCAGATTCTTGGTGACGTCGATAACGGGCATGTTCACTTCTCCTGATTGATTCTCGGGTGCGGCGAGTCCGCGGCGATCAGTTCGTCGATCCGGTCGATACGGCTGCGCCAGACCTGCTCCAGGTCGGTGAGCAACTGTGCCACCGCGTGCACCGCAGTCACCTCGCCCGACGCCAACTGTTCACGGCCGTGGCGCCGCTTGGTCAGCAGTCCAGCCTGCTCGAGCACGGCGACATGCTTCTGGACGGCAGCAAAACTCATGTCGTATCCGGCCGCCAATGTCGACACCGAATGCTCCTCGGTCAGGACTCGGCGCATGATGTCACGCCTCGTCCGGTCGGCGAGGGCGTGGAAGAAGGCGTCTGCCTGATCCTCTGTGGTGGCGATCACGTTCTAAACGTACAACCAATCAGTTGTATGTGTCCAGGGCTCGACTACCGCCATGACCCGAGCGGTCGCACTTTCGGTGCGTCGGAGGACACTGGACGTCGTGCTCGACGATCGGAGAAAGGTGCCGCGACCCGAACTGGACCCCACATTGGCGAGTTCGCTGCGCAAGATCGAGCGCAGAGTGCTCGCCGAAGTCCCCCTGCGCAGACGTTCGGTTCTCGTGATCTGGGTGGCGATGCTGGTCTTGACATGCATGAGCATCGTCACAGCCTTCACAGGGGCGTCTACGCCGCTCTCCGCACTGGCCGAGGCCTTCGGCGTTGCCGCCGTGGTGTTTTCGCTGGTGGCGGTTCGTCTACGACGCTTCGGAGCGTGCTGGCTCGCGGCGGCGACAAGTGCTGTCGGCACCCCGATTTCGATCCTGGGCTACTGGTCGGATCAGACCGCAGAGCACCAGACATCGCTGGGACTGCTCGTGGCTACCGTCTGCCACGTCGTTCTGCTGGCCAACTGGGTGCAGTGCGTCCGGCCGCCCGCGGGGCATGGCTCAGGTCACGCGCCATAGCTGAACCGCAGGTCGGCGAAGAACACGTGATTGGTGCGCTTGCGTAGATGTCCGGTCAGGCTGTCGTCGGGTACCGGGTCGTCGGTGGTGAGCGTCCAGTGAAGGCTGGTTCCGCCCCTGCGCTCGGCGAGTTCGATCTCGAGAACCGCGTCGGGCCGTCGAATCCACAAAGACGACCAGCTGACGTACGTGAACTCGTCAGTGCGGAGAACGCGGGGCGGAACCTCGTCGTCGAGCAGCAGAAGCCATGGTCGGGTGGGCGGACGGTTCGGAGCGACGAGGTCGCCGAACACGACCGACGGTGGCGCGGGCAGATCGCGTGTACGTGAACCGACGACGGGCATGTCGAAACGGTACGGGGCAGGCGCGCGGACGTGCGAGCTGGTTTTACGTGTGCGCGTCATTCGCGCGGTCGAGGGCGGTAACCGTGCGGGGGTGCGGGTCGAATAGCCAAGCATGAGGGCTTGGTCGTCCGACAGCCCCGACGAAGGAGTCATCATGCGATACCGCTGGACTGCAACGACTTTGGCCGCCGCCGCAACGGTGCTCGCGCTGGCGGGCTGCCATGCGAACGACGACGCGTCGTCGGCCGCCACGTCGACACCGTCGGTCGTCGTCACGAAGACGGCACCGTCGTCTCACCTACAGCCGAGCGGGGCGTCGACCGCCGATTCCGGGGCAGCTGACGATGCGGGGATACCCGAAACCGAGCAGAGTCTCCCGCGTGTAGAGGGCCGCCCAGTCACCGCCGCACCAGCGCCCACCGGTGAGCGCGGGGTGGACGCATCGGTGTTCTTCGGGACGTGGACGCGGCACGCGAGTCATCTCGAACTGACGTCGGATCTGACCGGCACCCTTGTCATGGGCTCAGGCGCCGTCGACGTCGAGACGTGGACCGTCACCTGGTGGAGCCCGAAGCAGAACGAGATCAGCATGACCCTCGGCTCACAGATCTCGAAGACAGGCGACGGTGTCGACGGTCTGTACTCCGGAAAGACCGTCACCGGAGAACTCTCGACCGGTGCAACGGCGGTGCGACCCTGCTGACCAACGGTCTCGGCAGCACCGGAGGCCCGTTGACGTGGTGCGGCGCGTCGTCTGCCGGAACCCCGGAGTGCGGGGCGTGATTGTCGACGCGATCGATCAGCAGACATGATCGATCGGGGCGACCTGCGGGCTTTGCTGGCAGGGGCGCAGCGTCGCGCTCGGTGTGCGTACACAACTCGACCCTCAGCGCATCGCCGAGGAGATTATTTCGATGCCCTTGCGCTCACGACCGAGTTGTGTACGTACACGAGCGAATGTCAGGCCGAAGCCATGGCCCGTTGGGCCTTCTCCAGGGCGGCGAGCGTCCGCAGCACGTAGGACCGTCGCGAGGTCAGGTCGGCCACGCGTGCCTTCGCCGACAGTCCGCCCTCGCGCTCGGCCTGTGTGAGACGGGCGTCGATGTCGGTCAACTCGTCGAGCAATGCTTCGGCCCTGCTGACGAGTTCGTCCCGATCGGGGCGCGAGACGTCGGTCTGGCGCGCCGGACTGCTGGTGGTGCGCGAGGCCTTGGCGCCCACAGGCTTGGGGGTGCTCGCGCTGACCGATCCGGCGGTGGCCTTCCGTGCCGACGTCGACCGCTTGGGCCGCGCGACTGGCGTGCTGGTGCGAATCCGGTTCAGTTCCGCGTAGGCGTCGCGGGCGCCGACGCGGTGCTCACGCTCCTCCTCGTCGTCGCATTCGACAGATCCGCCGAGCGGTCGTAGGCCGTAGAACCCGAGAAACTTGCGAGCTTCGGTGATGGTTTCTTCCAGATCGCGGCACTTGCTGCAGCGCGGTTCGTCACGGAAGTCCGCGACGTCTTCGGTGGAGGAGCACCACACACACGCGGTGGCAGTGGTTTCGGTCACGAGAGCATCGACAGTTCTGGAGAGCACGTTCGAAAACAATACGGGACAAGAGGTTTCGAGATCCAATTCGAGCGTGTCGCGCGAGGTCGACCGGCCTAGAGCCAATCGCGTTTGCGGAAGTTGATGTAGAGCACGATCACGGACCCGACGATGAGGATCGCGCTGACGGCGACACCCCACGACGAGTTGTATCCGGGGAAGAGCACATTCTGCCCGTAGTAACCGGTGATCAGTGTGGGCACCGCGATGATCGCCGCCCACGCCGTCAGCTTCTTCATCACGGTATTGAGCCTGGCGTCCATCAGCGAGAGGTTGGTCTCGAACGCGCTGCTGAGCATGTCGCGTAACGACTCGGTCCATTCGGCGGCACGCAGCACATGGTCGTAGAGGTCGGAGTAGTTGGGGTCGAGTTCTTTCGCGTGTTCGTCGCGATCCTGGTAGCGGTGTCGCTGGATGGTGCCGACCACGTCGCGCATCGGAAGCACCACTCGCCGCAGCACGACGAGATCCTTGCGCAGGTCGTAGGTGCGCCGCTGTAACTGCACGTTGGGAACGGAGTCGTCGAACAGAAAGTCCTCGAGCTCTTCGATCTGGTCATCGAGCACCTGCACAGCGTTGAAGTGGCCGTCCACCACGACGTCGAGCAGCACGTAGAGCAGTCCACTGACACCGAACGACGCCGCGTGTGTGTCGTCGCAGCGCTCCACCACGGTCTTGATCCCGTCGTCCGGATGCATCCGCACGGTGATCAGCGCGTTGTCCTTGATGAAGATCGAGATGCGATGCAGTGTGAACGAGTTCGCCCGCCTGTCCTGTTTTCTCCCTTCGATGGTGCCCGATGTCGGCGGCGGCGCGTCGTCGGAGTCGTCGTCGGGCTGACGTTTCGCCTGCAGCGCACGTGCTTTCATCTCTATCGCGTACACCATGATGAACGTGTGGTCGCTGTAGCTCACCGTCTTGACGCGCTCGGCCGCGGAGATCGTGTCCTCGATGGCGAACGAGTTGAGACCGAGTTCGGTGGCCAGTGATCCGAGCGTTTCGTGGCTCGGGCACTGCAGGTCGGCCCAGACGAGCGTGTCGGACTCGCCGATGCGATCGGAGATCGACGCGAGCGAGAACCCGTCGACCTTCTCGCCGTGTCGCCAGATCTGGCCGGTGATCTGTTCGTCGCCCATGGCGTCATCCTGCCACGCGGCCGCGGTCCTCGACGCCGCCTCGCGCACCCGGCCTGGCAGGATCGGCCCATGGCCCACCGCATCCCGTCGCTCACCGGCGTGCGTGCATTCGCGGCCGGCGCGGTGTGTCTCACCCATGCGGCGTTCTGGACCGGCCACTACACCGACGACTACGTGGGGCGACTGTTCTCACGATTCGAGGTCGGCGTCGCCGTGTTCTTCGTGCTGTCGGGATTCCTGCTGTTCTCGGAGTGGATACGTCCCCTTCGACAGAAGCAGGAGTTGCCGTCGAGTCGGCGCTACTTCTGGCATCGCGCACGACGCATCCTGCCCGCGTACTGGATCACGGTGATCACCGTCTACCTCGTGTACGGCTGGTACTCACCGGGCGGTGAGGCGGTGGTGACAGGCACAGGCTGGTCGGGCTTCTGGCGCAACATGACCCTGACACAGGTCTACGGCGTCGGACATCTACATGCCGGACTCACCCAGATGTGGAGTCTCGCAGCGGAAGTGGTGTTCTATCTGCTGCTCCCGCTGATCGCATGGCTGTTGATCGTCGTGGTGTCGCGACGCCGCTGGCGGCCTGACCTGCTTATCGGTGGTCTACTCGTCGCCGGTCTGGTCAGTCCGGTGTGGGCGGTCCTCGTCGACGGCAACCCCGACGCGGATCCCACGGCCCGGCTGTGGGCGCCTGCCTTTCTCGGCTGGTTCGTCGCAGGCATGGTTCTCGCGGTGTGCGCGCCGTTGCTCCGGAAGTGGAACACCTGGTGGTGGCTCGGCGCCGCGGCGCTCGCATTCGTCGTGTCGGGCCTGCCGCTGGCCGGGGAGCCGACGATCACGCCGAGTACGGCATCGGCGACAATCGTCAAGCACCTGCTCTACCTCGTGATCGCGGTCGGCATGGTGGGACCACTCACCGCCACGGATCAGTCGTCGGTCTGGACTCGGCTGTGTGGCAGCCGACCTGTTGTGTGGCTCGGCGAGATCTCGTACGAGTTCTTCTGCGTCCACGTACTCGTGCTCGAGGTCGTCATGGACCTGCTGGACTATCACGTGTTCACGGGAAACGTGGTGGTGGTGTTCGCGGCGACGACGGCGATCAGCATTCCGATCGCCTGGTTGTTGCACCGCGTAACCCGTCCGCTGTGGCGCGCTCTGACGCCCAGACCACACGAATTGCGCAGGTAGAATCGTCGTTGTGCTCCGGGCGAGGGGAGTGCCGAGAACATCCCGCTCGCCAGACAGTCCTGAATCGAAGGCGTTGCAACGATGATCGACAAGCGTTCGGCCCAGCAAGGTGGCGACAGCAGTGCGCAGATCCGCGCGTGGTGCGATCGGTCGGCGATAGCGGGCGAACGTCCCGAACTCTCCGATACCGCAGCGCTGCTCGTGGCCTCCGGATATCTGACCCCGGCCGGCCGTGCGATCCTGGTCCGCCGCATCTCTTCCGGCCTTCCGGTGCCGACGCTACCTGCGGGTTTCGGTGAGCTGCGCCGACTGCAGCGCGCCATTGCCCAGCTGGAGAGCCAACTCGAGGCCCCCATGGTCCCGGGCATGGTCGCCACGTTGATGCGCGGACGCCTCAACGGGCTGCTGCGTCGCCGTGACGACGCCCGCAAGCTGATCGTGACGGCGAAGGGCGTGTTCGCCGGGAGCACTCGCGCCATCCGACGGGAACGCCGAGAGAACGTGTACCTCGAGATCGAGGAACGCGAGCGGCTGTTCGCCGGGCTGCTCTGCACGCCGACCCCGAATGTGAACACGTCGAACCCCATGCGCAGGGCCGGGACGGCGGCTGTCGAGCGCATCGCAGGCGTCGTCGGACAGGTGGCCGCGCGGTCGGGATATCCACAAGCCGGGGAGTGGGCCAGCCGGGTCGCAGCCACCGACCCGGCGGCGGTCTCGGTGCGGGCTGCGTCGACAACTCCGCTGACGGGCACCGCGAACTTCGTCGACGGCTACGAGACGTTGATGTTCCTCGCGGCGCACTACTACGACCGCATCATGCGCAACCCTGCCTGGCGGTCGGATCACTTCGCGGTACAGCGCACGCAGGTCAACCTCCACGCCGAGCTCGCGGAGATCGTCGCCGACGTCATCGCGCTGCGTTCGGTCAGGATCGACCTCGACCGCGCCAAGCGCAACGGCGGATTCGACGCCGCGTTCGCCGCCCAGATCGATCGTCGTGAAACGGCGTTGCGGCCCGTGTGGACCGAACTGATCGATCGTGTGCAGGCGATCGGCGACGTCGCGCACGTGGTCGAGTCGGCCGCCATCGAGTTGCAGATCCTCTCCGAATACAACAGGGCGGCGACGATCGACGATCGCATCGACGCGCTCATCGCCAGGTCGGGCGACAGGGAGATCTCCGTCGACAACGCCAAGCGCCTGAGCGAGCAGGTGCGTAGCGGTGAGGAGCAGTTGCGCATCTATCGCGACGTACTCGACGGCAACATCGCCCGGATCTCGCCTGCGGTGCCGCGCGAACTCCCCGCGCGCTACGAGCCGTCCTGACCGGCGGGCGTGGAAACCCGTATCCTCGGCAGCTCAACCGGCGCGTGACCAAGCGCGCAGGTGATCCTTCTCGACGGCTGTGAGCCGCCGCAGGGAGTGCGCCTCGACGTCGACGACGGCCATCTGGGTGCTCGCCACGCAGGCGGGTTTTGAATCGTCCGGTGCACGGGCGCTGCGGACCTCGTAGCCGATGGTGAAGTCGACCGAGCGAAAACCTTTGATCCACATGCCGATTCGCAGTGGTGAATCGTCGTGGCGGAGCTGGCTCTGGTACCGGATCTCGACGTGCACGATCATCGCGCTCTTGATCAGCTCGGCCTGAGACTCCGAAGGGGTGTCGGCGTCCGCAGCCGAATCGGTTGCCATCACCAACCACTGGATCCTGGCCTCTTCCATGAGCGTCACCATCCGTGCGTGGTTGATGTGACCAAACGCATCCATGTCCGACCATCGCACGGGGACCTGCGCGACAAAAGCGAAGTCTCGGGCACCGAGAGCGCCGTCACCTGCTGACTTCGCCGACCTGTCCGGATCCTTTGGTGTCGTCACGAATAACAACCTTATGTCGACGACGCAAGATCGTGATTCGGGGATGTCGCGCGCCGTGCTCGGCACGTACCCTGTGATCGACACCGGTCGCGGCGAGAGGGGAACTCGCCGATGCAGGCCGTCGAGAAGCTGACAACGCGCCGTGGGCGTGGTCGATGAGTGCACGATCCGATGGGTTCCGTGTGCGTGAAGGTAATTCGAGGAGAGCGTGCATGGGTGTGCGTTGCATGATCGCAGGAGTGCGTCGACGTACGAGAGACACCGGATCGGTGGTCCGACGCTCGACGGTGCTCGCGACCGCTTTCGTCGGATTCGCCGGCTTGCTCGCGGGAGTTCCCGCCGCGGCTGATGCCGCACCGGTCCCCGTCGCGAAGATAGCGAAAACCCAGAAACTCGGACCGCTGCGCACCGACATCTGGGTCACCTCGCCAGCGATGAAGACCAAGATCAAGCTGTCGGTCCTGACCCCCGCAGACTCGGCGGGCCCGCGTCCTACGGTGTACATGCTCGACGGCGCCGGCGCCGAAGGTGACGTCAGCGACTGGATCACCAAGGGCCACGCCGGCCGCTTCTTCGCTGGCAAGAACGTCAACGTCGTGCTGCCGACCGGGGGTAAGGGCAGCTTCTACACCGACTGGCAGAAGCGCGATCCCAAAGTGGGACAACCCATGTGGGAGACGTTCCTCGCCAAGGAGCTGCCTCCGCTGATCGACAAGCGGTTCGACGGCAACGGCCGCAACGCTGTGATCGGTCTGTCGATGGGCGGGCAGGCGGCGTTCGCACTCACCATCCGACACCCGTCGGTCTACAGCGGACTCGCCTCGCTGTCGGGCTGCCCGCCGGTCTCGGGACCGGCCAACGAGGCCTATGTGCGCACGACCGTCGGACGTGACGGCGGCGATGCGACCAACATGTGGGGGCCGTTCGGCTCTGCCGGCTGGGACGCGCACGATCCCGCCAAGCATCTCGATGCACTACGCGGCAAGAACATCTTCCTGTCCGCCGGTTCAGGCGCCATCGGCCCGCTCGACCTGCAGCGGCGCATCGAGCCCGACGAGGGCCCACCGGAAGCTGTGACGGCGTCGTCGTCGGCTCTCGAACTGGGCGCCTACCGCTGCTCGCTCGAATTCGCCGCGACGATGCGCGCCAACAACGTTCCGTATACCGACGGCTTCCGGCTGATCGGCACACACACCTGGGCCTACTGGGAACAGGACCTACCCGCCGCGTGGCGGACGGTCTCCCGCGGGCTGTACTGACCTCCGCCCGGGCGCTCTTCTGCGCCGACCGTGCGTCCTGTGCCGTTGAGAGTGCGCCACGCGCCGCCGAGTGTGCGTTCTGTGCCGTCGACTGTGCGCCTCGTGTCGGCGACTGTGCGCGCTAGGCGGTCGACTGAGCGCCACGTGCCGCCGAGTGTGCGCCTCGTGCCGGCGGCTGTGCGTGCTAGGCGGTCGACTGTGCGTCGGCCCAGCCCGCTGCGAAGGCCAGGAAGGCGTCGTTCTCGTCGGGTTCAGTGACGGTCACACGCACCCCGTCACCAGCGAACGGCCGGATGATCACACCGGCATCGCGCGCGGCGTCGGCGAAATCGGGTGTCGAATCACCGAGTTCGATCCAGACGAAATTGGCCTGGCTCTGCGGGACGTGGTAACCCATGGCGCGCAATCGGTCTGCGACCCTGGTGCGCTCCCCGACGATCGCCTCGGTGCGTGCGAGCAACTCGTCGTCGGCGTCGAGGCTGGCAACGGCTGCGGCCTGCGCCACGGAGTTGACCGAGAACGGCACGTGGGCCTTGCCGAGCGCGGTGATGAGCTCGGGGTGTGCGATCGCATACCCGACACGCAGCCCGGCCAGACCGTACGCCTTCGAGAAGGTCCGTAGCACAACAAGATTCGGGAACTGGCGATGCAATTCGATCGCGTCGTACGCCTGAGTCTCCGTCGGTCGGACGTACTCGAAGTACGCCTCGTCGAGCGCGACGATCACGTCGGCGGGAACCTTCGCCAAGAAGGTGCGCAGGCTATCGGCGTCGACGATGGTCCCCGTCGGATTATTGGGGTTGCAGACGAAGATCAGGCGCGTGCGGTCCGTGATCGCGTCGGCCATCGCGGGCAGGTCGTAGCTGAGTTCGTCGGTCAGCGGAATCTGCACCGGCACCGCGCCGACGAGCCGCGTCGCCAGTGGGTAGGTCTCGAACGACCTCCAGCCGAACAACACCTCGTCGCCGGGCTCGCAGGTGACGGTCACGAGGTTCTGGCACAAGCTGACCGAGCCGCAGCCGACCTGGATCTCGTCCTCGGTCACGCCGTACCGCTTCGCGAGCGACGCCGTCAGCTCGACCATGCCGTTGTCGGGATAGCGGTTGATGGTTCCGAGCGAATCGACGATCGCCCGCTGGACGCTGGGGAGCGGCCCGAACGTCACCTCATTGCTCGCGAGCTTGATGGCACCGGGGAACGTCGCACCGGGCACGTAGACAGGCAGTTCTTCGAGATGGAGGCGAAGGCGGAAACTCACACGTCAAATGTAGGACGCGGGTCTTCCTCGACCGAAATCGACTCCGGTGGCGAGCGCGCGGAGCGTCGAGGATCGGAGTGGAGTGTCGTCGTCGGAAGGCCATTCGTGCAGGTCGTCGCTTCTGCGAGCTCGCGGTTTGCTTCGGACTACTCACCGTGTGTAACCTTTCCACTCGGCAGTTCGAAAGGACTCCGCCAAGGAGGCGTGCCAGAGCGGCCGAATGGGACTCACTGCTAATGAGTTGTCTCGCTAAAACGGGACCGGAGGTTCAAATCCTCTCGCCTCCGCCACCGCAGTCGCCTCGACCGCGGAGAACTGAATAACGCACGCGCCCGTAGCTCAACGGATAGAGCATCTGACTACGGATCAGAAGGTTTGGGGTTCGAATCCCTACGGGCGCACTTCGCAGACACCCCGCTATCTGTTCGCTCAGGTAGCGGGGTGTCTTGTTGTGCGTGAGCGGAGCGGAAAAAACCAGGGGAAAGGCCTCTTCCCCTAGTTTCCGACGTTTCCGCGTGTTGCTTCGCGGGGAAGGGGAAGAAACCCGCGGAAGGAGCCGTCGCCCGGGGTGGATTGCACAGTCAGAGGGTCCGCGCGGAGGTCTGCGCCCGGTCTCGCCGAGGTCACTGTTCCGAATCGAAGGGCTGTTTCTCGGCGATGAATGGTGTTTGCTGAAGTTGCACAAGTTTCTGATGTGACATTCGAACCCCCGCGAATCGCACGACGGAAGGAACTCCATGCCCTCACCCATCGCGAAGATCACTGCCGAGTTGTTCGGTACGTTCTGGCTCGTGTTCGGCGGTTGCGGTACCGCCATCTTCGCAGCGAAAGAAGTTGCCGTCGGAGACGACACCGGCACCAGGATTCAGGTCGGCGTCGGGTATCTCGGCGTCGCGCTCGCCTTCGGTCTCACCGTGGTCACCATGGCGTATGCCCTCGGACACATCTCCGGCGCCCACTTCAATCCTGCCATCACCCTTGGCGCGTGCGTGGGCGGTCGGACACCGTGGCGTGACCTCCCGGGGTACTGGGTCGCGCAGATCGTCGGCGGTCTGCTTGCGGGTCTGGCGCTGTGGGGGATCGCAACCGGCAAGCCGGGCTGGACACGCGAAGGGAACATGGCGGCCAACGGGTATGCCGAGCACAGTCCCGGCCACTACACACTCGCCGCGGTGATCGTCGCGGAGATCCTGCTGACGGCGTTCTTCCTGATAGTCGTACTCGGCGCGACCGACGTCCGTGCCCCAAAGGGGATGGGAGCCTTGGCAATCGGCTTAACGCTGACCCTCATCCACCTCATTTCGATCCCGATCTCCAACACGTCGGTCAACCCCGCACGTTCGACAGGTGTCGCATTCTTCAACGGCAACGGGGCGCCCGGCCAGCTCTGGGTGTTCTGGGTTGCGCCACTCGTCGGCGGGATCATCGGAGGGCTGCTCTACCCGCTGCTCTTCGAGGACGGACGTTTCAAGTTCATGCCCGTACAGAACACTGTCTGACCCGCACACCGCAGGCTGACGCTCACACCGCAGAGACGTCGAACAACGGCGTTCGACGCGACGGCCGACCTGGGGTAATGCCCGTGGTCGGTCGTCGCTTGTCTGCGTCGGTCCGTATCGTCGGAATCGGGACGGCCGTGATGCTGGCCGCACCGTCGGCGAGACAGGAGTAGGGCATGGGACAGCAGGAGGCGGGGCCGCGGCCCGAAGACCTCTATCGCGCACCGCTGATGCCCGGGCTCTACCCGCCGCTCGGATTCGCCCCCGATGGAACGCCGCTCTTCCGGCCAGACCAACGACAGCCTTCGACGACGCAGACTTCGCGGGCCGAGTGGCCCCAATCGACGAACGATCCCGCCGGCATGCACTACCCGGGAGACGGCACGGCTCCGCCGGTGCCCCCGGACGCGCCATTCGACGACGCCGCGCCAGACGAGCAGCGGCGTCAGCCGCAGTCGCCAGGCAGGTTCGGCGTCGGGTTGGTGTTCGCGCTGGTCGCCGCGGTCGTCGTCGGGCTCGTCTTCTACGGGTTCTCGCTGGTTCGCCAATCCAGCGCGCAGTCGCAGGACGCCCCCACCACGCTGACGATCGTCGACCCCACCTCACCCGACATCCCGAACGGACAGCAACAGCCGGGCAACCCGATGCCACCGCCGGGCGCCACCGGAGCACCGCGCGACAGCGACACGACGGGGCGAGCGGTGACCTACGACGCGACCATCGAGGGCAGCGGCACCATCCTCTACGTCGACGACGTCGGATTGCGCAGCGAGTTCACCCCGCCTCCGACGTGGCATCTCGAGTTCACCGCCGGGTCGGCGCCGTTGCGCCTGCTGGTTCTCGCCGGGGTGAACAGCTCTGCGTCGTGTGAGATCCGAGTCGACGGGCAGACCGTGTCGACCGATCGTGTGGGTCCCGAGTCCACTCGTCGAACCGCGACATGCCGCGCGTGACCGTAACGAAGTGGTGGAGACCGCCGTCCGATGTGTGCCCGGGCCGCTCGATCGCTACCGTAGACGCGTGAGTACAACCCCAGCCCCCGACCACGACGCCGCGTCGAGCGGCGGAGCGGTCGACACCGCTCCCGTGCGGGAGTACAAGACGATGATCACCTGGCGCGGTGTCGGAGTCGATCGGCTCGAGCAGGTGCGCATGCACGTGTCCGGGCTTCGTATCAAGGCATACGGTCGGATCATCGCGGCCGCCACGGACGAGAGTGAGGCGTTCTCCGCCTCCTACGAGCTGATCACCAACGAGGTCGGAGTGACCAAACGACTCTCGATCCATCTGCTTCGGGAGAGCGGCGAGAGCCAGCTCGGTCTCTCCCACGACGACGAGAACCTGTGGCTCGTGCGCACCGACGGAGACACGATCCGCAGCGACTTCGACGGCGCGCAAGACGTCGACCTCGCCATGTCGCCGATGTTCAACGCGCTGCCCATCCGTCGATTCGGAATGCGCACTGAGCCGACCGACATCGACATCCCGGTGGCCTACGTCTACCTGCCCGAAGGCGACGTGAAGCCCGCGCGGATGCACTATACGTCTGGGCCCGACGGCATCGACGTCGTCTCGCCGGTCGCCACGGCGAAGATCACCGTCGACGAGAACGGTTTCGTCGTGAACTACTCCGGACTCGCCGAACGGGTGTGATGTCGGCACGGCTGCTCGCTTCGGTGGCGGCCTGCTCGATGAGCGGCGGCTGGCTGTGACCGTCGAAACCACCGCGGGCTCGGTGGTCAACCCAGCCAGACCCTGCCCTCGTGCGCCTGTCTCCGCATCTCCGACGCCCAGCCGTGCGCGCCGACGGTGACTCCGACGATCGGCTCCCGACCGCGTGCAGCCATCTCCTCGTAGGCCATGCGAGCGCGGTGGCCGTCGTCGATCAGGGCTGCGACGCTTCCCGAGTCGCGTAGCTCGTCGCGTGCCTGGGTCAGCCGGTCGATCGCCTCGCTGAGCGCATTGAGGACTGCCACGTCGTTCGCCTCGATCATCGCCCGCTGCAAAGCGGGCTCGGTCGCGGCCACCCGTGTCCCGTCCCGAAAGCTGCCCGCTGCGAGACGCAGCGCGAGGTTGCTCTCTCCCGCGCCGACAGCCGCGGTGTCTGCTGCCAGTAGGTGCGGAACGTGGGAGATCGCCGCGACGGCCCGATCGTGTGCGTCGGGTGCTGCGGGCACCACGACGGCGGACACCTCGAGCGCGAGTCGCGCGACAGTGGTCCAGTCGGCGGGATCGGTGTGATCCTCGGTGGTGACCATCCACATCGCATCACCGAACAGGGTCGGATTGCAGGCTGTCCATCCTGAGCGGCTCGTTCCGGCCATCGGGTGCCCGCCGACGTAGCGCGCATGCGGATGCAGGCGCGAGACCTTTTCGGCCACCGCCTGCTTCACGCTGATCACGTCGGTGAGCAGGCAGTCCGGCGCGGTCTGTGCGACGGCACTCAGCAGCGGATCGATCGTGGTGACCGGCGTGGCCAACACGATGAGCGCGTCGTCGTCTGCTGCGCGGCGCAGCGTCGACACCAGGTCGGTCGAGGCGTCGTATCCGGCGCCGAGCGCAGCGTCGACCGTCGTCGTCGATCGGTTGTATCCGTAGACGTCCCGCCCCGCCGCGGCCAGCGCCTGCATGAGCGACCCGCCGATCAGTCCGAGGCCGACTATGCAGACCGGTCGACGTTCGTCGGCGGGCGTCTGCGATTCCGGACTGGTCTGCGAGCTGCTGTCGTGGCTGTCTGCGGTCACAACGTCCAGATTCGCACATCGGGCTCGTCGGCCGCCGTGGTGAGGGTGCCGGACGGTCGGAGTCGGGAGGGGATTGGGGCGGGCGTCACTTCTGGACTACCGTGAGCGTCATGGCAGGTGCCGGCGCTGGGGTTTCGGGCTCCAACAAGCAGCAAGCGAACGACGACATCGAAGGCTTCGCGGTAGCCGTGGTCCGCGAGGACGCCGTGTGGAAAGTCAAAGCACTCGACGCTTCTGCATTGAGCGATCTGTCTGCCGCCGAGACCCAACTCCGTGAACTCCGCGCCGCAGGCGCCATCTTCGGACTCCTCGACATCGACGACGAGTTCTTCATCGTCGTCCGTCCCGCACCGGGCGGTGCCCGACTGTTGATCTCCGATGCGACCGCCGCGATCGACTACGACATCGCCGCCGACGTGCTCGACGCCATCAACGTCGACGTCCCCGACCTCGACGACGACGAGCTCGACGACATCGACCCCTGGGAGGAAGGCGACCTGGGCGTGCTCTCCGACCTCGGATTACCGGACGCGGTGATGGGGGTGATCGTGGGCGACACCGATCTCTACGCCGACGAGCAGATCGGGATGATCGCCGCTCGACTCGGTTTCGCCGACGAATTGGCGAAGGTGCTCGACTCGCTGGGTCACTGAGTCGTCCGACGGACGGGACGGGCATTCATGGAGCGACACCGCGACGTCGACTGGGGGCCCGTCGTGTGGGATCAGATGATCGGCGAAGCGCTTGCTGCGGCAGTCGAATCCTCCGGACCCGACGACGTCCCGATCGGTGCGGTCGTCTTCGATCCCGCGGGCGTCGAACTGGCGCGGGCCGGAAATCGTCGCGAGCTCGACGCCGACCCGACCGCCCATGCCGAGATCCTCGCCCTGCGCGCTGCTGCCCACGCCTACGGCGACGGATGGAGACTGCCCGGCTGCACACTCGCCGTGACCGTCGAGCCGTGCACCATGTGCGCGGGCGCGATCACGCTGTCCCGCGTCGACGCACTGGTCTTCGGGGTGTGGGAACCGAAGACAGGTGCCGTCGGGTCGCTGTGGGACGTGGTGCGTGACCCGCGGTTGACGCACCGGCCACAGGTGCGTGGTGGGGTGCGCGAAACGGAATGTCGGGAGCTGATGATCGGTTTCTTCGACACTCGTCGCGACGGCTGATCGTCTCCCACGTCGGGCGCCGATCGCGCATCGCAGTGCTGTCAGGCTGTGACGCTGTCAGAGTGTGACGACGACCCGCTCGGGTCCGGCGTACGACCACGCCTTCTCGATGTCGTCGATCCCAAACCCGACGTAGGGCACCTGAAGGTCTCCCGAGGCGATCGCGTCGATGACCGCGGGGATCGAACGCATCTGCTGTGCTGCCGTCACCGATCCCGCTCCGCTACCGGAGACCGTGATGTTCCGTGAGCGCAACAGGCTCGACGGAACTGAGGCGTCGGCGCCGGCAAGGGAACCGATCTGCACGTACGAGATCTGGGCGTCGTCGTCGTGCAGACCCCGACGTCCCAGCGACGCGAACGCTGCTTCGGCGACCGGGCCCCAGACGTAGTCCAGGACGAGATCGGGCGTCGACGTGGAGATCGCCGCAGCCAGTGCGTCGGTGGGGTCGTCGACGTCGAGTCCGACGACCTCGACGTCGGGTGCCTGCAGGGTGCTCAGAACTGCTTGATTACGTCCTGCCGCGATGATGCGTTCGGCTCCGAGGAGTCGCGCGCTCTGTACTGCGAGCCGACCCGACATCCCGGTCGCGCCGAGGATCAGCACCGTGCCCAGCGCGCCGCGCGCATCGAGATGAGCGCGCAGCGGAAGCCATCCCGAACCCGCGGGATTGACCCCGGCGGCGACCGCGAGGGGATCTGCGTGGGCCGGGACCGGGAACCCGGCCTGCGCTGCCATCCGCTCGGCCATCGTCCCCCACGGTGCCGCGACACGGCCTGTGTACCGCAGCGAGCCGTCGGCGCATCGGACGACCGCATCGATGCCCGGCACCTGCGGATAGACGCCGGAACTGCCGTAGTGGCGCCCAGATGCGAGTGACCGAACGACCTGGTGCAGACCCGCGCCGACGAGTTCGAAGAGCTCGGTTCCCTCGCTGACCTGCGGTTCGTCGAATGTTCCCCGCGTTGGTGTCTGCCCGGCTTCGCTGATGATCGCTGCTCTCATGGCTGCTCTCCTTAACTTAGTTAAATCAGATACGCCTCAAGCGTCCCTTAACTTTGTTAAGCTGTCAACCGTGCCGCCAGGACGAGCCAAGGGGTTGACCCGCGCCGACATCGTGCAAGCAGCGTTGGATCTACTCGACGAGAAGGGGATCGACGCGGTCACAGTTCGCGCGGTGGCGACGCGGTTGGGGGTGAAGGCGCCTGCGCTTTATTGGCATGTCGAGAACAAACAGACGCTGCTCGATGAGATGGGCACCGAGATACAGCGTCGGGTCATCAATCGACTGCGCGATCAACCGATGCAGGCGTGGCCGGACTCGGTGGCGGCCTATGCGCGCGTGCTCCGTCGGGAGTACCTCGCGCATCGCGACGGTGCGCGGACGTTCAGCGGAACGCGGCTGACCGACCCCGACGTGCTCCGCGCGCAGGAACCGTGGCTCGAGCAGATCGTCGACTCGGGGATTGCACTCGAAAAGGCGGTTCGTGCAATCGAATTCGTGACCGCCTTCGTCGTCGGGTTCGTCATCGAAGAGCAGGAGCGGCTACAGTCCGGCGAGCCGCGCTACTCGCTGGCGGAGCGGACCGCGATGCTCGGCGACGACGTCCCCCTCGTTGTCGAGGCTGGAAAGATCCTCTTCGGGGACCGTGAGCAGCGGTTCGAACGAAACCTCGAGGCCATCGTCGACGCTCTGCGTGTCGATTCGTGAGGTCTTACGTCCCGATCTGTGCACTCAGGGTCTTCACCCAGAGACAGCGTCGACCCGCTGTGGCAGGTTGGTAATCGAGCGCGGAGCATCCGGCTCTGCATGGCGAGGAGTCGAGACCATGTCTGAATCGAGCGACAAGATCAACGAGGCCGTCGAGACGGTCAAGGGGAAGTTCACCGAGTTCACTGAGAACGAGAAGGTGCAGGACGCCGTCGGCACGGCCAAGGAGAAGTTCACCGAGTTCACCGAGAGCGAGAAGGTGCAGGATGCCGTCGGCACGGCCAAGGAGAAGCTGGGCGAGCTTGCCGACAACGAGAAGGTGCAGGAGACCTTGCACACAGCGAAAGAGAAGTTCGACGAGTTCAAGGGCAAACTGCTCGGAAACTGAGACGGTAGCCTGGCTCCGTTTTTCGGCGTCCCTGCACGTCGGACGCCATCCCGATCGGTGAGAGAGTTCTGAGTCCAGGGATTCAGATCTGTCACTGCCACTTCGATGATGTGTACGGTGGATTTCAGGAGCTGCGAAAACCGCGCTCTGGTTCGCACACGCGAAGGAGAGAGTTCTATGGCAACCAGTGATGATGCTCAGAACAAGGCAGAAGAGCTCAAGGGTCGGGGCAAGGAAGCCGTTGGCAGCCTGACCAACAACGACGACCTCAAGGACGAGGGCAAGGGCGACCAGGCTGTTGCCGAGGGCAAGCAGAAGGTCTCTGAGGTTGCCGACAAGGTCAAGGACGGCGTCGAGAACATCAAGGACAAGCTCACCGGCCACTGAGCGTTGCGCTTCGAGCTGCCACCCTCCGCTGACCTGCTGATTTAGTGTCAGACGCCAGCTGCGGTACAGTCTTCCGCGGTGGCGTGTCCGAGCGGCCGAAGGTGCAGCACTCGAAATGCTGTGTGCGGTAACCCCGTACCGAGGGTTCAAATCCCTCCGCCACCGCCAGGAACACCCCCTCATCTGCACAGGTGAGGGGGTGTTTCGCTGTCTGTGGTCAGGAGGCGGGCGCGCAAAAAGTCGCGGAAGGAGCCCTTCCCCTAGTTCCCGACGTTTCCGCGTGAAGTTTCGCGGGGAAGGGTGCGGAACCCGGGGAAGGAGCTCTTCCCCTGGTTCCCGACGTTCCCGCGTGAAGTTTCGCGGGGAAGGGTACGAAACCCGGGGAAGGAGCCCTTCCCCTAGTTTCTGCGCGGCAACCGCCTGCCCCTCACCCCCTGCACCGCCGCCCGTCGCAGGCACCCTGGTCGACGCCGCGCAGTCCCCGCGCCCCGGGGCCGGTAACCCGCCCCTCAGTGCTCCGTCGAGAACCCGACGCGCCGACGGTGCGCTTCCAGCGCGAGGGTGACCAGGCGGTCGATCAGGTCCGGATACGCGATGCCGCTGGCCTCCCAGAGCTTCGGGTACATCGAGCCGGGGGTGAATCCCGGGATCGTGTTGACCTCGTTGAGCAGCCAGCCGCGGCCGGACTCCTCGTAGAAGAAGTCGACGCGGGCCATGCCCGCACACCGCATCGCGAGGAATGTCGCGGCGGCGAGCTCACGGACCTCGCGCGTCGCCTCCTCACTCAGCGGTGCCGGGATCACCAGCTTGGCTGCGCCGGTGACGTACTTGTCCTCGTAGTCGTAGAACTCGCTGCCCGGGCGGATCTCGCCGGGTACCGACGTCTCGGGATGCTCGTTGCCGAGCACTGCCACCTCGACCTCGCGGCCCGAGACGAACTCCTCGATCACCACGACGTCGTCGTAGCGGAGGGCGAGGTTGATCGCCGCATCGAGCTCTGTTGCGTTGTGTGC
>NZ_BAFB01000002.1 GCF_000248075.1 Gordonia otitidis NBRC 100426 | reverse complement strand
GCATCGCCTCGAGGCCACCGTCCAGCCGTCGAATGCGGCGTCGCAGGCGGTGCTGACCAAGCTGGGCTTCCGGCGTGAAGGTCTTCTCGAACGCTACATGGACGTCAACAAGCGCTGGCGCGATCACATCCTGTTCGCGCTGACCGCCGAAGAGATCCCGGAGGGCGCGGTGGAGCGCCTGGTGCGGTCCGGACGCGCGAGCTTCCTGTAGCCGCCGCCCGCCTGGGTAGGGTCACGGTATGGCCGAGTCAACACGTGGTGCGTCGGAATTACTGGAGATCGTGGTTCGCGGCAACGCTCGCGGCAGCTACCCGCCCGAGCGTGCGTTGCTGTCGCTGTCGGTCGACTTCTCCGGCCCCGACCGCGAGACGGTGTACACCGACGCCGTGGAGGTACAGGCGCGGATCGCCGAGTCGCTGACAGACCTGGACGAGCGGGGAGCGGTGTCGAAGTGGCACAGCGAGTCGGTGCACGTGTGGTCGTACCGCCCTGTCGACCCCAAGGGGAAGCCGCGAGAGTTGCTGTACGTCACGCAAATCCGTGTGCGAACCGAGTTCGTCGACTTCGACGAGCTGGGCACGTTCATCGACACGTGGGCCACCGTCGAGGGAGTCGATGTCGGCGGTGTGCGCTGGGACGTCACCGACGAGGGGCGGCTCGAGCACGAAAGGGATCTCCGTCGGCAGGCCGTCGACGATGCCGTCGCCAAAGCACAGGCCTACGCCGACGCGGTCGGTCGTGGACCGGTGCGGGCGATCCAACTCGCCGACCCGGACATGCTCTCGAACTCGGCTGAACCGATGAGTCGCATGATGGTTACCGGTGCGCCCGCCGCGGGCGGTGCCGCGCCGACTCTCGAACTGCGGGCCGAGGACATTCACATCGCCGTCTCCGTCGACGCGCGCTTCGTCGCCGGTTAGGGCTCCGGGGCATCGGGTTTCGCGGCGAGGGCACCGGGTTTCGCGTCGGCGGCACCGGGTTCCCCGTCGGCGGCACCGGGTTCCCCGTCGGCGGCACCGGGTTCCGCGTCGACGGCATCGGTTTCCGCGTCGGCGGCACCGGGTTTCACGCCGAGGGCACCGGGTTCCCCGTTGACGGCACCGCGGCGCGCTGGCTGAGAAAGCCGTATGAATCAGGGCAATCTGCCCGGCGTCCGGCGCGTCTGCGCAGTTCGCGCGGGATCCGCACCTAAATTGTTGGGTGGTCCGGTGTAACCAGAGTCAGTGAAGGGAGAGGTCGAATGCCGAACTCCGTGCTGTGGGTCTGCCTCGTCGTGGTGTGGCTTTTCGTCCTCGTCCCCATGGTCATCAAGGGTCGGCCCCAGATGCGCAAGTCGACCGAAGCGGCACGTATGACGCGGCTGCTGCACCGTGGCGGAACCAAAGCACGGTCGGCGACGTCGCGACGCTCCGCGGGTGCACACCCACACGACCCCTCATGGACGTCGAGGCGCTCATCGCGTTCGACGACCCGCACTGCGACGGCCGTTCTGGACGAGACCGACGCCGATGAGACCGGGGTGGATGAGACCGAGGTGGATGACTTGACGATCGAGTCCGACGACGCCCCGACCTCCCGCCGCGCAACCATCAAGCGAGCGACAGGTGCCAGAGTGCACGCGCCAACGGCGGATTCAGCGGCGGAAGGCGAGACCGACGTCGACGATCGCGATGCCGACCTCGACGATGCCGACGAATCGGATGACGTCGCGGTAACCGGTGAACTCATCGACTCCGAGGATGTCGACGACGTTTCCGACTCGGCGGACGATGTCGTCGATGTCGAAATCGATGCCGACGACAGCAGTGACACCACAGACACGGACTCCGACGACGCTGAGCTCCAAGGCGACTCGGACGTCGAGCACGACGTCGACAACCGCGATGACAGCGCGGAACTCGAGGACGAGTACGAGGCCGATGACGAATACGAGGCCGATGACGAGTATGACGACGACCTCGATGAGGAGTACGACGACGATTTCGAGGACGAGTACTCCGACGACGAATATGACGCGGTCGACGAGTACGACGCAGAGGACGACGTCGATGAGTTCGACGACGACGCTGATTACGATGACGCCGACTACGGCGACGACCTCGAGGATGACGCAGACGACGACTTCCTCGACGACGTCGACGGCTACGAGAATGCCAAGCCGCGCGAAAAGCCCGCTGCTGCAGCCGAACCGGAGGTTGCGAAGCCCGTCAACCGTGGCCGCACACGCGATGCTAGGCGCTCGGGGACCTCATTCGAGGAACGAGACAGGAAGATCCGGTACCGCGAGCGTCAGCGGGTGGCCATCGCGCTGCTGACACTCGTGCTCGTCGCTATCGTGCTCGGCGTCGTTCTCGGGCCGGTCGGCTGGGTCGCGACGGGTGTCACCGTCGTGATGCTGGCGGCCTACCTCGCGTACCTGCGCAGCGCTGTCCGCAATGAGCAGCGGCTACGCGCGCAGCGTGCGGCCCGTATGGCGCGCCAACGCCGCCAGGACGAAGAACGTCGACGCCGCGAGATGTCTGCACCGCAGTTCGTCCCGGTGGTCGAACCGGCACCCCAGATGCGGAGGCCGGGCGGTGCCGTTGTCGTCGAGATCGACGACGAGGACCCGATCTTCGATCACATCCCGCCGTTCCAGCGGCGTCGGGTCATGCGTGAGGACGACGACTTCCGTCGGGCTGCTGCTGGCTGACGCTGATCGCATCAGGGTGGTTCTTGATCCACTTGGTGGTGTCAGCAACCGCACGGCGGAGCGCAAATCTCTCGCCCACGTAGGTGATAGGCGCGCCGACGACCGGGATGTAACTGAGCATTCCGAGGAGCTTGGGTGGTCCGGGTCGACGATCGAGTTCGTCGTTGAGCTTCCGCAGGATCTGCGCGACCTCCCACAATCCACTGATCACCGACCACCCGCGACGCTTCTTTCCCGACGACTCGTCTGCGAACGGATCGGTGTCTGCCGCCGCGTCCGCACTCAGTTCTCTGTCGCTGAGGACTGACGCCAGGAGGTGCACCTGATCATTGCGGTCGGTGACCCCGTACTCGCGGGCGACCGCGGTGAGGACGATGGCCTGATTGGCGTAGCCGAGCGCGCTGGTCAGTGGTAGCGCTTTCGCCCACGCACCGAAGACGCCAGGGTAGGAGACGGCGACGGTGTTGAGCGCCCCGATGCGATTGACCCACCACTTGGCGCGCTGCTCCAGCGACAGCTCCGACCATCCGTGGGTGCCCGGCCAATCGGCCACGTCAAGGCCGTGTGCGACGACGTGGCGAAGCTTGTCGAGCCGGGAACGCTCCTGCGGGTCGTCGTCGAAGGTGCTGGCCTTGATACCCAGCGGATCCGACGTGGCGAGTGCGTCGAGGATCGGATTGATGATGCCGATCGCGCGGTTGAGGGCAGTTGCGAGTTCTGTATCGGACATCGTGGCCACGGATTGCAGCCTAACCGAAAGTCGGTTCGATCCACGTCTGCTGCCACGTCGACGAGGCGTTTGTGACCTTCCCCGCGCCGACTGCTAGAGTGTCCTACGGCTGGTCACGCAGTGATCACCAGGGGCTATGGCGCAGTTGGTAGCGCGACTCGTTCGCATCGAGTAGGTCAGGGGTTCGATTCCCCTTAGCTCCACCACCAAGAGACCCCCTCTACCTGCGATGGAGTAGGAGCAAGGGGGTCTCGTCGTATCCGCGCCAGGATCCCGAGGGCATAGCGAGAGCGCGCTTTTGGAATCACATCCGCTCCGCCTGAGTGACGAGGGCTGATGTGTTTACTTCGAGGCAGGTGTTCCCCAAGAAAGATGACTACCTCACCACCTGACGTCACTTCCTACGCTCGAATACGGTGATGCGTGACGTGCCGCCGTAGACGGCTTCACGTACCTGCCGGTGATGGCGCTCCGGGCGCTTGTGCCCTTCGAACTGCTACCGCCCCCCAGAGGATTGCAAGTCTTGTTGCTAGCCGTTTGTTTCACCTTCTTCCGCTTCGGACTCGACCGCGAGCTGATACCCGCGCCAGTACACAAATAGAACGATCGGCACAATATCTAGTGCCGAAATGCCGAAGGGGGCGCAATACTTGTGCCAACTCGCGTGTTCTGTGGCGGTCCAGCGCGTCAGCGATGACTTCTTCCGGGTCGACCACAAAGGCACATTGGGTCGATCGCGCTATGCGAGGCGTGCGTCCGCCATCTGACTGCACCGGCCTACCGCGAGCCGACCTCTGGCGTGACCTTGTGGGAGCAGTGCCAGCGCGACAGATTTAAGTCCACGTAGGTTAGTGCGACGATCGTTACCAGGAGCAGCGACATTCGACGCGACGACTATTTACTCATTTCGGAACGAGCGGCCTAACGGTCCAGATCGGGGTTCCGATCGTCGGAGTTTGGCTACCTATCACTAGGATGCTCGAGACTGACCGGATCGAAAAACAAATTGTCGTTATCCTCAAAGGCGTCCACGAGCAGTTGCTGACCTATTTCGAGATGGTCGTCAACATCAATCCGTTCATTTGGCTCAATCGTACCGTCGTCAGCTAGGAGGTCGCGAACCCAAAGAGCGCGAATCAACCCGACCTCACCAGATTCGTCGCGCGCAAGTGCATACCGCTTATCTAGATGGAATACAGTTACAATCTCCTGCTGTTCCCGTTCGTCGTCGTGATTCTCGTCCTCTTTTTCCGTAGGGGAACCTGTATCTCCCGGAGGGGCGGCATCGTAGGTAACTTCCCTGGCTAGGTCTGTAGCGAGTTTGTCGACGGCAACCAGCATTTCCGCCATGCTTTTTGCGGTGGCAGCGTGTGATTCAACAGTGTTGTTGTCATTCGATTTATAAGATGTGTCGTGTGTGAGTTCACCCCAAGCGTCCTGTAGGCGAGACTTAATTTGAATCTCGGCTCGCACGTTACATAACTTAGCATCAACAAAGCTATGAAAAAGCACCACGGCATGATAGGCGCGATATCCCGAGTCTTTCGGATTATTTATGTAGTCTACAATATCGTTACTGCCGTCGCCATTCTTTGAAAACTCTGGATAGTTTGCTTTACCGCAGTTTTCTTCGATAATGCTAATTAGAGACTTGGCATCTGCGGTGGTGTTACAAGCAACCTTTACGCCGACCCAATCGCTGATAGAATTCTCGACACTGGTTAGGTCGGTAGGTCGTTTCAGTGATTTCTTGTCAATTTTCATTTCGATCTTTTGAAGAGCGCGTTCAGGTCGCTTAATTCTTGACGTTACGGAGTAAAGGTAGCGGTCGTCTGGGTCGGCCAATCGAGTCGCTTGCCTGACAAAAGTCTCAGCATTCCGGCGCGCCGCCTCCCAAGAGTCCTCTTTAGCGTCGTATAGATCGTTTACTAGATCGTCGAGGCTCATCATGCCGAGAATCTTACTTCGCAGCCATACTCGTCAGGCAGATTCGGGACGAGGTTGTAATCTTCCGGCCTCTCTCCGTGACCTGCTTCGGTTGAGGGGGGGTGTCACGCCACGCAGCGGTCACGCCAGCGCCCACGACTGCTCCACTAGTCTGGCCAGCGCATCTTCTACGTCGTCGACTGGACATCCGGCCGCGGCCAGCACACCCGCCGCCGCGTCGATGTCGAAACCGCCAACGAACAATGAGAGCCTGCGGAGCAGGATGCGCTCGGACTCGTCGAGCAGTGATTAACTCCACTGGAAGACCGACATCAGCGTGGTGTGCCGGTCGTCGACACCACGACATCGTCATCCCGCCCGATAATCGGCGCCAGCGGCGTATACCACGCGTTCACCACCATCAGTCGAGCCCTTGGTCGGAGTTGTCGGCAATACGCAATGCTGACATCACGCAGCACATCCCGCGCCGCGTTCTGATTGCGCATCATCAAGCGCATCTCGGCCGTCGGGTCACCTGAAGACATCCCTTTCAATGCCGACGCCGACACCTCGATGCGCCGCCGCCACCGCCGTCCTCATTTTCAGAGTGGGGGCGAAGGCTACGTAGTTTAGTAATTCCTTCGGATTGCCTCCACCACAGACAGCTCAGGCGGCGCAGTTCTCGGGTCTGGCAGGAGTCACCTCCCAGACGTGTAGTCACAATTGGCGGTCTCCCGCACGGCTCAGTCCATCCCGGAGCGTGCAGCTTTCCTGCGCGGAAGGGTAAGACTGGACCGTGCACGCAGGGAGACGATTGCCATGACGCAGAGTGTCTTGTCCGACGACGTGATTGCGGGACTCACCGTCGACGAACGTCGAGCGTTGATCGCCAGACTGTCGCGGCCGCTCGACGACGTCGCGCCTAGTCCGGTCGTCGTGAACCGTCTGCGTGCGGTGCGTATCGGGCTGATGGCCGGCGGGGCGATCGCGCTGATCCCGTGGATCGTGTTCCTGGGGTTCACGCTTCCCGTCGATTACGTGGCGCACAACTGGTCGGTCACGTGGATCGGCTTCGACGTTCTGCTGGTCGCGATGATGGCGGCGACCGCGGTCCTGGGCATCATGCGCAGGCAATTGCTGGTGCTCGCGGGTTTCACCACCGGGGTGCTGCTCATCTGCGATGCCTGGTTCGACATCATGACCGCCGCACCGGACGACCGGTGGGTGTCACTGCTCACGGCGTTCTTGGCGGAGCTCCCCTTGGCCGGCCTGTTGATTCTCGGGACCACGCGCATCATCCGTCTGAATGCAGTGCGTCAGTGGCAGTTGGAGCCGCACGCACCCTTGTGGCGGTTACCCGTCATGTTGGGGTGAAGTCGACGTGACGACCAAACTCAGGAGATCCCTGCGGCACGCAGCCCCGCCGCAACTCCCGCAGCCAGCAGGATGACGACGATCAGAGGTGCCTTGAGTGCAGCGGCGATCACTCCGGCCGCGACCCCCGCCGGACGTGCCCACCCGGCGAGATCCTGCCCGGCGTACAGTGCTCCGGTCGCGGCGACGGCGACGAGTAGGACCAGAGCCGCGCGGTCGATGACCGAACGTACTCTGTCCGACACCGTGATTCGCGAACGCAGCAGGGGTCCGGCGAGCCGCAGGGCGTAGGTGCCCGCGGCCAACACCGCGACGGCGATGAAGAGTTGCGTGCCGTGCGTCATGGGGCGCTCACTGCTGAATCTGTTGCCCGAACGCGACTCTCGGTGGACCAGGCCGCACGGTCGGCGGCAGGGAGCGCACGGTCGGCGGTCCGGGGCGCACGGTCGGCGGCAGGGAGTGCACGGTCGGCGGTCTGGGCCGCACGGTCGGCGGTCTGGTCCGCACAGTCGGCGGCAGGGAGCGCACGCTCGGCGGGGTCGCGGCGGGGGAGTCGCGCGCCGGCGAGGAGGCCTGCGAGAGCCAGCAGTACCGGTACTCCCGACGGAACGTAAGGCGTTGCGGCAACGGCGATCACCGCGCCGACGATCAGGGAGGCGCCGAGGCTCCCGCGCTCGGATCGGTGGGCCCGCAGGGCCGAGATCGCGAGTGCGCCGAGAAGTGCGGGGAACGCGGCGTCGAGTCCGAGCGTTTCGGGACTCGAGATGATCTGTCCCGCAGCAGAACCCACAGCTGAGCCGGCGGGCCACGACACCAGAACCCCGATGCCGCACCAGAGGAAAGCCGCCCGCCCCTGTTCGGCGTTGGGGGCTGCTGCGGTCAGGGCCGCGGTCTCGTCGTTCACCATGTGCGCACCGATCAGGCGGCGCACGCCCGAGCCGAGATACGGTCCGACGGACAGTCCGTACCCGAGGTTTCGGGTGTTGACGAGCAGCCCGGCGAGCGCGCCGACGATCGGCAGCCCACCGGTGGCGAGGATGCCGACGAAGACGAACTCACTCGATCCCGCCATCACGACGCAGGCGATGGTCAGGATCTGCCACCAGCTCAGACCGGCGCTGTGTCCGGCCACTCCGTAGGAGCACCCGATGACGAACACCGATAGCGACATCACTGCGACGCTCCGCAGCGTGTCATAGCCGAGTGTTTCCCATGACGAACGCATGAACAATATAATGGACACATGACACCTGTTCGTCAAGATGAACACCCGGACGATTCGTCGAACGATGATCGCGCCGACCATCTCGGCCGCGCCGGCGGAGATGTGCCCGTCGACGCCGCGTCATCGGGTCCGACGGCGATCATCGCCGCGGCACTGAAGCGAGAGCGCGCCCGCGTCGGGCTCTCGATCGGCGAGCTCGCGCGTCGGGCAGGCATCGGAAAATCCACGTTGTCGCAGCTCGAGCAGGGTCTTGGCAACCCCAGCATCGAGACGGTGTGGGCGTTGAGTGAGGCGCTCGGCCTCACGTTCTCCGATCTCGTCGACACTCCACCGCGTCGTGTTGAGGTGATCAGGTTCGGCGACGGCCCGGCCATTCCCTCCGCGACAGCCGAGTACATTTCGACGCTCCTGTCGGCGGCGTCCCCGTCCTCGCGGCGCGACATCTTCTTGCTGCGCGCCGAACCGGGGGAGGCGAAGGTGTCGCGACCCCATGCGCGCGGCGTGGTCGAGCATGTCGTGCTCTGTGCCGGTCGGGCGCTGGTCGGTCCGACCGACGACCCCGTCGAACTCGCCCCCGGCGACTTCATCTCCTATCCCGGCGACGCCGACCACGTCTTCGACGCCCTCGAGCCCGGGACGTTCGCGGTGCTGGTCAGCGAGGCTTTCTGAGGTCCGACGGGCGCCAATCGGGGCGGACCGGGACGTGAGCGTGCTCACCTTGATTCGACCGCATTGTCGATGGTCGCGTACGGTGTAGCTATTGGCATGCCACGGCATCGCCGACGCGTCGTAGATCGCAATTCTCGCGGCGGGTCCCCCGACACAAATAGGGGTCGACCTCCGCTCTTTGACTTCATACGGCGAAACGACTTCGCGCACCCGCGATTTCGCCACCACAGCACACCGGCCCAACGGGTCCTCGAGTGCTGTTGAGCATTAGAGAGATACCTCAATGACCAGATTTGCCGAACTCGGTGTCCCCGCCGAGATCGTGAAAGTACTTGTCGCGGACGGAAAGTCCGAGGCATTCCCCATCCAGGTCGACACGCTGCCCGCCACTCTCGACGGCGGTGACGTGCTCGGTCGTGGCCGTACCGGTTCCGGTAAGACACTTGCGTTTTCGATCCCGCTCGTTGCCGGGCTCGCCGAGCTCGACGTCGACCGTGTCCCTGGTGCGCCCACCGGACTGATCCTCGCCCCGACTCGCGAACTCGCGACGCAGATCGCCACGGCGGTCGAGCCGCTCGCGAAGGCGGTCGGCCTCACGGTCACCACCATCTTCGGTGGAGTGAAGCAGGCACGTCAGGAGCAGGCACTCGGGCGCGGCGTCGACATCGTCGTCGCATGCCCCGGTCGTCTCGAAGACCTGATGCAGCAACGCATCGTGCGTCTCGACAACGTCGAGATCACGGTCATCGACGAGGCCGATCACATGGCGGACCTCGGCTTCCTTCCCGGTGTCACGCGAATCCTCGCAGCGACGCCGTCCGACGGTCAGCGGATGCTCTTCTCCGCCACTCTCGACCGCGGTGTCGACAAGCTGGCCAAGCGCTTCCTCCACAATCCGACGATGCACTCGGTCGATGAGGCCACCTCGCCCGTCGAGGCCATGACCCACCACGTCTTCGAGATCGAGCACGCCGACAAGAACGCCATGGTCGCCGAGCTCGCCTCGGGAGCGGGACGTCGAATCCTGTTCACACGTACCAAGCATCAGGCTCGCAAACTCGCGAAGAAGCTGACGGCCGACGGCATCCCCGCCGTCGATCTGCACGGCAACCTCTCTCAGCCGCAGCGCGATCGCAACCTCAAGGCATTCGGAGAGGGTGGCGTGCGCGTGCTCGTGGCGACCGACGTCGCTGCGCGCGGTGTGCACGTCGACGACATCGAGCTCGTCGTCCACGTCGACCCGCCTGCAGAGCACAAGGCATATCTGCACCGCTCAGGCCGTACAGCACGTGCGGGCAACGCCGGTGATGTCGTGACCCTGTGCCTGCCCGATCAGCGTCGCGACGTTGCGGGACTGCTCGGCAAGGCGGCCATCAAGGTCAAGCCCGTCCGGGTGCGCCCGGCGTCGTCGGAGGTCGACTCTTTGGTCGGCGAGCGAGCCGAGCGCGTCGAGCCCACGGCAGAGCCCGTTCGTCCGGCAGGGCGACCCCGGCAGGGTGCTGCGGGTGGACGCGGCCGTCCCGGCTCGAGCGGGTCGCGCCGCCGTGGCAGCGGCCAGCGCGATGCACGCGGCCAGCAGAGCTCGCGCGGCTCGGACCAGCGCGGTTCAGGACACGAGAGCTCGGGCCGAAACGGCTCGGGTGCACGCGGCTCGGGCCAACGCAGCTCGGGTCAGGGACGCGGCGGTCAGTCGCGTGGACAGCAGGGTTCCAACATGCAGGGACGCGGTCAGCAGCGCGGTGGTCGTGTCACGAATCAAGCGGCGCGAACCGCTTGACCAGGTGAGTCGCGAGCCATGGACTGGGACCCCAGGCCATGGCTCGCCCCGTCAGCAGAGCGCGAATGGGTGACAAACGGCCGTAGCCGATGAGTACGCCCGCCGCCGGCTTGACGCTGACGTACAGGTCGGGGTCGGCGTGCTCGCCGGGATTGATCTCCAAATGTCCGTCGGTGAACTGGTAGACGAAGCGTTCGTCGGTGCCGCGAAAGCGGACCTCGTAGGTGGCGTCGGGCGAAGGCTCTGTGAGGTGATCGATCCAACAAGGCAAGAGTTGGTGTCGACCCCGAGCGACGAGCGGTGCGATGTCGGGATCGAGATCCCAGTGTGTCCCGACGGCCCGCGCGATGTCGTGTCCGTGGACGGTCATCTTGCCGATCAGGATGCCGAGTGCGGAGTCGGCGCGAACGCCGCGACGATCACCCTCGACGGCCATGACCGGCACCCGCGCGCCAAAGTGGCTGACCAGATGCAGCAACTCCTCGAGGTCGTCGAGCAGTCTGTCGGCAAGTTTGCGGACGTCACGCGTAGTGAGGTTGGCGATCTGCTTGGCGTAGATGTCTTTGAGATCCGAAGGCCGACTCGGCCACGCGGCCGCACCGCTGGCCAGGTCGAGGTAGCGCGCCGGCTCACTGGCCACATGTCCGACGCACTCGGCGACAGTCCACGTCGAGCGCCTGCTCAGTGATATGTCCGGATTGTCGATGCTGCACACGAGGTCGACGAAACTCTGGGCCGTCGTACGTGCAGCGTCGACATAGGCAAAGCGTGAAAGTGTGTTGCTCATCCCCAGGCCACCCCCATCGCGGGATGACGATACTCGGGGCTGCATGTCCATGCGATGCCCAAGCGGGGTCATTCGAACGTAGGAAACCGAATTGTGACATTGTGTCGATTCAGATACCGACGGTCTCGACTGGCGATCACTGAAACCGCAGCTCAACGCGTTCTTTGGGAAGAACACCAAATCGCGGCGCGGCTTGCGACGAACTGTTAAGCGGCTCCCAGAATCGCCGCACGGACCGTCGCGAAGCAGTCATCGGCTTCCGACTCGGGACCGAGCCCGATGTGGCACACGTTTCCGAGTGGGCCGTCGTCGGGGAATCCGGACACCGTGAATGCGCGTGCGGCCGGGTCGGTCGGGAGTGTGTCGGTCGGCGACAGTGATGCCCGAGCCAATGGCACCGACGTCACGACGACACCTTTGCTCGACCCCACCACCTCGACGATCAGATGGGTGGGGGTCACCACCACCAACGTGCCGAAATCGGTGTCGTCGGTGTCGGGTTCCGCACTCGGCGCTGCCAGCGGTCCCGGCTGCACCGACTGTGAACTGCGCGTCACCCACGCCGGAGACCGGTCGTCGAGTTCGAGTCCCTCGTCCTTCACGTACTCGCGGAGTCCGAGGCGCATCTCCGTCGCGAGTAGCGGCAGAGTGGCCTCGGTCGTCGTGCGGTCGTATTCGGCCTGTTGAGTGGGTTTCGTGGGACTCATACCCGCGAATCTACCGGTCAGCGCCCGGTGCGGAGGAGCGTTACGCGGCGCCTGCGCGCAGGTCTCGGGAGACGACCGGCCTCGAGATCGACCAGCAGCGATGCCACGGTCTCCCCGGAATCGGTCTTGTTGGTGCCGATGAAGCCAGACGGCCCGCGCTTGATCCACCCGGTCACGTACATGCCCGGAACACGACGTCCGTCGTCGACGACGCAGCCCGCCTCGTTCGGGATCACGCCGCGCGAGGCGTCGAACGGTAGCCCCGCGACTGGTCGTCCGCGGTAACCGACCGAGGTGAGGATCAGGCTGGCGGGCAGCGTGGCGACGCCGCCATCCGGGCGTGACACCACGAGTCCATTCGCGGCACCGGAGTCGTCGACGGACACGGACTGCGGCGTCCGGTGGAACGCGAGTCGGATATGGCGGCCCGATACCGGCTCGGTGGTGGCGACTTCGGCGAGGAGATCCAGCTTCGTACGCGTGATCGGGTCGACGTCGAGGTCACGAGTGCCCACGAGGTCCTCGGGGTCGGTGACCACCCGCACGCCGTCGTCGACGAGTCCGACGAGTTCGGGCAGCGTGAAGGCCGCATGTGCGGGTCCGCGGCGTCCGAGGACGGTGATCTGCTCGATCGACGACGACCGCAGCGCGTCGAGTGCGTGCGGTGCGATCGACGTGCCGACGAGATCCGCCGGGTCCTTGGCCAGGATGCGGGCGACGTCGAAGGCGACATTGCCGTTGCCGACGACGGCCGCCGCGCGGTGCGAGAGGTCGGGGCGCAGCGCCGCGAAGTCGGGGTGGCCGTTGTACCACCCGACGAATGACGTGGCCGACCCGACGCCAGGCGCATCGACGTTCTCGATCTCGAGTCGACGATCCGTCGGGGCGCCGCCAGCCCAGATCACCGCGTGATGTCGCGCGCGGAGGTCGTCGAGGGGGAGGTCGCGGCCGATCTCGGTGTCGAGCAGGATCTCGACGCGCGGATGGCGCGCGATGTCGTCGAACAGGCTCATGACGCGGCGAGTGCGTGTGTGATCAGGGGCGACGCCGTAGCGTGCGAGGCCGAACGGCGCCCGGAGCCGCTCGTAGATCGTCACCGACACTGCGCTGTGTCGCAGCAGGTCGTCGGCGGCGTACATGGCCGACGGCCCCGAACCCACGATGCCCACTGACACCTGCTCGTCGGCCGCCAGCGCCCGTGGATGCTCGATCGGTGCGAGCGGGAGTCGCTGTACCGGGTTCACGGGGAACCGCGCATCGGTGAGGCCGAACTCTCCATCAGCGGCATAGGCGAGTGCGTTGATGTCGGCGAAACGCTCCTGACCCGCGGGAATGCGATGCGACGGAGCGATCGCACCGACGGGGCACGCGCTGACACATGCGCCGCAATCGACGCAGGTCGACGGGTCGATGTAGAGCATCTCCGAGGTTCCGAAGTCGGGCTCGTCGGGGGTCGGATGGATGCAGTTGACCGGACATGCGTAGACGCACGAGGCGTCGCCGCAGCACGACTCGGTCACGACGTGGGGCATGGGTGGCGGGTGCTCTCGGTGTCGTCAACGGCGGTGGCGTCGAGGTGGTCGGCTTCGAGGTGGTCGGCGGTCAGGCCGCGGTGTAGGTCGGTTCGCTGCGGAACCGCGATGACCGGCCCGAGATCCCCAGCGCCCGCCACGTCATGCGCGAAACCGGGTTCATCAGGCCGCACTGCTCGGCAAGCATGCGGACATCGCCGAAGACGTTGCGACGCACACGCTTCGACGACTCCGCACGCCAGAAGATGTCGCGCATGACCTCGCGCGGGACGTCGAACTCACGCATGAAGCTGCGAGGCGGGACCATGATCGCGCCCAGCAGGATGCGCATCGCCAGCGGGAACATCAGTGAGAGCACGAAGCGTTGGAACCGTCCCTTGCGCGCGACGTTCTCGCGCAGGTGGTGGTGTGCGAAGGAGATGTGTCGCGCCTCTTCGGCGACGTGTAGCTGCATGACGGCGGCCATCGCCGGGTGCAGGTCGGACCGCATGCGCAGGAAATCCTTCTGCAGGTGGTCGATCGGCTCCTCGCCGCCGAGGATGCCGAAGAAGAAGACGGTGGGAAATGTCGTCGAGACGAGCGGTACGAGCGGGGAGATCAGTCGGTAGCCGAGCTTGGCCCCCGGCACATCCATGCCGATCCGATTGACCAGTTCCTGGAACATCAGCGTGTGGTTGCACTCTTCTTTCGATTCGTGCGTCGTGTAGCGGAACTCCTTGGCGCCGTTGGGGAGTTTGAAGCTGTACTGCATCAGTCCGCGGATCAGGATGGACTCGAACTGCAGCCCGACCTTGGCGACGTTCGCCTGCCGCCACATCCCGATGCGGATCTGCTTCTCCAGAGGCTGCTGCTGATACCAGGGATGACGCCCGATCGGATCGACCTCGTAGTTGAGCACCCAGCGCGGATCGTCGGCGACGACGGCCATCTCGGGAGCATCCCAGTCGATGTCGAGGTAGGGGTCGAAGTTGCGGTGCACCGACGCCGATGAGAGGTCGTCGAGGACGACCTCGTACTCGGCGCGGCGGAGTCCCGGAGGGCTCTTATCCGGCGAAGTGGACTCGCTCGGGGTGTACCTCAATGCCTTCGTCATGGCTGTCGCCTTCCGCACAGTTGGTGGTCGTCTCGGCCGCTGACGTGACGTGTGGGCCGCACCACGTCGTAGGCTTTCGACGGTAAAGCGGCACGAATATGTTGTCAATACTCAATGGCACAATCATGGATGGGATTGTGGCGGCGAGTACGTGAGGAGGCGAGATCTGACATGGAAAAACTGCTGATCGTCGTCGCAGCAGTCCTGTTCATCGCGCTCGTCACCGACCTCGCCCCGCGCATCCGCGTTCCGGCTCCGTTGGTATTGGTGTTCGTCGGCGCGGTCATCGGCATCATGCCGTTCGTACCGGCTTTTCACGTCGACCCGGAGTGGATCCTCGTCGGAGTGCTACCGCCGCTGCTGTACTCGGCGGCGATCGGTATGCCGACCATGGACTTCCGCCGCGACTTCACCGCGATCTCCACCTTGTCGGTGGTGTTGGTGATCATCTCCGCGCTGGTCGTCGGATGGTTCATCACGCTGGTGATCCCCGGGGTCACGCTGGCCACCGGCGTCGCGCTCGGCGCGATCGTCAGTCCCACAGATGCCGTGGCGACGTCGATCGCCAAACGGATGGGTGTACCGCCGCGGGTCGTCGCGGTCCTCGAGGGCGAGAGCATGTTCAACGACGCCTCTGCGCTGGTGCTTCTCCGTGCGGCCATCGCGGCCACAGCCACCACGATCTCGTTCTGGGGCGTCGCACTGAACTTCGCGTGGGCGGTCGCCGGTGCCGTGGCGATCGGTGCGGCGGTCGGCGTGGCGAATCTGTGGGTGCGCTCGCGGATGCGTGACGCGACGGCGAACACGGTCATCTCGTTCACCGTTCCCTACATCGCGTACGTTCCCGCCGAAGCGATCGGTGCATCAGGACTCGTGGCCGCGGTGACGGCGGGACTGATCACCGGCGCGGGCGCCGTGCGGTTCCTCACTCCACAGCACCGGATCTCCGACATGCAGAACTGGCGTGTCGTCGAACTGATCGCCGAGGGTGCGGTCTTCCTGCTGATGGGCCTCGAACTGTTCACGCTCATGTCGGACGTACACAACGACCACGAGGGCGTGCCCAACGCCGTGTGGATCGGTCTGGCGGTCCTCGGCGTCGTGCTGGTGGTGCGCGCCCTCTACGTGGTTCCGCTGGCGTGGTGGCTCGACCGGAAGCGACGGCGGGGCGACCGGATACGGCCCATGCTCGCCGATTTCACCGTGACACCGAGCGACGACGTCGATCGCGGGCAGGAGCGGCGCAGCCGCCAGTGGTGGCGGAGAGCTTTTCGGCGTCGACGAACCCGCGACGCGACCAGGCTCGCCAACGGTGAATTGCCACCGGTCTCGACCGACACCGCCGCACGAATCAATTCGCGGATCACGCGCACGCTCGCCGACATCGACTATTACGCCGAGGCGCCACTCGGACCCAAGGAGTCGACGATCATCGTGTGGGCCGGCATGCGGGGTGTCGTCACGGTCGCGGCAGCTCAGACGTTGCCGCTCGACACTCCCGGTCGGCCGTTGTTGGTGCTGGTGGCGTTCGTCGTGGCTGCGGCGTCGCTGCTCATCCAGGGAGGTACGTTGCCCTGGCTGATCCGAACACTGCGGATCAGCAACAACTCCGAGGAGATACTCGCCGAGCGCCGCCGACTCCGTGCCGAACTCGACGCGACGGCGCAGCAGGTGATGAGCGAGTCCGACACGGTCAGGCAGATTCCGTGGTTGCGTCCGCGCCTCGAGCAGGCCAGTCGCGAGGCGGACGAGGACGCAGAGGCCGACGCGGTGACCGATCCCGATGACGCGCCCGGAGGTTCCGGGGCCGCGGCGGCCGGTGTGGTCCCCGGGGGCGCGAGTACGCCGTACGGGCTGAGTTTCGAGGAGCGGGTCCAGATCCGCAGGATGCGCCGCGAGATCATCGCGGCCCAACGCAAGAGATTGCTGAGGTTGCGCAGTCAGGGCGCCTACAGCTCATCGGCGCTGAGCCGCGCGCTCGGGCAACTCGATGCCGAGGAGATCAGCCTCGACATGCAGCGGGGTTCGTGAGGCAGGCGCGGCTCGCCGAATGTTCCGGTTGCCCAGACGCGCGGATACCGCACCTGTGGGCAACCGGAACCGAAGATTCAGCCGTGTCGCAAAGTCAGCGTCGGGAAATGAACGGCAGCAGTGCCATCTCACGCGCGTTGCGGATGGCCGTGGCCACCTGGCGCTGCTGCTGCGGGGTCAGACCCGTGACCCGTCGACTGCGGATCTTGCCGCGATCGGACAAGAACTTGCGCAGCAGGTTGACGTCTTTGTAGTCGACCTCGGTCACGCCGAGTGCGTTGAGTTGGTTGCGCGTCTGCTTCGGCTTGGTGTCGGCACCAGGCCGAGGACGGCGCGGTGTTCGCTTCGCCATCTGCTCGAATCCTTCGTTGTGAACCGTTGTTTCTGTGGACTGTCGTCGAGAACGCTCGGGGTGTCACCCTCGGGGCGACGACACCGGATGTCGGCGTCGCACACCCTCGACGGTACTCACCAACTCGACTTGTGGATGCCCGGTAGTTCGCCGCGATGGGCGAGTTCACGGAACCGGACCCGCGATACGCCTGCCTTACCCACGTAGCCGCGTGGTCGTCCGTCCACGACGTCGCGGTTGCGGACCCGCGTCGGACTGGCGTTGCGGGGAAGCGCCTGCAGATCACGCTGGGCCTGAGCGCGTTGCTCGGGCGTCGCGGCGGCGTCGACGATGGTCCGCTTGAGTGCAGCCCGTCGTTCGGCGAAGCGGGCCACTGTCTCGCGGCGCTGTTCGTTGCGGATGATCTTGGACTTCTTGGCCATCAGCGATCCTCGCGGAATTCGGTGTGTTGCTTGGCGATCGGGTCGTACTTGCGGATCACCATGCGGTCGGGATCGTTGCGACGGTTCTTGCGGGTGACATAGGTGTACCCGGTTCCGGCCGTCGACCGGAGTTTGACTATGGGGCGGATCTCGTTGCGAGCCATCAGACTTTCTCTCCTCGTGCGCGAATCTGTGCGACCACGGCCTCGATGCCCTTGTGGTCGATGGTCTTGATGCCCTTGGCGCTCACGTCGAGCGTCACGAACCGGCGTTCGCTGGGCAGGTAGTAGCGGCGTCGCTGGATGTTGGGGTTCCAGCGGCGTGAGGTCCTTCGGTGTGAGTGCGACACCTGCTTGCCGAATCCCGGTGCTCTCCCGGTGACCTGACATCGTGCGGCCACGACACAACCTCCTTGTTGGAAACGATTGGCATTAGTGCGGTATTCCACGCTATCGTGACCTGACGCTAAATGGAAATCATTGCCAACAATCAAGTCGGTGAGGAGATGATCGTGCACGCCAATTCAACTGGTGGTCGACGCCGCGAACAGGCGCCGTCGAGACCGCGTACGCCGCTGACGCTGGTCACTGGACTCGACAGGGATGCGGTGGCGCGGACCACCGATGCGCTCGCGATGGCAGGCACCACACTGGTCCACCACGATCTGTCGTCCCTGCCGAGCGGACGGGTGTTGCGCACGATGCGCTCGATCGACTTCGACGGCGTCGAGCACTGTGACATCCGTGAGATCTCGCTGGAGCACGGCTGCGTCTCGTGCACGCTGCGTATCGATCTTCTTCCGCTGCTGCGGCGCCTGCATCAACGGACGACGGTCGAACGCATTGTGCTGCAGCTCGATCCGCTCATCGAGCCGGAGGCACTGTGCTGGTCGATCGAGCATGTCGTCTGCTCCGACATGCCGGGCTTTCTCGACGCTCCGGCAGGCGATGACGTGGTCGTGGACGCGACGATCGCATGCGTCTCGGAGTCGGACTGGCTCGATGCTGCGAGTGGCGACGTCACACTCGGGGAGGCGGGGGTTGCCGACGTCGACGACGAGCGGACGCTTGCCCAGGTGGCGGTCGGGCAGGTCGCGTTCGCGGACGCGCTGGTACTCGCGGGCGCCGATCCGATGTTTCGCGATGCGTGGTCGTCGGCGCGATTGATGGAGGTGCTGCGTCGTCTCGCACCTGGCGCGCCGATCGTGATGGAACTACCCCAGCGACCGATCAGGCCGACTGTCGTGATGCAGTTGCTGAGGGCGATCGGTTCGAGCGCCCGTCGGGGAGCGGTCTTCGGACCACACGATCCACTGCTGCGTGGCGCACCGCCGTTGACCACCGAATGCGGTGTGACGCTCGCGTTGTTCGAAAGCGATCGACCGTTCCATCCCACACGTCTGCACGACGCGCTCGATCACCTGCTCGAAGGCGTGATCTGTTCACGCGGTCGCCTCTGGTTGGCCAGCCGGTCCGACGAGGTGTTCTGGCTGGAATCCGCGGGCGGGGCACTGCATGTCGAGGAGGCGGGGCGGTGGCTTGCGGCGATGTCGGCCGACGAGCGCGCCGAAGTCGATCCGGAGCGCCTCGCCCACGCAGCGATGAGGTGGGATGAACGATTCGGCGATCGGCACAGCGCGTTGACGATTCTTGCGCACCGCGCGGACGTCACCGAGATCGTGCAGGAGCTGACCGCCGCCACGCTCACCGACGCCGAGATGTCGGCGGGTCTGAGCGCCTGGAACTCCTATGCCGACCCGTTCGGGACCTGGCACGAGGATCCCTGTGCGGACAGCGTGCTGCCCGAACCCGGGCTGCTGTCGATCGCCGACCGGCTCGACTCCGACGGCACCGCGCACGACGGAAATGACATCGACTCCGAGAAAGAGGATCACTCATGAAACCAGATACTCATCCCGACTATCACGCCGTTGTCTTTCGCGACGCCTCGACGGGTACGCAGTTCCTCTCGCGATCGACTGCGACGTCGACGCAGACCGTGGAATGGACTGACGGCCTGCGCTATCCGTTGATCATCGTCGACATCACGAGTGATTCACACCCGCTGTGGACCGGCACCGCCCGCGTCGTCGACACCGAAGGGCGGGTCGAACGCTTTCGTCGTAAGTATGCGGGGCGTGGGAGTTACCGCGGATAGTGCTGGCAGACAACGTAACTGACTTCTGAGGAGTCTGCGTGCATCATTGCGTGAGTCTTTCCGAGCGGTCGACAGTGTCCGATTCGTCGGGTAGTATAGAACACATATTCGAACGATCGATTCGACGCGACTGCGGAAGTTCTTGGGGGTGAGGACGCGTGCGTGCTGGCCATGACGGTCCGGACGGTCACCCGGATGATTCCAAGAGTGATTGTGCGCCTTCGTTGTTGGATGATGCTGGGTTGGGTTCTGCGGTGGTGGGGTCAGCTGATGCTCGGTTGGCGGGTGTGTTGTCGCGGTTGGCGTCGGTGGTTGATGAGTTGGCAGCCGTTGAGGTGTCGCAACTCTCGGATGCGGGTGTGGTGGAGGCGGCGCAGGTGGCTGAACGGTTGGCACGCAGGACGGCGGCGGCGGTGACTGATCGGTTGGTGGTGGAGGCGTCGGATCGCAATCTGCCGCGCTCGCTCGGGTACCGCGATGTGCGGGACTTCCTCGCCCACCGGCTGGGTGTCGGCGACCCGGCGGCGCGACATCGACTCATCGCAGCAACCGGCTCGTTCACCTCGATTGTGGGTGAGAAAGGCGATCCGCAGTGTCCGACGTTGGCGCGTCACTGGGGGCAGGGGCTGATTGCACCCGCTCGCGCACGGGCGGTGCTCGAAGTACTCGATCAGATCCCGCATCAGGTCCCGGCCGACGTGCGTGCCGCAGCTAAGGCGCAGATGGCCGGTTATGGGGTGCAGTTCACGCCGAAGGAGATCACCAATCTGGGTACCCGGTTGATGGCACATCTGGATCCGGACGGCACGGTCACCGACGGGAAGGATCGGGCACGT
>NZ_BAFB01000003.1 GCF_000248075.1 Gordonia otitidis NBRC 100426 | reverse complement strand
GGCCGCGGCTCCCGATAGTTCGACGACCCTCGACACCCGTGACGGGGCCAGCAGCGTGACCACCCCACCACCGAGGACCGCAGCGCAGAAGACGAGCTCGACCCAGCTGAAGTCGTAGCGTCGCATCCACCGGAAGCGCAGATCGGGGACACGGCGCGGTCGGGTGCTCGTGTTCATCGGTCGATCTCCACGACGATGTCGGCGCAGCGCTCGACCAGTGTGGGACTGTGGGTGGCGACCACCACCGCGAGACCGGACTGTCTGGCGGTCAGCAGCTTATCGGCCACCCACTCCTGGCCTACGAGATCGAGTCCGCGCTCGGGTTCGTCGAGGACGAGCAGGCGTGCGGGTCGAAGTAATGCTGCCGCCAATGCGAATCGTTGGCGCTGCCCGGTGGAGAGCGTATGCGGATAGCGGTCACCGAGATCGCCGAGACCCGCGTCGTCGAGTGCGGCCTCAACGTCGGCGGAGTCCATGCGATGTGTACGAGCGAGCAGGTGGAGGTGCTCGATCAGTGTTGCATCGAAGAACGTTGCCTCGTCGCCGATCTCGGCGGAGACGAGACCGCGAAACCGCGGCGAGCGATCGTCGGGGTGGAGGCCGAACACGTCGATCGTTCCGGAGTCGAGTCGGTCGTCGTCGACGATGCAGCGCAGGAGCGTCGATTTGCCCGCGCCATTGGGGCCGATGATGCATGCACAGTGGCCGGGCCTGACCTCGAGATCGAGGTCGTCGAACAGGGTCTGGGAACCGAGGGTGCGTCGAGCACCCGAAATGGACAGCACGAGAGGGATATCCTTCACACGTAGGGCAGGGCGGGCAGATCTGGCCCGGACGTGCGAGGCGTCGGGCCGTCAGAGGACGGCCGGAGCGCGCGGTGCTACCGCGCCAAAGGTGTGAATGTGTTGCCGCAGTGAGATTCTCGTGTCGTCGCGGCGTGGCGGAGGGCTGGTGGAGTGGGGCGTTCGCGGCTGCACCGAGCGCAGGATCGTCAAGACCTGCACCATGAGTCGACGCGTACGCGCGCCGACCCGGGCATCATCTGCGACGAGGGCGATCACCAGCGCGGCGAGGATCGACGCGAACAGTGTCGCGGACATCTGACCGAACAGCAGCGTCGAGAGCACCGGAAGCCAGACGAGGGCGAAGTAGACCGGCAGTGAGCGTGGGGCGCCGGTGTGGTCGCGCAGCATCGCGGTGGGACTATCCCACGAACCGACGCAGCTTGGCCGAGAGGCGCGGGGTGAGGTCGCCGTCGGGGTCGACACGTTCCTCGACGTAGGCGAGGTCGCCGTCGGGGACGATGCCGTAGAGCCGCTTGGCGTTACCGGTGGGCACCGAGGTCTCCGAGCGCACGACGGCATCGGTGGTGAGATTCCACGACGTCTGGTTCAGAGGGCGGCCGTAGAAGAGTTCGACCCAGCCCTCGGCGTGGGCGAGTAGAAGCTCGATGGAATCGTCCACGGTGATGCGCCAGTAGCCGGTCTCGCGCTGGTCGGGACGGAGGAACTTCGCGTCCTCGTCGATGACCCACGACCGCGACTCCCAGTTGAGGAAGTTCTGGCCGTCATGGCTCACGACGATCTGTTGCGCGAAGTGGTAGTCGGTACCGGTGACCGGGTCGTGCCCCTCACCCTCGCCACGCCAGACACCCACGAGCGGAAGCAACGCGAGCAATCCCTGATGGAGATCGGCGCCGAGCCGAAGGTTCGCTGTGTCCGCCTCGAGCGGCAGATCGTCCCACGCGGGCACGTTGCGCTCGCGGCTACCTGACTCGGCAGCGCGCGAATCGGCCTGGCTGATCGCCTCGTCGCCCGATCTGCGGGCGCCGACGGCGTCGTCTGGCTGTCCGTCCTCCGGGGAGGTCACGATTCGTCTGTGACCAGTCGGTAGAGCACGTACAGCGCGAACCAGGTGATCAGAACGGCCGCGAGGACCAGCAGGATTTCGAAGAAGATGACCACGGGATAGATTCTAGCCCTCCGTGAGGACGCTGTGCTCAGGGGCTCGGGGTGCCGGCGCACAAAGGCCCGGCACCCCACCACCGTGGGTGCCGGGCCTTGTGTCCCGAGGAGCGTTGCGCTACTTCGAGACGGTGATGTCCTTGTCGTGCACTCCGGGGCCCTCGGGGCTGACGGTCACGTCGCCGTTGCCCTGCGAGCTGAGCGCGCGGAGCGTCCAGGTGCCGGGGGCGGCGAAGAAGCGGAAATCGCCGGTGGGGCTGGCTACGACCTCGGCGGTGAACTCACCGGTCGAGTCGAGCAGCCGCACGAACGCGCCCGCAACCGGGTTGCCGGAGCCGTCGGTGACCTGTCCGGTGAGAACGGTCTCCTTCTCGACGTCGACGCCCGCGGGCAACTTCTGTCCCTGTTTGGGTGCAGCACACATGATTACTTACCTTCTCCCAATTCAACCGGAACGCCGACCAGCGAACCGTATTCGGTCCAGCTGCCGTCGTAGTTCTTCACGTTCTTCTGTCCGAGCAGTTCCTGCAGCACGAACCAGGTGTGGCTCGAACGCTCGCCGATACGGCAGTAGGCGATGGTTTCCTTCGAACCGTCGAGGCCGGCTTCGGAGTAGAGCTCGGCGAGCTCGTCGTCGGACTTGAAGGTGCCATCCTCGTTGGCGGCCTTGCTCCACGGCACGTTGATCGCGCCGGGGATGTGGCCGGGACGCTGGCTCTGCTCCTGCGGAAGGTGTGCGGGAGCCAGGATCTTGCCCGAGAACTCGTCGGGGCTACGCACGTCGACGAGGTTCTTGGTGCCGATGGCGTCGACGACCTCGTCGCGGAATGCGCGGATCGAGTTGTCGGGGTCGGCGGCCTTGTACTCGGTCGCGGGACGCGAGACGGCATCGGTCGACAGCGGACGGCCGTCGAGCTCCCACTTCTTGCGGCCACCGTCGAGCAGCTTGACGTCCTGGTGGCCGTAGAGCTTGAAGTACCAGTACGCGTAGGCGGCGAACCAGTTGTTGTTGCCGCCGTAGAGGACGACGG
>NZ_BAFB01000004.1 GCF_000248075.1 Gordonia otitidis NBRC 100426 | reverse complement strand
CCACCCAAACCACCGGCAATACTTCCGCGAAGCGGGACTGGTTGCCGGATTCCGCCAACAGGTCTCGCAAGGCCTAGATTGAGAACCATGAACGATCGCGATCGGGGACAGCAGGGACGACGTGGACGCGGCCGGGGAGCCGAAGGTCGGCCTTCGGGACCGCCGTTGCCCGACGACGTGGCCGCGTCGGACCTCGATCCCGAAGTCCGACGCGATCTACTGACGCTCGACAAGACCAACGCCGACCGCGTGGCGCGCCACCTGGTGATGGTCGCCGAACTCCTCGAATCCGATCCCCAGCTCGCGTTGGCACACGCGCGTGCTGCTCGCGAGCGGGCGTCACGTGTCGGCCTCGTACGGGAAACCGCGGGGATTGCCGCCTACAACGCGGGCGAATGGCAAGAAGCCATCACCGAACTGCGGGCAGCACGCCGGATAAGTGGCAGCTCGGCCCTGCTGCCTCTGATCGCCGATGCCGAGCGTGGACTGGGACGTCCGGAGCGCGCGATCGAGATCGCACGCAGCGATGATGGTCGCGCCCTCACGGGCGACGAGGCCACCGAGATGCGCATCGTCGAGGCGGGAGCGCGCATTGACGCAGGAGATGCCGACAAGGCTTTGGTGACGTTACAGGCGGAGAACCTCGCCCCTGGCCGTACCGGGACCATGGCCGCCCGCCTGTTCTATGCGTACGCGTCGGCGCTACTCGCAGCGGGTCGCCGCGATGACGCCGTCACCTGGTATATGAACGCCGCAGCCGCAGATGTCGACGATGCGACCGATGCGGAGTTCCGACTGATGGAGCTCTCCGACGAGATGAGCCCCGACGCGAGCTCCTCCGCGAAAGACAGCGGAGACAATGGGCAAACAGGTGTTGGTGCCGGCGACGGCAGCAGTGACGGGGCCGCTGAGGCAGTGGAGTCCTCACTCGAGCCGTCGTCGTCGCCTTCAGTGCCGAATGCTGGGCAGTCGGAGTCGGAGAGCCGGTCCGCTGCGGTGTCGTCTTCCGCTGAGTCCTCCGTTCCCGCTGAGTCGTCGGTTCCCGCCGGGGCGTCTTCTCCCGCTGAGTGGGCTGTGTCCGATGATTCCTCTGGCTCAGGCGCGCAATCGTCGACTGCGCCCGGTGAATCGACTGCGACCACTGTTGATCCGTCTGCGACGAGCACGTCGCGGCCGCCGGAGACGATCACACCGTCCTCGGCACCGGGCGCGGCGTCCCGGTCTGCCGATGCCGTTTCCTCCACTTCCGCTTCAGCGGTGGGCAGCCCCGATCCCGTCGAGCCCCAGGCACCTCCTCACGGATCGCTCGCTGATCACTACGAAGCGCTTCTCCTCGATCTCGACGGCACGGTGTTCGCTGGCGCACAGCCGACACACGGAGCTCGAGAAACGCTCGACGGTCTCGACCTGCCGCAGATCTTCGTCACCAACAACGCGAGTCGACGTCCGCAGGAGGTCGCGGCGCATCTCGATTCGATGGGGTTCTCCGCCTCCCCCGACCAGGTGGTCACCAGCGCGCAGAGCGCGGCGCGGTTGTTGTCCGAGCATGTGGAGCCGGGATCCCGTGCCCTGGTGCTCGGTACCGACGGACTCGCTCAAGAGGTCCGTGAGGTCGGCGTTGGTGTTGCTCGCAGCGCCGACGATCGCCCGGCGGCCGTCATCCAAGGGTTCTCGCCGGACACGAACTGGTCGACCCTGTCCGAGGCGGCGCTCGCCATTCGCGCGGGCGCTCTGTGGATCGCCACCAACACCGACGCGACTCTGCCGTCTGAGCGTGGACTACTGGTCGGGAACGGCTCGCTCGTCGCCGCGGTGGCGAATGCCACCGGTGCCGAGCCCCTCGTGGCGGGCAAGCCGGCAGCCCCGTTGATGTCGGACGCGATGAAGCGCAGCGGGGTATCGAACCCGCTGGTCGTGGGTGACCGTCTCGATACCGACATCCAGGGAGCGCACTCCGTCGGCCTCGACAGCGCACTCGTTCTGACCGGTGTGAGCACAGCGAAAGATCTGCTGCTGGCTCCGCCCGAGCAGCGGCCGTCGCACGTCATCGACGACCTCACCGGCCTCCTCGACGAGGAGAGCACGGTTCGTATCGCCGCCCAGCAGAGCTGGGATGTCACCATCTCGGGAGCCACTGTGTCGGTGAGTGCTGCCGGCTCGACGCCGGCACGGGCTGCACTGCTGCCGGCACTCGCCCATTCGGTGTGGGCACTGCTCGACGGGCACGACGTCGAGGCCGAATCGGTCGACCCGGCTGACGTGACTATCACCAGCGACGATCCGGACGTGCAAGCGCAGATCGACGAGCTCGGTGTCGGTGCCCTGCGCTAGCGTGGTCGTGTCATGAACGACGAGCACCAGAACACCCCGGTTCCCGGACCACACCTCATGCCGGGAGCGCGACCATCCACCGAGTATGCGGTGCCCGAGCCGCAGATCCCTGTCGGCGAAACTGTTCGTTTGCTGCTGAACGAGGTCGACGTGATCCGTGAGCAGGCAGGCGACACTTTCGACCTCGCTGCGCTCGCGCGGCAGAGCGAACTGCTCGAGCAGGCTCACGATGTCCTCACCGCTGCACTGGCAGAGGTGGATCCCCGATGAGGGGTGACCGTCGCTCGATTCGATCATCGAGCTCCCGAACGTCGAGGACCGACTGAGTGGCCGCGCGCGCACGGCTCGACGCAGAACTCGTCCGCCGAAAGCTCGCGCGCTCGCGTGAGCAGGCGCGCGAGCTCATCGAGGCCGGGCAGGTCACAGTCAACGGTGTCCTCGCCGCGAAGCCGGCCACCAACGTCTCGCGCGACACGCCGATCGTCGTGTCCGATGACGGTCCTCGCGACGACTGGGCTTCGCGTGGTGCGCACAAGCTGCTCGGTGCGCTCGAACGATTCGAACCGCAAGGGCTCACGGTGTCCGGCAAACGGTGTCTCGACGCGGGCGCGTCCACCGGCGGTTTCACCGACGTACTGCTGCGGCGGGGAGCCAGTGAGGTAGTTGCGGTCGACGTCGGCTACGGGCAGCTCGTCTGGCGCCTGCAGAGCGACGAGCGCGTCGACGTACACGACCGCACGAACGTGCGGCATCTGCGCGGCGAGGACATCGGCGGACTCGTGGACATCGTCGTCGCCGATCTCTCCTTCATCTCTCTGTCACTGGTGCTTCCGGCATTCGCGGCGAGTGTGCGGCCGGGCGCCGACCTGCTGCCCATGGTGAAACCGCAGTTCGAGGTGGGTAAGGAGAGAGTCGGTTCTGGCGGCGTGGTGCGCGATCCCCGGCTGCGTGCCGAAGCTGTGTATCGGGTGGCACGCGACGCAGCATCCCTGGGTCTGATGACCAGGGACGTCGTGGCCAGTCCGCTGCCGGGGCCGTCCGGCAACGTCGAGTACTTCTTGTGGCTCACTTACCGACCCGACGAGAATGACAGCGCCGAATACCGCTTCGACGAGCGCCCAACCGGTGAGCGTCACACCGATGCACACCGGTCGAGGCCCGCCGCTCGCGCAGACGATACTGTCGAGGAGAATGGCGAGGGCGAAGGCGACGGTCGGTTGTGGGAGATGATCCACCGGGCCGTGGACGAGGGACCTCGCTGAGCTTTCCCTCATCGTGAACTCGGTATGACGTAACTGCACCTACGAACTTAAGGAACCAGGTGATCAACGAATCGGTGGTCGCCACATCCGGTCAGCGTGAGTTCATGGTGGTGGCGCACACCGGCCGGGCCGTGGTGACTCGTACGGTCGAGTCGATCGCACGCCACTGCGCTGCCGCGGGTGTCGGTTTACGCATCATCGACCACGACCTCACAGCCGACAATCCCGCGACACAGGACGACCCCGAACCGGATGATCGTGACCCGGAAGACCCGGCCGAGCAGTCAGAAACCCATCACGGTCCGCGGCGGCCACCGAGCCACCCCCTCGACATCGAGGGCCTACGGGAACTGGGCGTCGACGTCACCGTGGCGATGGGCGAGCCAGAATCAGCCGTCGGGTGCGAGGTGGTCATCGTCCTCGGTGGCGACGGGACGTTTCTGCGCGCAGCGGAACTCGCCTATCCCGCAGGTGTTCCCGTCCTCGGGATCAACCTGGGCCACATCGGATTCCTCGCGGAGGCCGAGGCCAATCGGATCGACGACGTCATGGCGCAGCTCATCGCACGCGACTACCGTGTCGAACCGCGCATGACCCTCGACATCTCCATCACCAATCCAGCCCGCCCCGGCGATGTGCGTCGCAGCTGGGCGCTCAACGAGGTTGCGATTCTCAACCGGACCAACAACGGCGTGCTGGAACTGGTGACAGAGGTCGATGGTCGGCCGGTGTCGGCGTTCGGTGCCGACGGTGTGCTCGTGTCGACTCCGACAGGATCGACGGCGTATGCGTTCTCTGCGGGCGGTCCGGTGATGTGGCCCGATCTCGAGGCGATCCTGATTGTTCCCAGCAATGCACACGCGCTCTTCGCACGCCCGATGGTCACCAGTCCGAGGTCGCGGATAGCCGTGGAGATCGACAAGCACGGACGGTCGGCGATCGCCCTGTGCGACGGACGTCGTCAGATCTACGTACCTGCGGGCGGGCGCGTTGAAGTGGTTCGCAGCGATCGGTCGGTGCTCTGGGTGCGCATCGACTCCGATCCGTTCGCCGACCGTCTCGTGACCAAGTTCGACCTGCCGGTGACCGGCTGGCGCGGACGACAGGCATAAGGGGGAGCAGTGCTCGAAGAGCTCTCGATCTCCGGCCTGGGCGTCATCGACCGAGCCGCTGCACAGTTCACGCCGGGCTTCACCGTGCTGACCGGCGAGACCGGTGCGGGCAAGACGATGATCGTCAGCAGCCTTCGACTGCTGTCCGGTGCTCGCGCCGACGCCGGGAGGGTGCGCTCGGGAAGCCAGAAAGCCACTGTCGAAGGACGTTTCCGCCTCGCCGACTCCGCCGACGAGGCAACACGCGCCGACGTGGCCGACATCGTCGAGTCGTCGGGCGCAGAACTCGACGACGACGGTTCGGTGATCGCGGTGCGGACTGTGGGGTCCGACGGTCGGTCGCGCGCACATCTCGGCGGGCGCTCGGTTCCGGTTGGCGTCATGGGCAGGTTCACGGGTGCGTTGCTGACGATTCACGGCCAGAACGACCAGCTGCGTCTGTTGCGCCCGGATCACCAGCGCGATGCGCTCGACAGCTTCGCCGGTGATCGCGCGGCGTCGGCCGTGGCTCGCTATCGCACGGCGCGCGAGCAATGGGTAAGGGTGCTCGACGAGCTCGACGAGAGACGTGCCAATCATCGTGAGCTCGCGCAGGAGGCCGATCGGCTGCGCTTCGGTATCGACGAGATCGCGGCTGTCGACCCGCAACCCGGGGAAGACGACGCACTTGCCGAAACCATTCGGCGCCTGTCCGATCTCGAGTCGATCCGGTCTGCTGCCCTCGGATCGCACGACATCGTCGCCGGTGAGGGAGGATCGGTCGTCGACGGGCTCGGGCAGGTGCGCACGTTGCTCGAGTCGGCGGCCGACGCGCAACTGCGGAGTCTGGCCGACCGGGTGTCGGAAACTCTGACGGTGGTCACCGACATCGGCGACGAGTTGTCGTCGTTTCTGTCGGGACTCCCCAGCGACGCCGACGAACTCGACAAACTGCTGAGCAGGCAGGGCGAACTCAAGGCTCTGGTCCGCAAGTACGCCCCCGACATCGACGGCGTGATCGAGTGGCGTGAGACCGCGGAGCGTCGGCTCTCGGAGATCGACGATCCACAGGGGTCGATCGACGAACTCGAGGCGGCGGCGGCGACGGCGCGAGCCGACGTCGAGGCGGCAGCGTCGACCTTGCGGGCCCTTCGGCGCAAGGCGGCGAAATCCATGTCCACCAAAGTCTCCAAGGAGCTGAAGGGGCTCGCGATGGGCGACGCCGCACTCTCGGTTGACGTGACCGACGATGTGGCCGGCTCCGACGACCGATTGGCGATCACTGTCGACGGTGTGACCTGTCACGCAGGAACCGTCGGTGCTGATCGCGCGGAGTTCGCGCTCGTCGCGCACTCTGGTGCCGACCCGCAGCCGATCGCGAAATCGGCGTCCGGCGGTGAGCTCTCGCGCCTGATGCTGGCACTCGAAGTGGTTCTCGCGGAGCCGACCTCGGGCTCGGTCATGGTGTTCGACGAGGTCGATGCGGGCGTCGGCGGTCGGGCTGCGGTCGAGATCGGACGCAGACTGGCAGGACTCGCGCGGGCACACCAGGTCATCGTCGTGACGCATCTGCCGCAGGTCGCAGCCTTCGCCGACAACCACCTCGTGATCGGCAAGACGTCCACGACCGGAGAACGTGCGCAGACGAGCACGGTGCGCACACTCGACCGTGACGCACGCATCGCCGAGTTGGCGCGCATGCTGGCCGGGCCCGGCGAATCCGACACCGGGCGCGCACATGCCGAGGAGTTGCTGGCCACGGCCGATGCGGAGAAGACGAAGGGCGACCGCCAGAAGCGCTGAGACGCGTGATACTCGTGTGACAAAAGTTGCCCATGTTGCGGCGCGCCTCCACGTGGAGTCGCGGTGCACGGTCAATCATGTGGTGCATGAAGATGCCCGCACTGCTCGCACGTAACTCCGAAGAACTGCCTGGCGTGTCCGGTATCGCCAGGATCGACAAGAACACACGCCGTCTGCTCGACCGGATCGGGCCGGGGGATATCGCCATTCTCGACGAGGTCGACCTCGATCGTGTCACTGCCGACGCGCTGGTCGAAGCCAATGTCGTCGCGGTGGTCAATGCCTCGCGCTCGATCAGCGGGCGGTATCCCAACCTCGGACCGGAAGTGCTGGTCGGGGCGGGGATCGTGCTGGTCGACGAGGTCGGACCCGAAGTGTTCAAGCGGGTCAAGGACGGTGCGAAACTGCGCGTCGACGACGGCAAGGTGTTCGTCGGTGAACGACGACTCGCCCGCGGCACCACGCTCGACGAGCACGAAATCGCGGACATGATGATCGAGGCCAAGACAGGCCTCGTCGATCATCTGGAGGCCTTCTCCGGCAACACGATCGAGTTCATTCGCAGCGAGTCCCCGCTGCTGATCGACGGTGTCGGAGTGCCCGACATCGATGTCTCGCTGGTCGGCAAGCACGTCGTGATCGTCGCGGACGGGCCCGATCGCGCAGCGGATCTTCGCGCGCTCAAGCCGTTCATCAAGGAGTACTCGCCGGTGATCATCGGTGTCGGCGCCGGTGCCGACACGTTGACGAAGGCCGGCTACAAACCATCGGTGATCGTCGGCGACCCCGAGGAGATGAAGGTGGCGACACTCAAATGCGGTGCGCAACTGGTTCTTCCGGCCGACACTGACGGACACGCTGCGGGCCTGGAGCGCATTCAGGATCTGGGCATCGGGGCAACGACATTCCCGGCGGCGGGCTCGGCGTCGGATCTTGCGTTGCTGCTCGCCGACTATCACGGCGCCGATTTGATTGTCACGGTCGGCTACGGCGGTACTCTCGACGACTTCTTCGATCGTTCGCGCCGTGAGAGCAACCCGTCGACATTCCTCACACGCATGAAGGTCGGTCCGAAGCTCGTCGACGCGAAAGCTGTTGCGACGCTGTACCGCAGCCGCGTGTCGGCCGCAGCGGTGGCGTTCGTCGTCCTCGCTGCTCTGATCGCGGTGATCGCAGCTGTCGTGTTGTCGAGCATGGGCGGCGAGGTGACCGACTGGGTCGTCGCCCAATGGGATCAACTGGTCGAGTGGGCCCGCGGGGTCTGGAACAGGTAGGCAATGATTTCCGTTCGTCAGCATGCGATCTCGCTCGCCGCGGTGTTTCTGGCACTCGCGTTGGGCCTGTTCATCGGCTCGGGCTTCGTCGGCGACAGGATGAACTCGTTGACCGGCACCAGCCGTGATCGCATCGGCGCGTTGCAGGACGAGCGTGATCAACTCAATGATCAGCTCAACAGCGCCAACAGCTTCGACACCGCAATCACCGGTCGCGTGATCGCCGGGGCACTGCGTGGTGACTCGGTTCTGGTGGTCACCGCACCCGGCGCGTCTGACACCGACGTCGCCGCCGTCAAGGACGCGATCGGTGGCGCGGGAGCGAAGGTATCGGGCCAGATCGGTCTGACCCAGCAGTTCGTCTCCGACCAGAAGTCCGAGCAGCTGTCGACGATCATCGACCAGACGATTCCTCCAGGATCGACGCTGCGCGCCGAACTCGTCGACTCCGGTGGACGGGCAGGCGACCTGCTCGGTGCGTTGACGCTCGATCGTGGCGGCAAGGGTGCGGCATCGGCCGACGACCGGCGTACCGGGCTTCAGGCACTGCACGACGGCGGATTCATCGACTACGACGGTGCGGGCCCGGCACCTGCCGACCTCGCGGTGGTGGTCACCGGTGGTGGCTACCCAAAGGACTCCGGAGCGCAGGGAGCTCTCGTCGGTCGCTTCGCGGCAGCGCTGTCGGGCCGCGGTGACGGTGGTGCGCTGCTCGGTCGGACCGGTTCGACCGACGGCGGTTCCCCGATCGCGGTCGTCCGAGCCGATCCGGGCCTCGGCAACGCCGTGTCGACCGTCGACAACATCGATCAGCAGACGGGGCGCATCACCTCGATCCTGGTTCTCCAGGAGGAGAAGAAGGGTCGCACCGGTGCGTACGGCACCGGAGCCGGCGCCAAGGCCATCACCGTCGGGGCGCCGGCAAACGATCGCCCGTCGACCTGATCTCCGAAATCGGCGCCTGCGGGCCGGTCGTCGTCCCGGAGGACACCCCGAGAACGACGAGGATCACAGTCCGTCCGCGACCCCGCCCGGTGTGGCGGAGCGCCGAACCGGCGATGGGTGTTACCCTGGAGTCCCGTAGGTCAACAGGTTTTCCGGCCTGATCCAGCCGACGGGAGAGACGGGTTTTGCGACCACTTCGCCACGTGCATGAAGGCACGAAGCACATATTCGTTACAGGCGGCGTCGCATCGTCGCTCGGAAAAGGTCTGACGGCGTCGAGCCTCGGCCAACTACTCACGGCGCGCGGGTTGCGCGTCACCATGCAGAAACTGGATCCGTACCTCAACGTCGATCCCGGCACGATGAATCCGTTCCAGCACGGCGAGGTCTTCGTCACCGAGGACGGCGCGGAGACTGACCTCGACGTCGGGCACTACGAGCGGTTCCTCGATCGCAACCTCTCGCAATCGGCGAATGTCACCACGGGACAGGTGTATTCGACCGTGATCGCCAAGGAACGTCGCGGCGAGTACCTCGGTGAGACCGTCCAGGTGATCCCACACATCACCGACGAACTGAAGTCACGGGTGCTCGCGATGCGCGCTCCCGGCGACGACGGCGAACCGCCAGACGTGGTCATCACCGAGATCGGCGGAACCGTCGGCGACATCGAGTCGCTGCCGTTCATCGAGGCCGCCCGGCAGATCCGTCACGACGTCGGCCGCGACAACGTCTTCTTCATCCACGTCTCACTCGTGCCCTACCTCGCGCCGTCGGGCGAACTCAAGACCAAGCCCACGCAACACTCGGTCGCTGCATTGCGCAACGTCGGTATCCAGCCGGACGCGCTGATCCTGCGCTGCGACAGGGACGTCCCCGAGGGGCTCAAGAAGAAGATCGCGCTGATGTGCGACGTCGACATCGACGGCGTGATCTCGACGCCGGACGCGCCGTCGATCTACGACATCCCCAAGGTGCTGCACTCCGAACAGCTCGACGCATACGTCGTGCGCAAGCTCGGGCTGCCCTTCCGCGACGTCGACTGGACTGTGTGGGGCGAACTGCTCAACCGGGTCCACGAGCCTCGCGAGACCGTGCGAATCGCATTGGTGGGCAAATACGTCGATCTGCCCGACGCCTATCTGTCGGTGACCGAGGCTATCCGCGCGGGTGGATTCGCGTGGCGTGCCAAGACCGACATCAAGTGGGTTCCGTCCGACGAGTGCGCCACCGAGGCGGGGGCGCAGGCCGCGCTCGGAGACGTCGACGGTGTGCTCATCCCCGGTGGATTCGGCATCCGCGGCATCGAGGGCAAACTCGGTGCGATCCGCTACGCGCGGCGTAGGGGCATCCCGCTGCTGGGTCTGTGTCTCGGCCTGCAGTGCATCGTCATCGAGGCCGCCCGTTCGGTTGGTCTCGAGGACGCCAGCTCGACCGAGTTCGATCCCGGCACCCCGTACCCGGTGATCTCGACGATGGCCGACCAGACCGACGTGGTCGCAGGAGAGGCAGATCTCGGCGGCACGATGCGTCTCGGTGCCTATCCCGCGACACTCAAGCCCGACAGCATCGTGGCAGAGTCGTACGGCTCGACCGAGGTGTCCGAGCGGCATCGGCACCGTTTCGAGGTCAACAACTCCTATCGCGACAAGATCGCTGCGTCGGGTCTCGTGTTCTCCGGGACCTCGCCCGACGGTCACCTTGTCGAGTTCGTCGAGTACCCGACGTCGATTCACCCGTTCCTGGTGGGCACCCAGGCGCACCCTGAACTGAAGAGTCGGCCGACGCGGCCCCACCCGCTGTTCCGCTCGTTCATCGATGCGTCGCTGAAATACAAGGCGGCAGAACGACTCCCGGTGGATCTGGGTGACTATGACCCGCCGTCGACCGTGGAGGGCGTGGTGGCCGACGGTGACGCCGAGGCCATCGTCGTCGGTGCCGAGGTCGAGGGACACCTCGATTGAGTGAGAACTCCGGTCCGGGCACGCACGACTTCGTGGTGCGGTCTAGTGAAGTCGCCTATGACGGTGCCATTCTCGCGCTACGACTCGACGAGGTCGAGATGCCGGGGGGCCGGATAGCAGAGCGTGAGGTCGTGGAGCATTACGGTGCAGTCGCCGTGGTCGCCCGCGATCACGACGGCAGGATCGCGATGGTGCGCCAGTATCGGCACCCCGTCGGGCGCCGACTGCTCGAGATCCCTGCGGGATTGCTCGACAAGGGCTCAGCGGAATCACCGTTGACCGCCGCGCAGCGTGAACTCGCCGAGGAGACAGACCTGCGCGCCGAGCGATGGCAGGTGCTGGTCGATCTCGATCTCTCGCCGGGCTTCACCGACGAAGCGTTGCGCGTGTACCTCGCGGAGGAATTGTCGCAGCATCACATCGCCGATCGCGAGGACGAGGAAGCCGACATGTCGCTGGAGTGGCTCCACCTCGACGAGGCTGTCGCGAAGGTCTTCTCGGGCGAGATCGTGAACGCGACCGCGGTAGCGGGCATCCTGGCGGTGTTCGCTGCCGACCGCGCCGACATCGCACTCAGGACGACGGACACCCCGTGGCGTGACCAGCCGCACGCGTTTGCCGATCGCAAGGCGGGTCGGGCATCGGGGTGAGGACGGATACCGCGCAGGGAGTCGGCCGCACCGTGGACGACGTGGTGACGAGATACCTCGATCACCTCACCGTCGAGCGTGGCATGGCGGCGAACACACTCGCGTCCTACGGTCGTGACCTCGACCGTTACCGGCGCTATCTCACCGATCGTGGGATCGCCGACCTCGCGGAGGTCACCGAGAACGACGTCCGTGAGTTCCTCGTCGACCTGCGTCGTGGCGACGCCGCAGCAGGGACCATGCCACTGGCGGACAGTTCGGTTGCACGAACCCTCGTGGCCACCAGAGGCTTTCACAAGTTCGCCGCGGCCGAGGGCGTCGTGCCCGGCGACGTGGCCCACGGTGTCCGGCCGCCCCGGCCGGCCCGACGACTTCCCAAGGCGCTGCCCGTCGAGGACGTCGTCGCGATCCTCGACACCGCAGGTGCAGGTGATCATCCGCGCGCTCTGCGCGACCGCGCCCTACTGGAACTCCTCTACAGCTGCGGAGCACGGATCTCCGAGGCGACGTCGCTCGACGTCGACGATCTCGATACGGACGCCCGTACGGTGCTGCTGCGCGGCAAGGGGGGAAAAGAACGGCTCGTTCCGGTCGGTGGACCAGCAGTGGAGGCCATCGAGGCCTACCTCGTGCGCGGCAGACCCGCGCTCGTGGCGCGGTCGACACCCGCATTGTTCCTCAACGCCAGAGGTGGCAGGCTCACGCGCCAGGGCGCATGGCAGGTACTCGCCGACACCGCCGAGCGCGCGGGCGTAGGCACAGCCGTGTCACCACACACTCTGCGACATTCCTTCGCGACTCATCTCCTCGACGGTGGCGCCGACGTCCGGGTGGTGCAGGAGTTACTCGGACATGCGTCGGTCACGACGACCCAGGTGTACACACTCGTCACGGTCAACACGATGCGCGAGGTGTATGCCACGGCCCATCCACGGGCGCGCTGAGCGCCGAGACGAGGTCGTTGCGGCGATGCTCCGCGGGATCGGCGCGGCGACCTACTAGGCTGACAAGCGGCTTCTCTACGAGCAATTCCCCAACGCACGACACACTCGGGGATCATCTCCGGCGGGCCGAGGATCTGCGAGCACGACCACGATCAGTGAGGAAGGCGGGTACGTGAGCACACCGAGTACGCCGCGGTCGGGGGGTCATGCCGACGATCAGTACCGCCTTCATGTGACTCCCGGTTTCGACGTGGACGAAGCCGAACACGCCGACGATGAGATCGGACCGACCGGACGTCCCTACCGTGATGTCCCGACACCCGCTGTGCTCGACAGGCACGGACCGGCGACCGTCATCGCCGTGTGCAACCAGAAGGGTGGCGTCGGCAAGACGACCTCGACCATCAACCTCGGTGCCGCGCTCGCCGAGTACGGGCGCCGTGTGCTTCTCGTCGACCTCGATCCGCAGGGTGCGTTGTCGGCAGGTCTCGGTGTGCCGCATCACAAACTCGACGAGACGGTGTACAACCTCCTGGTGCCGCCCCACGCCTCCATCGAGGATGTGCTGATGCGCACCCGCGTCGACAACCTCGATCTGCTGCCGTCGAACATCGATCTCTCGGCAGCGGAGATCCAACTCGTCAGCGAAGTCGGGCGCGAGCAGGCGCTCGGCAGGGCGCTGCACCCGGTTCTCGACCGCTACGACGTCGTGCTGATCGACTGCCAGCCGTCGCTGGGACTGCTCACCGTGAACGCGCTGGCCTGCGCCGACACCGTCATCATTCCGATGGAGTGCGAGTACTTCAGCCTCCGTGGTCTCGCATTGCTCACCGACACCATCGAGAAGGTGCGTGACCGCCTCAACTTCCGTCTGACACTCGGCGGCATCCTGGTGACCATGTTCGACGCCCGCACCCTGCATTCGCGCGAGGTGATGGCGCGCGTCGTCGAGGTGTTCGGCGACGCGGTGTACGACACGGTCATCGCCCGCACCGTACGGTTCCCCGAGACCAGTGTCGCAGGCGAACCGATCACGTCGTGGGCGCCGAAGTCCGCGGGCGCCAAGGCGTATCGCGCGCTGGCACGCGAGGTCATCGCGCGCAACGTCAAGCAGGCATGACCGAGGCCGGCACCGCAGACGCGGGGACCGTCGACGCCGGGACCGTCGTCGACAGATCGGGCGCCGAGAGCGCCGACGTCGCACGCGAGGAAGCGTCGGGGACCGTTGCTGAGCAGAACAACGTTGATGAGCAGAACCAGGAACCGGGGTTCCGGGTCAAACTCGCGAACTTCGAGGGTCCGTTCGATCTGCTGCTGAATCTCATCAGCCAGCACCGACTCGATGTCACCGAGGTCGCACTGCACGCCGTGACCGACGAGTTCATCGCATACACACGCGAGATGGGCTCTCAGCTCGGTCTCGAACAGACCACGGAGTTCCTGGTCATCGCAGCGACGCTGCTCGATCTCAAGGCAGCGCGATTGCTGCCGACCGGCGAGGTCGACGACCCGGAGGATCTCGCGTTGCTCGAAGCGCGCGACCTGCTCTTCGCCCGACTTCTGCAGTATCGCGCGTACAAGCAGGTCGCAGCGCTGTTCGGGGAACTCGAAGCGGCGGCACTCCAGCGCTACCCACGTGCTGTGTCGCTGGAGCAGAGGTTCACCGACCTGCTGCCCGAGGTGACACTCGGCGTCGACGCCGACGGCTTCGCCGAGGTGGCGGTCGCGGCACTCACTCCGCGTCCGGTACCCACGGTCGGCCTCGACCACCTCCACGACATGCACAGGGTCTCGGTGCCGGGTCAGGCGCGTCGCATGGCCACGCTGCTCTCCGCAGCGCCCGGCGAGTGGCTCACATTCCGAGTCCTCGTCGCCGACTGCGTGAACGGCCTCGAAGTGGTCGGCAGTTTCCTCGGCTTGCTCGAACTGTTCCGCGAACGCGCTGTCGTCTTCGAACAGCCGGAGGCGCTCGGCGAGCTGCAGGTGTCGTGGACGGGCGAGCGCGACACCGACGATCTGCGTATGGAGAAAGCGGAGGACTACGAATGACCGACGTCGACGAGGAGTCGGGCTCCACGGACGCTGTCGAACCGACCGACGAGGGGCACACCGCTGCGGAACCGAGCAACGCCGAATACCCCGCTGCGGAACCCGCCGAGACAGAACCCACCGAGACAGCGCCCGCCGAGACAGAATCGACCGGAGCGGAATTGCCCGGAGCTGGGCAGACCGCGCTCGACGTCGGCGAGATCGGTGTCGACGAGGTCGAGGCCGAGCCTGTCCTCGACGACGACCGGCTGCGTTCTGCGCTCGAAGCCGTGCTGCTGGTTGTCGACACGCCGGTCACCGCTGACGAACTGGCCACCGCTGTGGGTGACGACCGCTCGCGTGTCCACGCGATGCTCACCGGCATGGCTGCGGAACTGACCGAGGCGCGTAGCGGCTTCGATCTCCGGTTCGCAGGCGACGGTTGGCGGTTCTACACGCGCGCCGAATACGCGCCGTACGTCGAGCGGCTGCTGCTCGACGGCGCCAGGTCGAAGCTCACGCGCGCGGCTCTCGAAACACTCGCCGTGATCGCGTACCGGCAGCCCGTCAGCCGGGCACGCGTCAGCGCGATCCGGGGCGTGAATGTCGACGGCGTGATCCGCACGCTCGTGGCCCGCGGACTCATCAACGAGGTCGGCTCCGATCCGGCGTCGGGCGCCACCACCTACGGCACCACCGAGCTGTTTCTCGAGCGCCTGGGTTTGGCGTCTCTCGGTGAATTGCCCGACCTGGCCCCGCTGCTGCCCGACGTCGACGTCATCGACGACCTCGACGAAGAGCTCTCGTCCGACCCGCGATTCGCCAAACTGAGCGGTGGGCGGTCAGACTCAAAGGGAGACGACATACCCGGCACCTCGTCGGGAGCAACCATCGACGACCAGGACTGACATATGGCATCCGCTAGCCGTGACGGCACACCGGGCGACCGCAGGAGAAATGCGGGACGCACCGACCGAAAAAACCCTGATCGAAACAACACAGATCGAAAGAACTCGAACCGTAAGAACACCGACCGCAAGAACACTGCGGGCGACGATCCGCGCGGCCAGCGGTCGACAGGCGCCAAGGGCGGCTCGGGTCGCGCTTCCTCCGGCAGGACCGCCGGCGGCAAGGCGGGAACCGGGCGAGGTGCCTCAGGTCGATCCGCAAGTGGCCGCAGCATTCCCGCTGGTACCGGCCGAGTACAGCAGCCCTCCGCGAAGAAGCAGCACCGGAAGGGTCGCTCGACGCCCGACGTCGAAGCTGGTCGTATCAGGCTGAACAACGCCCGTCCCGCCCGCCACCAGGTCGGCGCTGACGAGAGCGGTCATGCGACGTACGTCGACGACGGCGTGCGCCTGCAGAAGGTGCTCGCGCAGGCAGGCGTCGCGTCGCGGCGCGGCGCCGAGGAGATGATCGCTGCCGGTCGCGTCGAGGTCGACGGTGAGGTCGTCACCGAACAGGGCCTGCGGATCGACCCCGACACCGCTGTCATCCGCGTCGACGGTGCGCGCGTCATCATCGACGAGACCAGGCAGTACCTTGCGCTCAACAAACCCAAGGGTTGGCAGTCGACGATGGCCGACGACCAGGGCCGCCCCTGCGTCGGCGACATCGTCGCAGAACGCGTCATGTCGGGTCAGCGCCTCTTCCACGTGGGCCGACTCGACGCCGAGACCGAAGGCCTGCTGCTACTCACCAACGACGGCGAACTCGCGCACCGATTGATGCACCCGTCCTTCGAGGTACCCAAGACCTATCTCGCGACGGTCAAGGGCGAAGTCCCGCGCGCGTTGTCGCGCACGCTGCGTGACGGCGTCGAACTCGATGACGGACCCGTCGCCGTCGACGCGTTCACCGTGATGGACGTCAACGACGGACAGTCGCTGGTACGTATCACCCTGCACGAGGGGCGTAACAGGATCGTGCGTCGGCTCATGGAAGCTGTCGGGTTCCCGGTCACCTCGCTGGTGCGTACGCACATCGGCAATGTAGCTCTCGGTGAGCAGCGTCCCGGCACTCTGCGGGTACTCGGACGCGACGAGGTCGGCGCGCTCTACAAGGCGGTGGGATTGTGAGCGACCCCTCGATCGCCTCGCGCGTCATCGCGATCGACGGACCCACCGGGACCGGAAAGTCCAGTGTCTCCAAGGTTCTTGCCCAGCGCGTTGGTGCGCACTACCTCGACACCGGAGCGATGTACCGGGCGGCAACCCTGGCGGTGCTGCGCGCCGGAGTCGCACTTGACGCACCGGATGACATCGCCTCCGTTGTGTCCGACGCCGAGATCGAACTGCGCGCAGATGGCTCCGGCGGATCCCACGTGCTGCTCGACGGTGTCGACGTGTCCGGGCCGATACGGACCGACGAGGTGACCAATGCTGTGTCAGCGGTGTCGGCTGTACCCGCCGTCCGAACGAAAATGGTTGCGCTGCAACGACTCCATGCTGTCAATGATTTCGTTGTCGTCGAGGGTCGTGACATCGGGACAGTCGTCTTTCCCGACGCACAGGTCAAGATATTCCTGACGGCGACGCCGGAGGCGCGAGCGCTGCGACGACATCGGCAGAACCTCGCCGCCGGACGCGACAGCGATTTCGACAAGGTTCTCGACAGCGTGAATCGCCGTGACCATCTCGACTCGACGCGCACCGTATCGCCGTTGCGGCCAGCAGACGACGCCGTCATCGTCGACACCAGTGATCTGTCACTCGAGAAGGTTCTCGACGAACTTGCCGGACTGGTCCAGACACGAACCGGAGGTGCCGTGTGACCGAGCACGATGATTTCGTGACAACCGATGTGACCGCACAACCGGGGGACGGGGTCTGGTCGGACGAATCAGACTGGGAGATCACCGACTTCGATCTCGGAGAGGAGGGCGGCGAACCCGAACGTCTCCCCGTCGTCGCCATCGTCGGCCGACCGAACGTGGGCAAGTCCACTCTGGTCAACCGCATCCTCGGTCGCCGTGAGGCCGTCGTCGAGGACATTCCCGGTGTGACTCGCGACCGCGTGTCGTATTCGGCGTCGTGGTCGGGGCACCGGTTCACCGTCGTCGACACCGGCGGGTGGGAGCCGGATGCCAAGGGTCTGCAGCAGGCCGTTGCCAGGCAGGCGGAGTCGGCGATGGAGACGGCTGACGTGATCGTCGTCGTGGTCGACGCCACCGTCGGTGCCACCTCGACGGACGAGGCGGTCGCACGTGTTCTGCGCCGGTCGAAGACTCCGGTGATCTTGGTGGCCAACAAAGTCGACAGTGAGAAGCTCGAAGCCGAAGCGGCATCGTTGTGGTCCTTGGGACTCGGTGAGCCGCACACGGTGTCGGCCGCGCACGGCAGGGGAGCGGGTGACCTGCTGGACGTGATCCTCGAGAAGATGCCCGAGACGCCCCGTGAGTCGGCACCCGCGTTCGGCGGCCCGCGTCGTGTCGCACTGGTGGGTAAGCCGAATGTCGGCAAGAGTTCTCTGTTGAACAAGCTCGCGGGCTCGGATCGCTCGGTGGTCGACAACGTCGCGGGCACCACCGTCGACCCCGTCGACGAGGTCGTCGAACTCGATGGCAGGCCATGGCTGTTCGTCGACACAGCCGGTCTGCGTCGCAAGGTGCATACCGCGAGCGGGCACGAATACTATGCGTCGCTGCGCACGCGGTCGGCTCTCGAGGCCGCCGAGGTCGCGATCCTGCTGATCGACGCGTCGCAGCCGATCACCGAACAGGACCTGCGTGTGCTGTCGCTGATCATCGAGACAGGACGCGCGCTGGTGATCGCCTTCAACAAGTGGGATCTGGTCGACGAGGATCGTCGCTACCAGCTCGACAAGGAGATCGACCGCGAACTCGCACGCGTTCCGTGGGCGCGTCGGGTCAACATCTCGGCGATGACCGGACGCGCGGTGCAGAAGCTGGTGCCCGCACTCGAAGGTGCGCTGGAATCGTGGGACAAGCGTGTCTCCACCGGTCAGCTCAACAACTGGCTCAAGGACGTCATCGCGTCGAATCCGCCACCGCTGCGCGGCGGACGACAGCCGCGCGTGCTGTTCGCCACCCAGGCGTCGGTGCGGCCCCCGACCTTCGTGCTGTTCACCACGGGGTTCCTCGAGGCGGGGTATCGGCGCTTCCTGGAGCGACGGCTGCGCGAGGAATTCAACTTCGACGGCTCGCCCGTGCGGATCAACGTGCGCGTGCGCGACAAGCGGGACCGTCGCAAGCGCTGAGCGAAGGGCGCGGGGTGTTGTGATCGGGCCGCCGCGTCCGGGTCTCCTTACCTCATCTGTGCGCAGCTACCTTCAGCACCGCCGAAGGTAGCGGCACACAGATGAGGTGGCTGGCGGTGGGATCGAGTGGGACGGCGCTCCGACCAGGCGATTAGCGTCGAGCCGTCGGTGTCCGCTAATGTTGTCGAGGCCCTCGCGAGAGGGCAACGGGCTGTGGCGCAGTTTGGTAGCGCACTTGACTGGGGGTCAAGTGGTCGCAGGTTCAAATCCTGTCAGCCCGACGAAGAGAACCCCTTCCGACAAGTATCGGAAGGGGTTTCTCGTCTCCGGGATCACCGGTTGGTGAGCAACTAGGTTTCCGGTTGCCCAGAAGCGCGGATACCGCGCGTGTGGGCAACCGCAAGTGAAACTGCCGCTCAAAGGGGTAGAGCAGACCGGTACTGTGCCGCGGTCAGCGCGTCCTTCGTGCGGGTGAGCTCCATATCCGCTGGACGTCGCGCTGCGCCCACAAGGGTAGATCGCCGAGAAGTCTGCCGCCCCCACACGAGCACCATGGTCGCCGGCGGGTTCACTCCACAACAACCGCCCGCGTCGACGTGCCACCACGTGTCGATGTGCACCTTCTCGAGTATGCGGCGGTCGTGGGTGACCAGCTGTAGCGCGCACTCGACCGAGTCGGGCGCCGACTCGAGTTGTTCGAGGTCGAACCGGGCTTCGACGTCAATGTCTGACCGCACCACGCATCACTCACGCTACGCAGAACCGAATCCGGATCTAGGGCCCGTGTAGCGGATCAGGTCAGGCCGAGTCCGCCGTCGAGTACCACGCACTCGCCGGTGATGTAGTCCGAGTCGATCAGCGCCAAAGTGGTTTTCGCGACATCGTCGACGCCTGCCGGTCTGCCCATGGGCGACCGCTCACGCCACAGCGTGTGACTGTCGGTCCACTCCGCGGTGAGCGGAGTATCGACGAGACCGGGCGCGACGGCGTTGACCCGGATGTCAGGCGCGAGTGTCAGCGCCAGAAGTCGGGTCGTATGGATCAGTGCAGCTTTGCTCGCCGCGTAGGGGATCGACGCTCCCTTCGGCCGTACTCCCGCGTGGGACGCGATGTTCACCACGGCTGCCGGTCGCCCGTCCTCGGCTGCCGCGCGTAGATGGGGTTCGGCCTCGGCTACCAGCCGAAAAGGGGCAATCGCGTTCACTTCGAACATCTCTCGCCAGACCTGAGCCGACGCTGCCTGCAGATCTGCATGCGGTATCACCGAGCTGATACCTGCATTGTTGACCAATACGTCTATGCGTCCGGCGACACGGATGCTCTCGTCGACGAGCCGACCCCGCTGCTCGTCGTCCGCAAGATCTGCCTGCAGATACGTGGCGTCGACCAGTTCGGCAGCCAGTGCCCGCCCTGCGTCGACCGACGACCGCGAGTGCAGTATCACGTGGTAACCGGCCTGCACCAGATGGCGGGCAATGCCGAGGCCTATCCCCGACGTCGCGCCGGTCACCAGCGCCACCGGCTTGTTCGTGTCCACGGCTCAACGTTAGGGCAGTGTCGCAGCGGTTCTCATGGTGCTTCGGCTGCGACGGCGTCGCCCAAGGGACCATCGTCCGATGCGCAGAATCGTCTATTTCGTGGCAACGACGCTCGACGGGTTCATTGCCGCACCCGAGCGGCGGCCCCTCCGTCGAGTCCGTGAGATGAGGTGATGAGAAAGAGCTCGATGGGAGAGTGGACGCATGCGTGTTGATCGAGTGGTTCCCAATCTAACCGTCGCTGATCTCCGCCGATCCGTGGCAGAGCACTCCGAGGTGCTCGGGCTGCGTGTCCTCATGGATCACGGCTGGATCGTGACCCTGGGAGACGACGACGGGCATCAGCTCAGCGTCATGACCGAAGACGCGTCCGCGCCGGTGAACCCCGACGTGTCGGTTTTCGTCGACGACGTTCGCGAGGCGTTCGCGAACGCGAGGGCTGCGGGACTCGAGATCGTGCACCCGCTCACCGACGAACCCTGGGGTGTCACCCGATTCTTCTACCGGGGGTCGGACGGTCGGGTGATCAACGTCGGCACGCACACTGCGTAACCGCGTCACCGGTCATCAGCAGCGACGTGAACCACCTCTACATTCACCGTGAGCCGAACGTTTGGGATTTCGCTCGCTTGTCTGGCTAGTGTTCTCCGGTGAGCCGTACGAGTTCTGCACCCACGCAGTCGACGACACGAGCCGCCCGACTATCCGTCCTCGGAGTGGTCGTGGCACTCGTCGCGTTGATGACAGCCGCAATGAGTCCCGTGCCGTTGGCGTCGGCTGCGCCCGCCGACAATTGTTCACCGCCGGGCCAGAATTCGGCGTCGGCGGCACCCACCAACCTCGCTGCCGCCGAGCAGGGCGGCGAGGACCGATACACCACTGCCGATACCACGCCAGTGGATCAGATCAACGTCAACGATCTGGGACTGGGCACGCCCGGCGTGATCTCGGTGGGCACACTCTCGGATGCCGGACCCAGCATCTGCGTGAACGGCAAGGGCACGTTCACCGGGTTCGACAATGAACTGCTCAGAGCGATCGCCGCGAAACTCGGTCTCCGGATCGAGTTCTCGGGTACCGAGTTCTCCGGGCTGCTCGCCCAGGTCGCCAACCATCGTTTCGACGTCGGGTCGTCGTCGATCACGACCACGGACGAGCGACGCAGGACTGTCGCGTTCACCAACGGATACGACTTCGGATACTTCTCGCTGGTCGCGCCGACCGGAGGCAGCATCAAGGGCTTCGGCAGTCTGGGTCAGAACACCCGAATCGGCGTCGTCCAGGGCACGGTGCAAGACGATTACGTCGTCAACACCCTGCACCTGGAGCCCGTCAAGTTTCCCGACTATGCCACGGCATACGCGAACCTCAAGAGCGGCCAGATCGATGCGTGGGTCGCGCCGTCGCAGCAGGCCGAGGGCGCCGTCAAGCCAGGCGACGGCACCGCCATCATCGAAAACACCTTCAGCGTCAACAACTTCGTCGCGTGGGCGGTAGCACCCGACAAGCCGAAACTGGTGGCCGCCCTCAACTCGGGTCTCGACGCCGTCATCGCCGACGGCACCTACGCCAAGCTCTACTCCGACTGGGTGCCCCGCGAACTGCCCAAGGGGTGGAAGCCGGGAAGCAAGGCGGCACCGGCGCCGCAGCTGCCCGACTTCGCGGCCATCGCCAAGCAGAATGCGGCGAAGAAGCCCGACGAGAGTGCGTCGGAGAAGCCGAAGAGCACACTCGCGCAACTACGCTCGACGTTCTTCGACTGGGATCTCTACAAGCAGGCGTTCCCCGATCTGATCAAGACGGGGCTGCCGAATACGCTGATCCTGTCGGTGGTTTCCGGTCTGATCGGCATCGTGCTCGGCATGCTACTGGCCGTCGCCGGGATCTCCCGATCCCGCTGGCTGCGCTGGCCCGCCCGCATCTACACCGACATCTTCCGAGGGCTGCCCGCCGTGGTGGTGATTCTGGTCGTGGGTCTCGGGATAGGGCCGGTGGTCAAGAATCTGACGGGCAACAACCCGTACTGGTTGGGCGCTTTCGCGCTCGGCCTGCTCGCGGCCGCCTATATCGGAGAGATCTTCCGCTCGGGCATTCAGAGCGTCGACGCCGGACAATTGGAGGCATCGCGCGCCATCGGATTCTCCTACCGTGAGTCGATGCGATTGGTCGTCGTCCCGCAGGGCGTACGTCGGGTCCTACCTGCCCTGGTCAATCAGTTCATCAGTCTCATCAAGGACAGCTCGCTGATCTATTTCCTCGGTCTTCTGGCCAGCCAACGCGAGCTCTTCGCGGTCGGCCGAGATCTCAACGCGCAGACCGGGAATCTGTCGCCACTGGTTGCCGCGGGCATCGTGTACCTGTGTCTGACCATTCCGCTGACCCACTTCGTCAACTACGTCGACAATCGCCTGCGCACCGGCAAACAGATCGACGAGAGTACGCCGCCGGTCTCGGCGAGCACCCTTCAGGAGAGCTGACATGGCCGACGTAACTGACACTTCGAGTGCCGCCGCGACACAACACCGCGACGCGGTTTCTCTCACAGGGAAAGACCTACACCTCTCGTTCGGCAAGAATCACGTGCTCCGTGGCATCAGTCTCGATGTGGGTGCCGGAAGCACGACGACGGTCATCGGTCCGTCCGGCTCAGGAAAGTCGACGCTGCTGCGGGTCCTGAACCGACTGCACGAGCCCGACAGCGGGGACATCCTGCTCGACGGCCGATCGGTCCTGAAAGACAATCCCGACGAACTGCGCCGACGCATCGGCATGGTCTTCCAGCACTTCAACTTGTTCCCCCACATGAGTGTGGCCGACAATGTGGCACTCGGACCGCGCAGACTGCTGGGTTTGTCCAAGGACGAGGCCAGAGCACGTGCGATCGATGAGCTTGACGTCGTGGGGCTGCGCGCAAAGGCCGACGTACGTCCGGCCAACCTCTCCGGCGGTCAGCAACAGCGGGTCGCGATCGCGCGCGCTCTGGCCATGGCGCCGCAGGTCATGTTCTTCGACGAGGCCACCTCAGCACTCGACCCGGAACTGGTGAAGGGCATCCTGGCGCTGATGACCGAACTCGCCGGGCAGGGCATGACGATGGTGGTGGTGACCCACGAGATGGGGTTCGCACGCACCGTGGCCGACAACGTGGTCTTCATGGATCACGGCGAGGTGGTGGAGACCGGTACGCCGGATCAACTGTTCACCGACGCGAGATCCGATCGCTTGAAGGCCTTTCTCTCGCAGGTCCTGTGATCGGTGACTGCATGATCCATCGGGTGGCGGAGAGTTGCACGCACGACTCCCCAGCAGTGCCCGGCAGCCGTGAATGGGACCATGTGAGGCATGACAGCCTCGCTCGTCGCCAAGGACATCGCCGGTGGATATGCACATCGGGTGCTGTTCGATCACCTCGATCTGACGGTCGCACCAGGCGACGTGGTCGGGGTACTCGGGGCCAACGGCGCGGGCAAGTCGACGTTGCTGCGCATCCTCGCGGGTGAGCTCGCACCGTTGGAAGGCACTGTGACCCGCGCCCCGGCTGATGCCTTCGTCGGCTGGTTGCCGCAGGAACACGAACGCGTGCAGGGCGAGACGGTCGCGCAGTACGTCGCACGCCGAACAGGCTGTGCCGCCGCGACGCAGGCGATGGAGGCTGCGGCGGCCGCCCTCGGCGACGACGACCACTCAGGGCCCGACGACCCGGCCGACGCCTACGCGACCGCCCTTGATCGCTGGCTCGCCTGTGGCGCCGCGGACCTCGACGAACGTCTGCCCGCAGTTCTTGCCGACCTCGGGCTGCCGGCGGGCGACGTCGCTGCGGGCTCTGCACTGATGACTGGCCTTTCCGGTGGGCAGGCCGCACGGGTCGGACTGGCGGCACTGCTGTGCTCACGATTCGACGTCGTGCTGCTCGACGAACCGACCAATGACCTCGACCTCGACGGACTCTCCCGCCTCGAAGACGTCGTCGCCGGTATGCGCGGAGGCGTCGTGCTTGTCAGTCACGATCGAGAGTTCATGGCGCGCAGCGCGACTCGGATCGTCGAACTGGATTTCGTCCAGCACACCAACACGGTCTACAACGGCGGATACGAAAGCTACCTGAAGGAGCGGGAGATCGCCCGACAGCATCGTCGCGCGGAGTATGAGGAGTTCGCCGAGAAGAAGGCAGATCTCGTGGCGCGAGCGCGTACTCAGCGGGAATGGTCGAGTCATGGCGTGCGCAACGCGATTCGCAAGGCGCCCGACAACGACAAGATCCGACGCAGAGCGGCAAGCGAATCCAGCGAGAAACAGGCGCAGAAGGTACGTCAGATGGAGAGCCGGATCGCTCGCCTCGACGAGGTCGCCGAGCCCCGCAAGGAATGGGTGCTCGAGTTCACCATCGGCTCAGCCCCCCGATCGAGTTCGGTGGTCGCGACACTCACCAATGCGGTGGTGCGACGCGGCGACTTCACTCTGGGCCCCGTCTCGCTTCAGGTGAACGCCGGTCAGCGCATCGGCATCACCGGACCGAACGGCGCGGGAAAGTCGACGCTGCTCGGTGTGTTGACCGGTCGCATCGTGCCCGACGAGGGCACCGCACAGCTCGGCGCGAGTGTCGCGATCGGCGAAATCGACCAGGCGCGTGGTCAATTCGCCGGACCGCAGCTACTCGCCGAGCGCTTCGAACAACTCGTGCCGGAGTTCACGACAGCCGAGGTGCGCACGCTGTTGGCCAAATTCGGGCTGCGCGCCGATCACGTCGACCGACCGGTCGCCGACCTGTCGCCGGGCGAACGGACTCGTGCGGCACTGGCGTTGCTGCAAGCGCGAGGAGTCAACGTGCTCGTGCTCGACGAACCGACCAACCACCTCGATCTCCCCGCGATCGAACAGCTCGAATCGGCACTCGAGTCCTTCGACGGTGCGGTGCTGCTCGTCACCCACGATCGGCGGATGATCGACGGCGTTCGCCTTGACACACGCTGGCGCGTCGAGGATGGACGAGTCGCAGAGCTGTGACGTGCAAGTGACCTGGCGCAGGAGTCGGTCGACTCCACAGCAACAGATGTCATCCATCGAGCTATGTCTGACCGAAAGGATCGCGATGAAAGACTCATCGACAAAGAGCCGCTGGACCACCCGCCCCGAGACGAACGCCGACATCGACGCGATCCGCCATGTCGTCCTCTCCGCCTTCGACACCGCGGAGGAAGCCGACCTCGTCGACGCCCTGCGGGCCGATCCCGATGCCTGGATCGACGGTCTGTCGTATGTCGCCACCGACGACGCCGGCGCGGTCGTCGGTCAGGCGCTGCTGACCCGCTGCCACATCGGAACGACGCCCGCTTTGTGTCTCGCGCCGTGTGCTGTGCTACCCGAACATCAGAGAACCGGGGCGGGATCGGCGGCCATTCGCGCAGTGCTGTCGGCTGCTGCGGCTCAGGGCGAACACTTCGTCACCGTGATGGGACATCCGGATTACTACCCCCGGTTCGGCTTCACGCGGGCGTCCAGCCATGGGATCACCCTCAACGTCGACGTCCCCGACGACGCGCTGATGGCCATGAGCCTCGACGATCAGCCCCTGCCGAGCGGCCTCATCCACTACGCGAAGCCGTTCGGCATCTGATACGGGTACCTGCGGGCGACTCGCCGCTGTCGGGCACAGTGTTCGGTATGCGTCCTGCCGACCCCGAACCCTTCACGGTTGCTACCTTCAACGTCAATGGGATTCGGGCGGCGCGTCGTCGAGGATTCGATCGCTGGCTCGCCGAACGCGCGCCCGACGTCGTTGCACTCCAAGAATTACGTTGCCCTGCATCAGAACTGGGTGAGTTTCCCGGGTACGCGGTCGCCGCCGACGTAGGATCGGTGGCCGGCCGCAACGGCGTCGCGATTCTGACCAGGACGAGCCCGACAGCGGCGCGTACCTGGGTGTCGCATCCGCCGCGCGCCCGTGGACTCTCCGAGTTCGCCACGCAGGGGCGATACGTCGAAGTGGATCTGTCCGATCGTCCGGTCACCATCGCCTGCATCTACCTGCCGAAGGGTGGACTCCCGGCACACCGGCAGCGTCCCGGAGCCATGCGCGACGCACCGGACGGTGGCGCGAAGTACGAACGCAAACAACGCTTTCTGGCGGGTTTCGGTCGAGAGGTGAACCGGAATCGCCTGGCTGCGATGCGGAAGGGTCGCGAGTTCCTACTCGTCGGTGATCTGAACATCGCGCACACTGAGTTCGACGTGACCAACTGGAGAGCAGCGAGACCGATGGACGGCTTCCTCCCCGAAGACCGCGCATGGTTCGATTCCGTCCTGGGCCGTCGTCGACTGGTCGACGTCGTGCGGCAGGTGTACGGCGACCGGCCAGGACCACTGACCTGGTGGAGCTGGGCGGGGGAGTCGTTCACCAAGGACGTCGGCTGGCGCGTCGACCACCAACTCGCTACCCCCGGTCTGGCTCGTCGCGCCGTGTCGGTCGCCGTGGACAAAGAACCCTCGCCCGAGCAGCGTCTGTCCGACCACGCACCTCTCGTGGTGTCTTACCGATGAAGGCGACGGAGTGTCGTCGGAGGAAGCGCACGGCGGAACCATCAGCGCGCGACGCACCTCAGCCGGAATTCAACTCGACCTGGACTGCCGACCGTCGCCGCCGGTTGAGTCGGCATCATGGAGGTATGCGGATCACCACGTCAGAGCAATTGAGGGACGTCGTCGGGCATCCCGCGGAGATCATCGCCAACAAGGTCCGGTCGCAGCTCCTGCAAGCCCACGTCGACTGGCTTGTCGCGACACCGATGCTGTTCCTGGCCACCTCCGATTGTTCCGGCCGCGTCGACGTCTCGCCCAAAGGCGATCCCGCAGGAAAAGTGGTGCACGTCATCGACGCTCGCACCATCGCCATCCCTGAACGGCCGGGCAACCGACGGGTGGACGGTTACGAGAACATCCTCACCAACCCGCACGTGGGTGCGATCGCCGTGATTCCCGGCAGAGGCGACACCCTCAGGGTCAACGGCTCGGCGCGCATCGTCGACGACGGCCCGTACTTCGATCAGCTGGCCGTCCGGGGTAAGCGGCCGATCCTCGCGGTCGAGGTCGCCGTCGAAGAAGTGTTCTTCCACTGCTCCAAAGCGTTTCTCAGATCGGAACTCTGGAAGCCGGAGACGTGGCAACCCGAGAGCGTGCCAAGCACCGCGAGGCTTGCCAAACAAGTACTGGAGGGCCTCGACGACGTACCTGACGAAGAGTTCGGTGACGAGGCCTATCGGGCCTGGCTCTACTGAGTTTCGCGTTCGTACGGCGTCTTCTCACCTGCAGTCACGTCGAAGTCCAGGTGATTGCCCGCCGGTGGCAGCGGGCAGGTCGCGAAGTCGATGAACGCGCACGGCAGGTTGACGGCTCGGTTGAAGTCGAGTACCACTCGTCCTCCGTGGCGGAGGACGTCGTCGGATGCTTCGACGGCCACGCTTCGATTCGCCGCGTAGGTGGTGATCCCCGAGGTGGCATCGGTGAACAGAACGCTCAATCCACGCTGCTTGCCGTTGAAAGCGACGAGTCGGCGCTGGTTTCCGTCCCAGTCGAAGACCAGTTCACCGGGGGAGACGTACACGTGCGCCAAGCCCTCCGCGACGGCGCCGACCGTCACCGGCCGTGGCTCCCCGTATGGTTCGAATCGCGCCTCGACGACCCACGACGTATCGGGCGCATACGCCGGCACCCCGTGAAAGTCGCGGACTGCCGGTGCATCTGCGTCGTGCACGCGGATCAGGTAGCCGTCGCCGCGCCGGACAACCTCGATGTGAACGCCGTCGACCTCGATCACCTCGCCCGGACCGGTTGGCTGCAGCTCGAAGTCACGGGCGGCGAACGTTTCGGCGTCGCCGGGGCGCAGGTGGGCGGTGCTGCCGTCGAACCACCAGAGTCCCGGCAGACCGTCGAAGCGGGCAGGCTCGGTATCGAGCCATTCGAGGCGGTTGATCGAGAGCCACCCGAGGGGTGTGGCCAGCTCAATTTCACGCGCTGTGTGCCACCGGTGCCAGGCGTCGACAAAGTCACTCTCGGTCGGTGCGCTCTGAGCGGAGAGGCTTTCGGTCATCGGAACCTCCATGAGAAGGGGCGGGTGCGTACTCGTCACAACATTCCGCGACGCACCGCTATGCCTCTTCCCGTCGTGGTGGGCTCAATCCTTGACGGAGCTCTGGGCAGCTGAGGCTCTCAGTCCTCGGCGAGCTGGTCGACGTAGGCGCCCTGCCAGACGGTGTCGAATGGGGTGTTCGCCGAGACGCGGCCGTTGATGCCCGCCGTCGTGAACTCCTTGGCGAAGGCGACGGCATCGCCGATCTCTGCGCCCTTGGCCAGCTCTGCGGTGATCGCTGCGGCCAGGGTGCAGCCGGCACCCGACACGCGCTCGGCTCCGACTTTGGGTGCGGCCAGGACGGTGATGTCGGTTCCGTCGAAGAGCACGTCGACGGCGTCGTCGCCGGGCAGTTCGACGCCGCCCTTGGCGACCACGTATTTCGGTCCGAGATCAGCGATTCGACGTGCCGCCTCTGCCAGTTCTTCAACACTTGTGATCTCGTCCATTCCTGACAGGATCTGCGCTTCGAAGAGGTTGGGCGTCACGACTGTTGCGAGGGGAATGATCTTCTCGCGCAACGCGGTATCCGTGTCCAGTGCCGCTCCGGGTTCCTGGCCCTTGCAGATCAGGACCGGATCGACGACGACCTGCCGCCACTGCCTGGCCGCGAGGGCGTCGGCGACAACGTCGATCGTCGCGGGGGTGCCGAGCATGCCGACCTTGACCACGTCGAGGTCGTGGGTGGCCGTGGCCGCTTCGATCTGGTCGGCGATGACCTGCGGTTCGACGGGTACGAAACGATGCGCCCAGTTGTTCTTCGGATCGAAGGACACGATGCAGGTGATCGTGCCGACCCCATAGACGCCCAGTTCTTGGAAGGTCTTCAGATCGACTTGTAGTCCTGCTCCGCCTGTCGCTTCGGAACCGGCGATGACATATGCGAGATCAACCACACCTCAAGCCTACGATCTCATCGCTCGTCGCCGCGGGTCGGCCATACGGGCCTCTGCGTCCGATCGGGGATCGACACGATGGCGCTGCGTGGCGTCTCGATCGGTCGCGGTGTCTGTCGAACGCACGACACCTCTCGGCTCTCAAAGCCCGGAATGTCAGATGTGAGAGACATGATGATCTCCGCACGCGGGTGCACATTCATCCGATACGGAGGCTCGGCCATGACAGGTCATACGCAAGCAGGACATTCGCAAGCAGGTCTCACCCAGTCAGATCCTGTGCAGGCACGTGGTGGCCGGGCGCGGTCGACCAGATGGATCGCATGTGTTGCGCTGTCACTGCTCGCTGTCCTCGTCGTCGGAACGGTCGGCGGGTGCAAGGAGACCCGAAAGGCTGCGGCAGTGACAACGGCAACCGTCACAGAGACAGTCACACCGTCGACCACGACTGTCACCTCGGCTCTGGCTCCCGCACCGACGGAAGCTGACACCGACACCTCCGAGGTCGAAGTGACATCACCGGAAACGACCGCAGAGGCCACGGCCGCCACGTCAACATATGTGGCGCCGACGGGCGCGTCGTCGGGACAGCGCAATGCGTTGGCGAAGGCCGACGCGTACCTCGAGATGTCCGGGTTCAGCTACAGCGGACTGGTGGAGCAACTCGAATACGAGGGCTTTTCCACCGCCGACGCCACCTACGCAGCCGACAACTGCGGCGCTGACTGGACGGCGCAGGCTGTGCGCAAGGGCAAGGCGTACCTGGAGATGAGCGCGTTCAGCCACTCGGGTCTCGTGGAACAACTCGAGTACGAGGGTTTCACTCCACAGCAGGCGGAGGCCGGAGCAACCGGTGCCGGCGTGTGACTGTGCCGGCACCGGTGCCTACCGCTGAGCCGTTGAGGGGGGTGCCACCCCGGCACGGTCGACGCTCAGGCGATCCAGACGGTCTTGATGTTGCAGAACTCGTGGATGCCGTGCGAGGTCAGTTCGCGTCCATAGCCTGATCGCTTGATCCCGCCGAATCCGAGTTCGGGGTACGAGGTGGTCATGCCGTTGATGAACACCTGGCCCGACTCGATCCGATCGATGAACTGCTCCTGCTCGGCCGCATCTGTCGTCCACGCGTTGCCACCGAGACCGAACGTGGTGTCGTTGGCGATCGCGATGGCGTCGTCGATGTTCTCGACGCGGTACAACGCGGCTACAGGACCGAAGGCCTCGGCCGAGTAGATGTCCATCTCCTCGGTGATGTCGGCGAGGATCGTCGGCTCGAAGAACCAACCGGGCCGGTCGACTCGGCTGCCCCCGATGAGGACTTTGGCACCCTTACCGACTGCATCGTCGACGAGTTCTTCGAGATCGGTACGTCCCTGTTCGGTGGCGAGTGGCCCGACGTCGGTGGCTTCGTCGGTCGGATCCCCGACGACGAGCGAGCGGAACCCCTCGGTGAAGGCATCGACGAACTCGTCGTAGACGTCGGTGTGGACGATGAATCGCTTTGCAGCGATACAGGATTGGCCATTGTTCTGTACGCGCGCGGTCACCGCGGTCTTCGCCGCCTGCGCGATGTCGGCGCTGGGCATCACAATGTAGGGATCACTGCCCCCGAGTTCGAGGACCGTGTGCTTGACCTCGTCACCGGCGATCGCAGCCACCGATCTGCCCGCCGGTTCGCTACCGGTCAGCGTCGCGGCTGCGACCCGCGGATCGCGCAGGATGGACTCGACCTTGCTCGAGCCGATCAACAGAGTCTGGAAACAACCGTCGGGAAATCCCGCACGGCGCAACACGTCTTCGAGATAGAGCGCCGACTGTGGCACGTTCGATGCGTGCTTGAGGATGCCGACGTTGCCCGCCATCAGGGCAGGCGCGGCGAAACGGACGGCCTGCCAGAGTGGAAAATTCCACGGCATGACGGCCAGCACCACACCGAGTGGCTGATACCGCATGTAGGCGCGGCTTGCGCCGACGGCGTCGGCATCCGCGGCCTCGTCGGCGAGCATCGCGGCTCCGTGGTCTGCGTAGTAACGAAATCCCTTCGCGCATTTGAGAGTTTCCGCTTTCGCCGAGGCGAGGGTCTTACCCATCTCCTCCGTCATCATCGCTGCGACGCTGTCGGCCTCGGCCTCGAGTAGATCGGCGGTCGCGTGAAGCCAGGCCGCTCGTTGCTCGAACGAGGTCGTGCGATAGTCGGCGAAACCGCGTACCGCACGATCGAGTGCTTCGTCGACCTGTGCGTCGGTGAGTGAATCGAACTCCCGGACGGTCTCTCCGGTCGCCGGGTTGATGGTGGCAATGGCCATGTCACTGGTCCTTCCGCATAAGGGTCTGACTCCATGCCTACCACTCGTGATCGAAACGTTGCGTCGGCGCCGGAATCCCGGTCGCATCTCGCGCGTTGTGCGATCCATGAGCGAACAACCAGAACTGAGCCCGAGCGAGTGGGTACGCGACCAGACGAAGAAGATCCTCGAGCAGGGCACCACCGACGGCGTTCAGGTCGGAGATCGCCCGGTCGTCCTGTTCACCACAACCGGTGCCAAGTCGGGAAAGAAGCGGTACACGCCACTCATGCGGGTGGAGGAAAACGGCAAGTACGCGATGGTGGCATCCAAGGGCGGCGCACCGGAGCATCCCGCTTGGTACTACAACGTGAAGGCCCACCCGCAGGTCACAGCCCAGGATGGTGACAAGGTGTACGAACTGACCGCACGCGAGGTCGACGGCGACGAACGCGCGCACTGGTGGGAACTCGCCGTCGCCGCGTTCCCCGATTATGCGGAATATCAGACCAAGACCGATCGCCAGATCCCGGTATTCGTCCTGGAGTAGTCGGAGTCCGACGGTTGGTCGTAGACCCCGGCCAACGGCCGGGGGAGTCGACGCCCACACGGCTTCGGGTGATCTCCGTCGCAACCCGTGGACTTCAAGTCGCATTGAAGTCTTATCGTCGACGGCATGCAGCCATTGTCCGACGCGGTGGATGCACGTACGGCCTTCACCACCGCGTTTCGTCTCCATCCCGCCGGGGTCGCGATCGTTGCCGCAGACGGTCCCGATGGTCTGGTTGGTCTGACGGTCTCCAGCCTCGCCTCCGTGGCGGTCGACCCGTTCGCGGTCTCGTTCTCGGTCACCAGTTCGCGGGGGAGCGCGGGGGCGGTGCTGTCGGCCAACAGCATCGCGATCAGCCTGCTCGACGCCCGCCACGTCGACGTTGCGCGGGCGTTCGCGCAGCCGGGGGCGCCTCGATTCACCCCGGAGCAGGGCTGGACCCGATTCGACTCGGGTGAGCCGATTCTCGAGGACGCGCACGCGGCGCTGAGGTGCGTGATCGATTCGACGGTTGCCGTCGGGTCGTCGACGTTGGTGCTCGCCGAGGTGATCGAGACCCGGCTCGGCCCGGCGGCCGCACCGATGGTGTACCGGGATCGCGCATTTCACACGCTGGACTGATCCCGCGGTGATCAGTCCTCGGGTAGTCCGGCAAACGTCTGCTTGATGCCCGTGTACCAACCCAGTGACTGCCGCGGGTGGCGCCACCGGCGTTTCATCGCATCCCTCGCCTCCTGATGGCTGGCGTCGCCGAGCTTCTCGGCTTCCTTCAGGTGCTGATCCTGGGCCTTGATGATCTCGTCCGCAGTGGCACCGTGGTGCGCCAGGTCGCAGGGGCCTCCGAGCTGGATGCAGGTCATGGTCTTCATCGACTTACTCCTCGTTTTCGCGACAGCGGTTCTCCGCCGCGGATTGCTGATGGGGTACACATTGCTGACGACGCGGCGACCGGAAACGTGACGCGGTTGCCGAGCACCCGGCGCGTGAGGCCGAGGTGCGACGGGGGTCAGATTCGCGGCGTGTCCCGTTCGCGTCGGATAACCCGCGAGAGAAGTGCGGGGTCGGCCCGGAAGGTGATGCGGGCAACGTCACCGTCGACCAGCTCGAAATCGAACACAACGGCTGCGGCGCCGCGGTGGAACCACGCCGCTGCCGGGCGTTCGTCAACAAGGACCGGCAGCGCAGCACTGGCGCTGCCGTTGAAGAACTCCGCGATGCTGCGACGGCCGTCGATCGCGCCCGGGGTGCCGGCTGCGATCGCCTCATCATCGGCCCGCACCTCGGCGTTTGGCGCCAACAACTCGAGCAGCCGCTCGAAATCACCGTCGCGAGCCGCATTCATGAACGCGTCGACGATCTCCCAATCGGCGAGCGCATCGTCAGGAGTGGGCTGACGGACCTTGGCGCGTGCGCGTGACGCGAGTTTTCGTGCTGTGGTCGGCGTGACGTCGAGTGCTGACGCGATGGTCGAGAAGTCGAAGCCGAAGGAATCGTGCATCACAAACGCCACACGCTCGGCAGGGGTGAGGCGGTCGAGCACCATGGTCAGTGCGAGTCCCACGGAATCGGCGAGCGCCACGGTGTCCGCCGGGTCGGGGTCGTCGGAGCGTTCGTCCACCGTCGGTTCCGCGGCCTCGGGAACCCGTGCGCGCAGCCGGTCCAGGCACAGTCGGCTGGTCACTGTCGTCAGCCATGCGGGCAGGTTTTCGATGACGGTGTCCGTCGAGTTCATCCGCAACCACGCCTGCTGCACCACGTCGTGTGCCTCGGTGTCGTCGCCGAGTACGCGTGCCGCCAGCCGCACCAGTCGCGATCGTTCACGTTCGAATTCGATGGTGAGGTCGGGGCGTCTCTCGTCCATGCCATTTCTCTCTTCGTAGCTGTTCACACATCATCGACGCGGCAGCAGGCACGGTTGTGACAGGTAGGTTGACCGGTGTATCGGGCGGGAAGCGGCCTCTCACGGTGCGCTCACCGCTGCGCGAATCCCCAGCGGATCGCCTCCACGAATCGATCGACGTCGTCGGCGGTGGTGTCCCAGGCGGTCATCCAGCGCACCTCGCCCACGCCTCGGTCCCAGTCGTAGAAGTGCACTTTCTCGCGGATGCGGTCGGCGGTCTCGTTGGGCAGTCGCGCGAAGACGGTGTTGGACTCCGTCCGCCGGGACAACGCGAGCCCGGTCAGCGCACCGTCAGCGATTCCCCTCTCCAGCGCGGCGCGCAGCCGCGCCGCCATGGCGTTCGAGTGCGTCGCGTTGCGAATGCCGAGGTCGTCGTCGAACAGGGCGAGCAACTGTGCCGAGGTGAACCGCATCTTGCTCGACAACTGGGTCGTCGACTTGCGGAGGAACCCGGCCCCCGGCGCCCGGGTCGGGTCGATGACGACGACGGCCTCGGCGGCCATGGTTCCGTTCTTCGTGCCACCGAGGCTCACTATGTCGACGCCGACGTCGGTCAGGAATTCCCGAAAGGGTTGTCGGAGTGCGGCTGCGGCGTTCCAGAGTCGTGAGCCGTCGACGTGGACGGCCATCCCGAGGCGATGCGCGGTCTCGCAGAGTTCAGCGATCTGCACAGCCGTATACAGGGTGCCGAGTTCGGTCACCTGCGTGATGCTCACGGCGAGGGGTTGCGCGAGTTGCTCGTCGCCGAGGGCAAGTGCCTCCATCTCGATCTGTGGGGGAGTCAATTTGCCGTCGGCGGTGTCCACGCCGATCACCTTGATTCCCGAAAGACGTTCGGGTGCAGCCCCTTCGGAGGTGTTGATGTGCGCACTGAGCGGAGCAATGACCGCTCCCCATCGGGGGAGCACGGCCGACAGCGCGACGACGTTGGCGCCCGTGCCGTTGAACAGTGGATACACCTCGGCCGTGTCTCCGAAATGATCGCGGACCACGTCGCCGAGTCGGCGGGTGTAGTCGTCGGCGCCGTAGGGCGGTTGGTGTCCGCCGTTCGCGGTTGCCAGAGCCGCGAGGACGTCGGGGTGGATTCCGGCGTAGTTGTCGCTGGCGAAGGAATGCCGCGTGTCATCGTGCAACGAGGTGAGGGTCACGTCTCCCACGTTCCCACTGACACGTCGCCGACTCAATGCGCGCCACTTCCGCTGCACTGTGTCGGACTGTGGTGGCGCATCGGCCGGTGTTTCGCCACTCTGGAGTGTTGTCAGCGAAGTAGATTGCCACGAAACGAGATGAGACGAGATGCCTGACGTGTTCACCGCCGCCAACGGGTTCGAATTGCCGACGATCGGTTTCGGAACGTTCAAGCTCAACGGTTCTGACGGCTCGGAGATCATCGCACGTGCCATCGACACCGGCTACACCCTCATCGACTCGGCCTTCAACTACGAGAACGAGGGGGCAGTGGGCCGGGCGGTCCGCCGCGCATCGACCGATCGCGGTAAGGTGGTCGTGACGTCGAAACTGCCCGGCCGCCATCACGCCTATGACGAAGCGCTGGCGACGATCGAGGAGAGTGTCTACCGCACCGGTCTCGACCATCTCGACCTCTATCTGATCCACTGGCCCAATCCGAAGGTCGACAAGTACGTCGAGGCGTGGACCGCGCTCATCGAAGCACGACGTCGAGGACTGGTCCGCGAGATCGGTGTGTGCAACTTCCTGCCGGAGCACCTCGATCGCCTGCACGCCGAGACCTCGGTGATGCCCGTTGTCAATCAGATAGAACTGCACCCGTACTTCCCGCAAGAAGAGACGCTCGCCTACGACCGTGCGCACGGCATCATCACCGAAGCATGGAGTCCGCTGGGACGGGGCAACGACCTTCTGACGAACCCCGTCATCACCGGCATCGCCGAGCGTGTCGATGCCTCGCCGGGCCAGGTCGTGCTGGCGTGGCAGGTCGCACGGGGCGCGCTGCCTCTGCCCAAGGCCTCCTCGCCCGAGCGGCAGGTGGAAAATCTCGAGGCGCCGTCGGTGACCTTGTCCGGAGACGACATCGACGCCATCACCGCGCTGGGACGCCCCGATGGCCGTATCAATGATCAGGACCCCGCGACCTACGAGGAGTTCTGATCCGTTCGAGCTACGGATTGCAGTAAGCGGCAAGGAATTCGGCGAGCAGGCATGCGGTGACCTCCCGCGGCAGCGACTCGACCGCGGCGATGATCGCGGGCATATCCAGGTCCGCCGCGCCGCCGTGCCGATGCGGATCGATTCCGGCTGAGACCAGGACCTCCTCCGCTGCGGCGCTGGGTAACCCGAGCGCTTGCTCGACGGTGACGGCTCCGCTGTCGAACGCTGCTGCCAGCTCGCGCAGTGCGGGCGGCGCCAGTGGCGGCGGTGTACCGCGGACCTCGTCGGCGGCGCTCCTCAGTGTCGGGACGAGGTCGTCGAGCACAGCCTCTGTGACCGGGGTGATCGTCAGGTGTGTCGTGGCCGGCAGTTCGGTGCCGTCTGGTTGCGTGAACGCCGGTTGCGCCTGCAGCGCAAAGCCGCGGTTGGTGACGGCTGCTCCCCACAAGTGGGTGTCGACGGGCTCGTCCGCGTCGGGATCTGTGCGCACCGCGAGCACAGGCCCCGACGGTGCGCCGACCACGCTCAGCCCGTCGATGCCGTCGATGGCCGCCACGACGGCATCGAAGGCCTGACGGATGCGCGCGGTGAGTGCGGCATATCCGTCGGCACCCAGTGTCCGGCTGACCGCCCATGCCGACGCGAGCCCCGCGGCGGATCGCGAACCCAGCAGTGTCGGGTTCACGATCGGATAGCCGGGCCACCGAGTGATCGAGAAGAACTGGGCGCGGTGCCGGTCACGATCACGGTGCAGCAGAATCGACGATCCTTTGGGCGCGTAGCCGTACTTGTGCAGGTCGGCCGACAAGCTGGTGACTCCGTCGACTCGGAAGTCCCACGGCGGCAGCCCGTCCCACCACGCCAGAGCGAAACCTCCGAGGCATGCGTCGACGTGAAATGTGAGATCGTGCGAGCTGGTGACCTCGGCGATCTCCGTGATCGGATCGAGCACTCCGGTCGGATAATTCGGTGCCGATGCGACGACGAGGATCGTGTCGTCGCGAATGGCGCCGGCGATGTCGTCGGCGCGCACCGCGGTCGACGGCGTCGGCACGGGTACCCGGATCGCTTCGACGCCGAACAGCTCGGCGGCCTTGAGAAACGCCGCGTGCGCGGTCGTCGGCAGGACCATGGACGCCTGTCCGGGCGCCGCGCCTGCGTGGTCACGGGCGGTCTTCACCGCGAGCAGGCAACTCTCCGTCCCGCCGGACGTCACCGAACCGACGGCATCCGGAGCGTGAAAAACGCTGCGGCCGAATTCGATCAGGTCGCGTTCCATTGCGGCGACCGAGCCGAACACCGTCGGATCGAGTCCGTTGACCGATTGGACCATCCGTGCCGCCGACGCCGCGACCTCATCGAGCACGGCGAGCCCCGAGTCGTAGACATAGGACAGTACGCGCCCACCGTGCGTCGGAGCGTCCGCCGATCGGTACGTTGCCAGGACCTGCAGGGCTGCGTCTGCTCGCTCCGTCAGATGGTGGATATCCACGGGATCGGGTGTGCCGGGAGCGGGGGAGTCGGGCGGAGTCATCGGCGGCGGTCCTTACGGGTCACTGTGCGAGGTGTCGGGTTGCGGTCGGTCGGCCCGGGAGAAGTCCGGCGGTGGTGTGGTCGCGATAGTGGCGGAGGAGTAGCAGGCTGCATGCGACGAGAAGCGAAGGGACCACCGAGAAGGCGAGCGCGATGGCGGTCAGCGCCGAGTCCGGTTGCGCGACTGTCGCATCACCGCTCGACGACACGAATCCGCCGAATGCCAGGATCACCAGGAACACCCCAGGCCCCAGGGCAAGGCCGACGGTCTCGCAGGCGGTCCACACGCCCGACATCGCTCCTCCCCGATCGTGGCCCGTCGAACGTCTGTCGGTGTCGATGATGTCCGGCAGCATCGCCAGCGGGAAAGCCTGCATCCCCGCATATCCGATGCCGGCGACGGCCACGGACACGAGCATCCACCATCCCGGTGCCCAGACCGCGATCGACAACGATGCGGTTGCGACGACGAACAACGCCGACGCAAGCATCAATCCGGCCACCTTTCCGAGTCGGCGGCCCAGCCGGTACCAGAGCGGCATCACGATCAGTGCCGGTCCGACAAGCGCGACGAACATGTACGTCAGCGCCGACGCATCGCCGAGCAGATACATCGCGACGTACTGTGCGCCGCCGAGCATCACCGCGCTCGCGAGTGCCTGCACGACGAAGAGCGAGACGAGGAGTCTGAAGTCGGGTACCTCGCTCAACGCGGTCAGCCCGTCACGCAGTCGGGCATGGCGGGGTTGCTGGGTCGAGATGTCCGTGGCCCCGCTACGCGGCGCTGCGCCGAACGTCGCGATGACCATCCCCGCGCAGAGGACAAGTGCCGCAACGACAGCCATCACCGCGTAGCCCAGATGACCACCGCCCACGGCGTCGCGGACCGCGGGTCCGCCCGCACCGACCAGGAGTATCGCGAGAGCCAGTACTGCAATCCGGGTGGTGATGAGGCGCGTTCGTTGGTGGTAATCGTGGGTGATCTCGGCGGGCAGTGCTATGTAGGGCACCTGGAAGAAGCCGTAGGCGATAGCGGCAAGTGTGAAGAACACGAACACCCACACCGCGGCGAGGGCAGGTGACGCGCCCGATGGCACGAGGAACATGAGGATGAACAACGGAACAAGGGCTAGAGCGCCGAACAACATGAACGCCCGTCGACTTCCGGTACGTATCGCGCGGGCGTCCGAGCGGGATCCGATGAGCGGATTGACCACCACGTCGATGATCTTCGGGGCGACCACGACAACCGAGGCCACCGTCGCCGCGACGGACAGGGTATCGGTCAGGTAGTACGCAAGTACCAGTCCCGGGAGCGTGCCGAATCCGCCGGTACCGACACTGCCTGCCGCATACGACAGCAGCGTTCGCCGACCGATCGTGTCGGGGTCGGGTGCTGTGTTCGATCGGTCACCCACGGTAGGCCTCGACTCGTTCCCACATACGGGTATAGGCCTCGGCCGCAGCGAACAGATCGCCGACGACGCGCGGTCCGTCGACGGGACCTGCCTCGATGCGCAGACTCTCGATCCAATCAGGGAGCAGACCGTAGTGGGCGGTGCCGTCGACATTCACGTCGAACACTCGCTGTCCGGAGACCTGCCTGCTGATCGCGGTGACCCCATCGGCGCCGCGGAACGGATACCGCACCGGATTGCGTGCCGCCGACGGTCGAGGCTGTGCCTGCGCACCGAGTCCGCCCATGTCCGGACCGAAGCCGACGCCGAAAAAGTGGTCGGGGCTGCGTTGCGCGCGGAGAACCCGCCACGCCGACAGGAAATCGGGCGGCAGATCGCCGTGGCGTCCCTTTTCGCCAGGCCTGGCCTCGGCAGGCGTCGCGAAGAGTCCGACGATCCCGCCCGCATCGAGAATACGTCGGTAATTGTGCGGGTCGGTCCAGGTGTGTGACGAGATGACTCCCGGGTAGTGGCGCCCGGCGGCGATGTCGAGGACGGCTTCGGCAGATTTCGCGCTGAAGTGGTCGACGTCGACGGCCATGCGGCGTGCGATGAGACCGTTGACGGCGTACGCACCGAGATCGGTCAGGCCGCGGACGTTGCAACGCTGCCCAGCCGGGTAACCGAGCACCGGATTGTCCTTCTCTTCGGTGCGGCAGTTCTCGACCTGCCAGGTGTGGCCGGTGGAGATCTGCTCGCCGGTGTTGACCGCGGCGCCGGTGACGCCCTGATCGAAACGTGTTCCGCCGAGCGCGTTGTCGAACTTGTGGGTGAGGATCACCTGACGGATCCCCATGGACCGCAGTTCGTCGAGACCGCGGTCGATGTCGGTACGCGAGCAGAGTGAGCGTCCGGAGACCTCCCGACATCCGAACGGTTCGGAGATCTCGATACCGAGTGTGACCGCGACCTTGCCGTCGGCGATGACGCGTCTCGCATCAGCCGCCGACGACACGATCCGGAGGAAACCCTTTCCGGGGCCGCCGTTCTGGGCGTCGATGTAGTCGACGAGTTGGTGGAGCAGCTTGTGTTGGATACGTACCGATTCCATCTCGTCGCACGGCTGGTCGCCGCGCCAGTACTTCTCGCACAGGACGCGGTTCTGCACGTAGTAGTTCTGGATCATGCGTAGTCCTGACCGCCATGACCGCTCGATCCAGCGGTAGTAGGTCTGCTCGTGGGTCAGTGAGTCCCACCTCGGCCACTGCGACAGCGTCGGCCAGCCGTCGGTTGCGTGGGGGCCGGGACGGGACAGCACCTGTTCGGACACCGCCGGAATGCCCTCGGGGTCGTGGTCGGGACAGTCGCGCAGTGCGACGGTCACCCCAAGCGGGTCGAACGGCTTGCCGCAGTGCAGCTCTCCGCCGAGAAACTGCTCGGAGAGCAGGTGTGCATGGGAATCGACGAAACCGCGGAGGTTGCCCTGCGGATCGGTGCCGCGCATGACGGGACCGCTCACGTCGATCTCGGGTTCGGGGAACGCCCGGCATCCTGTCGCGGGAGTGAGGCGGACGTTGTGCGCGCCGCCGCTGTCCGAGACCGCGGGTCTCAACGTGAAGTCACGCCCGCTGCCGGTGACGTTCCATTGAGCGCGGGGAGTCGCGCCAACTACGAGTGTCGGAGCGCCGACCGCGGACGCGGTGAGCAGTCGGCCGTCCCGCCCGGAGAACAGGTAGCTGCCCAGACCTGCGGCCTTGGCCGTGAACGGAGCCGACCGGCCGCCCACCTGGGTGCCCGTCCGATCAGTGATCTGTACGCAGGTGTTGGCGAGGGCGTAGACGTCCTTGGTCGCTGCACCCGCAGCTGCCGGGAACAGCAGGGTCGCGGTGCCGATCGCGAGAGCGCAGGCGAGCAGAATCGACGTCGGGGCGACGCGTACTCGTGGGCGCGACCCGGCCGTCGCACATCTGGTCATTCCCGGCACCGTAACGGAGCTGACGCGTCGACGCCGACTTTTCGACGCCCATGAGCCAAAGTCCGGCGCGGTCACCGCCGCTCATCGGTCCGGCGTCGTGTGCGGCGGGAGATCGATGACGCGTAGACCCGCGTGAGCGGGTATCACTGTCACGAGAGAACGAGCACGATCGGAGAGACGATGCCACGCGAGGGTCAACGGTTGGAGAAGATGGGGTTCCTCACCATCGGACGCTTCGATGAAGCCGATCCCAGGGCAGGCCATCTCGAGACGCTACGGACCATCGAGACGGCAGAGGAACTCGGATTCGACAGCGTCTGGCTGCGCGACCGGCACCTGCAGTTCGGAATCTCGTCGCCCGTCGCGATGCTCGCCGCAGCGTCGATGCGCACGAGTCGGATCGAACTCGGCACCGCGGTGATCCCGCTCGGACTCGAGAACCCTTTTCGTCTCGCCGAAGACCTCGCGACCGTCGATCTCCTTTCCGGTGGCCGCGTCAATCCCGGCGTGTCCGTGGGCACTCCGATGCGTTACGACGATTTCAAGACCGCTCTCTATCCGGATACCCACGAGCTCGAGGACTTCTCCAAGTACCGCGTGCTGCGACTGTTGTCCCATCTGCGCGGCGAGCCGGTCAGTTCGTTCGAGGGCACTGTCGGTATCGAGACGTTCTCACGCAAGGTCCAGCCACAGTCGCCAGGACTGGCCGATCGCGTTTGGTACGGCGGCGGTCTCGAATCGGCGAAATGGGCTGCGCGCAATGGCCTCAACTACCTCACCTCCTCGGTCGTCACCACCGAGGGCACGACGTCGCGCGACTTCGCGACGATCCAGGGCGAACACATCGACGCCTACCGGGCGAACCTCGCCGACCCGGCATCGGCGCGGGTGTCACAGGGTCTCGTCGTCATTCCGACGGACTCGGCGACGCCTGAGCAGGTACGCAAGTACGAGGCCTACGCGGCGGCCCGCTTCGAGCGCACGCTCACTCCGCAGGGTCCGCGCGGGATGTTGTTCTCGCCCGACTACGTCGGTAGCTCGGCACAACTCGCCGAGACGTTGTTCTCGCACGCCGGATTCCAGCGTGCCACCGAGGTTGCCTTCGCGTTGCCGTTCACGTTCGACGCGGAGGATTACGAGCAGATCATCACCGACATGGCACAGCACCTCGGCCCTGCGCTCGGGTGGTCACCGCGCTGAGCGCGAGATGGCTACCGCGCTGAGCGCGAGATGGCTACCGCGCTGAGCGCGAGATGGCTACCGCGCTGAGCGCACGGCGTCGACGTTGCCTGCCGAACCGACGAACCCGACGATCTCGTCCGTCAGGGCCAGGCACGCCAGGCCGTGCTCGCGGGGTCGGCCGCCGAGGTCGATGCCGCCGACCACCTGGACTGTGGACGGATAGAGCCCCGGCCGGAGCAGGTGACCTGCGCCGTCGTAGCGGATGTGTTTGTCCGATGCCGTCTGGCGGCGGGCGAGGAGGGTGTCGGCCATCTGCTCAGACGGCCAGAGGTGGTCGTCTGACCCGCTGACACACAGGATCGGGCACGGGATGTTCTCCGCGGAGATGATCACTCCGGTTGCGGTCTTGCTGCGTCCCAGCGCGTCGAGACCGGCACTGTAGGCGGGCGCCAGTCTCAGCAGCGTCGGCTCGTGCCGGGCGATGTCGCGGGAGAGATGCCAGGCATTGCTCACCAATTGCGGCATGAGGGTTCCGCTGGGTAGCGGTGCGTACTGGCACGGATGCCCGCGGTGGGTCCACGACGAGGTGTCGGGTATCTCGCCGCCGGCGCCGATGGCCTGCCAGGTCACCGAGCTGGGACTCACCAGGATCAATGCGCTGACCGGAAGGTCTGGCTCGCGTGCGAGAGTAGCCGCCACGCCCTCGGAGCTGCGTGAAATAGCAAGTGCGACAACCGTGTTCGATTCAACTTCCGCTCGTGCCGCCAGCCACGAGATCGCGGTGGCGAAACGCTCGAGCGGGATGTTCGCGACGGGGACTGCTTCGGGGTCGGCGTCGAGCCAGTTGTATGCGAGGGCGACCAAGCCGCGCGACGCCAGCGCCGAGATGGCGGCGCGCTGTGAGTCGTAGCCGCCCTCGGATCCGCCGAAACAGACGACTGCCTGACGAGCGCGCCCGCCTACCGGTAGCGCGAGGAGGCCGGGACGTCCGTCGACGTCGACCTCGGTCACGTGCACGCCGGGGGCCGTCGACGAGCGTAGCCGGGTGACCGCCGTCCGGTGCTGTTCGCCGCTCACTTCGATACGCACCTGCCACGGTTCTACCGGTGGTACGAACAGGTCGGCGCGATCGGGTTCACCTGTGAATGCCATGCCGCAGAGGATGTCGTCGACGGATTGTCCGGTGCCTGCCAGCCTGCCCTGCCAACGCCAGAGTCGTCCGTAGAGATCCTGACCGGAGACGGTGACGCCGAGCGTGGCGATCCCCGGTGCGTCGACGCCGATGGAGAAGGGTTCGTCGTGGCGACTGGTCGACGGCGCGTGGACGACGACACGTGGATCCAGCTCGTCTGGGGGTGCTGTCGGCTGGGCGACCGGCTCGCCGGGGCGAGCGGAAGCCTGGCGCTTGTCGATTGCATCGATGTGGGAGGAGAACCATGCCGGAAACACCCCGGAGACGGTCCCGGCGACGCCCATGATCGTGAACGGGATCACCCAGTAGCAGATGATCGACAACGTCGATGCGCCGTCGTGGATGGTCGCGTCACCCTGCACGAGAGGTGGGATCAGTGACACCACGGTCATGATCGCGAAGACGGCTATCCACATCCAGGTCATGGCGGCGGTGATCACTTGGAACCCGTCGCTGCGCGCGACGTCGTCGGTGACCGTCGCGCGTGCATATTCGCGGACGAAAGGCCGCCGGATCAGCATGCCGACGAGAACGATGAGGAAGATCGCAGCGTTTCCGAGCGGCTGCAGCCAGCGCTCCAGAAAGGAATCGCTGACGGTGAAGGCGAGGACGCTGAAGGCTGCGAACGCCACCACCGCCCCGATCTCCAGGGTGTGCCAGGGCTGTCGGCGGAGTCGCTGAACGAGAACGGCCAGGACTGCGAGACACAGTGCGACGATCACGGCGACCCGAAACGATGCGTTGCCGACGAGTATCCAGTAGATGATCCAGGGGGAGAAGCCGATCAGGAATCCCATGGGGCTCGATTCTCGCTAGTGGGCGACGGTCGTGACATGACCCCCACCGTGGGATTTTACGGCCGGTGTCGGAAGCGCGGTCGAAAACGCGGCCCCTGTGGGCCGTCGCGGACATCCGCGACACGCATCTCCTCCACACGAATCGCTGTCGGCGCCCTTCGGTAGGGTGCTCCGAGTGACTTCGAGTGCATCCGAGACTGTTTCCGGAATCAAGTCGGTCAACGCGCGATTGGCCGAAGAGCTCCAGGTCGGCGAGCATCAGGTGGCCGCGACGGTCCGGCTCCTCGACGAGGGATCGACGGTCCCGTTCATCGCCCGCTACCGCAAGGAGGTGACCGGCTCGCTCGACGACGCGCAACTGCGCCAACTCGACGAACGACTGCGTTACCTACGTGAACTCGACGAACGACGAGCCGCGGTGCTCGCCTCCATCGAGGAGCAGGGCAAGCTGACCGACGAGCTGCGGCACGCTCTGCTGGCCGCCGACACGAAGTCGCGAGTCGAGGACATCTACCTGCCGTACAAGCCGAAGCGTCGGACAAAGGCGCAGATAGCGCGCGAAGCCGGCCTCGAACCGCTGGCCGACCGACTGCTCGAAGATCCGTCGCTCGACCCGACTGTCGTCGCTGCCGAGTACGTCTCCGACACGGTGACCGATGCCGCCGCAGCACTCGAGGGCGCGCGCCACATTGTCATCGAGCGGGTCAGCGAAGACGCGCAGTTGGTCGGTGAGGTGCGCGAGACCTTCTGGCGCCAGGGGTCGTGCAGCAGCGCTCCACGCTCGGAGGAGATCGCGAAAAGTGCGGCGGGTCAGAAGTTCCGCGACTACTTCGAGTTCTCCGAGCCGCTGGAGGAGATGCCGTCGCACCGAGTCCTCGCCGTGCTCCGCGGCGAGAAGGAAGGCGTCCTCGCCGTTGACTTCACCGGCGGTGACGACGAGGGCTATCAGGCGATGGTCGCGGCGAGTCTCGGCGTCGACCTGTCCGGGAACGGGCCGGCGTCGAACTGGCTGGCCACCACCGTGCGCTGGGCGTGGCGGACGAAACTCATGATCAGCACCGCTGTCGACGCGCGGGTGCGTCTGCGTCAGCGCGCAGAGGACGACGCCGTCGCGGTGTTCGCGAAGAACCTCAAGGACCTTCTCCTCGCTGCCCCCGCGGGCAACCGGACCACTCTCGGCCTCGATCCGGGCTTCCGGACCGGCGTGAAGGTGGCTGTGGTCGACGGGACGGGCAAAGTGCTCGACACGTGCGCGATCTACCCGCACCAACCGCAGAAGCAGTGGGACGCCGCAAAAGCGACGTTGGCCGCACTCGTTGCACGGCACGGCGTCGAACTGATCGCGATCGGCAACGGGACCGCGTCGCGGGAGACGGATTCGCTTGCCGCCGAACTGCTCTCGGACATCAAGGCGTCCGGAGCGCAGCCGCCGGTCAAGGCGACGGTGAGTGAAGCCGGCGCGTCGGTGTACTCGGCGTCGGAGTACGCGTCCGACGAACTTCCCGACCTCGACGTCTCACTGCGCGGGGCTGTGTCGATCGCGCGTCGGCTGCAGGATCCACTCGCTGAACTGGTGAAGATCGACCCCAAGTCGATCGGCGTCGGCCAGTATCAGCACGACGTCACGCCCGGCACGCTCGCGCGCAGCCTCGACGCGGTGGTGGAGGACGCGGTGAACGCTGTCGGCGTCGACCTGAACACAGCGTCGGTACCCCTGCTCGCCCGCGTCTCGGGGGTGACACCCGGGTTGGCCGAGGCGATCGTCGGCCATCGGGATGCCGCCGGTCGCTTCCGCAGTCGAGGCGCGCTTCTCGACGTTCCGCGCTTGGGTCCCAAGGCATTCGAGCAGTGCGCAGGATTCTTGCGGATCACCGACGGTGACGATCCGCTCGATGCCTCCGGTGTGCACCCCGAGGCGTATCCGGTGGTCCGACGGATCCTCGAGCGTACCGGCCTGCAACTCGCCGAGCTGATCGGTGACGAGCGTTCGCTGAAGTCGCTCAAGCCCGCGGAGTTCGCCGACGAGAGATTCGGGATCCCGACGGTCACCGACATCCTCGGCGAACTCGAGAAGCCAGGACGCGACCCGCGCCCGGCGTTCAGCACCGCGACGTTTGCCGCCGGAGTCGAGAAGGTCGCCGACCTCAAACCCGGAATGGTGCTGGAGGGCGTGGTCACCAACGTCGCAGCCTTCGGCGCGTTCGTCGACGTCGGGGTGCATCAGGACGGTCTGGTCCACGTCTCAGCCATGGCGAACCGCTTCGTGTCCGACCCGCACGAGGTGGTCAAATCAGGGCAGGTGGTCAAGGTCAAGGTCGTCGAGGTCGACGTCGACCGTCAGCGCATCGGCTTGAGTCTGCGGCTCGACGATGAGGTCCGGACCCCCGGCGCCGACCGCGGTGCGCGGCGCGCAGACGCGCGCAAGGGCCAGGAGTCTGGCGGGCCGGCACGTGGGCGCAACAACGCGCAGGCCGAACGGGGACGGTCGGGCGGCCAGAAGGGTAGTGCCCAGAAGAATGGTGCACAGAAGGATGGTGCCCAGAAGAATGGTGCACAGAAGGGTGGCGGTCAGGCACGCGGCGGTCAGGGCAGGGGTCGTCGTGAGTCCCAACCCCTCAACGGATCGATGGCTCAGGCGCTGCGCGACGCCGGCTTCGGAAAGTGACAGCGTCCGCGGCGCGCAGTATGCGGTGGCATGAGCCGGTTGGCGGCCGATGACGCCGAGCAGCACACCGATGCCGGTGATCACGGTGGCCGCCGTGGTCATCGTCGACCGTGCCGGGAGGCTGTTGACCGTCCGTAAGAGCGGGGCCGTCCGGTTCATGCTGCCCGGCGGTAAACCAGAGAACGGCGAGAGTCGTCGGGAGACGGCGCTGCGTGAATCGCGCGAGGAATTGTCGGTCGAATTGTTCGACGACGACCTCGTCGAACTGGGTGTCTTCCGTGCCGATGCGGCCAACGAGGCCGGGCACCTCGTCGAGGCCACTGTGTTCGAACATCCCCCTGTGTGCGTCGACGCGCCCGCTGCCGAGATTGCGGAACTGAGGTGGATCGACATCGACGCGCCCGCAGTTCTGTTGGCGCCGCTGCTCGCCGATCACGTGCTCCACTGTTACGCGATCGGCGTCGACTCAGCTGAGTGCGTCGGCGGCCGCGACGGGCTCGGCCCAGCGCGGCGCGATTCCATCGCCGGAGGAGACCCCGCGGACACGCCGCATGACCCACGGATAGAGGAACGTCCGCGCCCACTCGAGGTTGTCGCGTCGACGCTCCTCGCGTGTCGGAGTAGGAGCGGGCGCGAGTGCGGGCACGTCGATCTGGTGCGGCGCGCCGATCAGATCGAGCACCTCGGCTGCCATACGCGTGTGTCCCAGCGACGACATGTGAAGTCGGTCGGTATCCCACATCCGGTAGTCGTCATATCCGCGGAGCCGCCAGAAGTCGAGGATGTGGACGCCCTGTCGATCCGCGATCTCGCGGAGCAGTTCGTTGTAGATGGCACACCGCCCGCGGGTGAGCCGGAACACCGGGGCCCATCCCGCGTCGTATGCGGTGAACACCACCACCCGCGCGCCGGTCGCCCGCAGACGGGCGATGGCCTGTTCGTAGCGACCCATCATCGCGTCGAGGTCGAGTGAGCCGCGCATGAGATCGTTGCCGCCCGCGTAGATGGTGATCAGATCCGGTGAGAGGCCCACCGCACGGTCGATCTGTTCGTCAAGTACCTGATCGAGCAGTCGGCCTCGGATCGCGAGATTCGCATAGCGCAGTGAGGGATTGCCGAGCGCGAGTTGCTCTGCGACACGATCGGCCCATCCACGCAGCCCGTTCGGGCGGGTGCGATCCGGGTCGCCGACCCCCTCTGTGAACGAATCACCAAGTGCCACATATGTGTTCCATGACACAGTGATCGACCTCCTGACTTTGTCTCGTCACCCCGACGAGGCTACGACCTCCGCTGAGCCGCTGTCACATCGCGTCGGGGCCTAGGGTTTCTCGCATGCCGATATTGAACAAAGACATGACGTTGTGTATCTCGCTTGCCGCGCGGCCCTCGAACATCGGCACGCGGTTCCACAACTATCTCTACGACGAACTCGGCCTGAACTTCATCTACAAGGCGTTCACCACGACCGACATCGAGGGCGCGATCGGTGGAGTACGAGCACTGGGTATCCGCGGGTGCTCGGTGTCGATGCCGTTCAAGGAGGCGGTGATCCCCCTCGTCGACCACATGGAACCGTCCGCGAAAGCGATCGAGTCGGTGAACACGATCGTCAACGACGACGGGCAGCTGACGGGGTCGAACACCGACTACGAGGCGGTCGCCACACTCATCACCGACGTCGATCCGGCGCTGCCGGTCGTGGTGCGTGGCTCGGGCGGCATGGCCAAAGCCGTGGTCGCCGCGTTTCGCGGAGCGGGCTTCGACGACCTCACCGTGTGGGCACGCAACGCGGAGGCCGGACGGTCCCTGGCGAGCCGCTACGACTACCGCAGCATCGACACGGCGCCCGTCCCGGGCGCATCGGTACTGGTCAATGTCACGCCGCTGGGAATGCGTGGTGCCGATGAGATGGTGCAGTCGTTCGACGACGACGCGATCGACGCAGCTGAGATCGTGTTCGACGTGGTCGCCCTGCCGGAACGGACGCCGTTGGTCGTCGCGGCAGAGTCTGCTGGAAAGCGACTCATCACCGGTGCTCAGGTCATCGCGCTGCAGGCGGCGGCGCAATTCGAGAAGTACACCGGCAGGGTCGTGACCGTCGACCAAGTCGCGCGGGCGTCGGAGTTCTCCCGCTCCGAGACGTGATCGTGACCGTCTACGGCGGTCTACGGTGATGCGCATAGTTCACACTGGCCTCTTAAGTCACATCTATCACAGATGTCACACGCGGGGTTGCCCTGCTGACCGAGAGGACCGTCACCCATGCTCCGACACCGATCAGCTGCCCGCAGACTGCTCGTCGCCGGGACGGTCGCGATCTCGATGAGTGGTCTGCTCGTTTCCGGTGGGGGGTATGCGGCGGCAGCGCCGTGTGCCAATGCGGGTAACGGCTCACTGCCGGATCTCGGGAGCGCGTCGGGATCGCTGGGCGGTACCGGTTCGCTGGGCACGGGATCGCTTGGCCCGGGATCGGCAGGGTCGTCGGGTTCATCGGGAGCTCGGCCGGGCCTGGGAACCCAGGGTCCGCTACCCGTCTACCTCACTCCGCGCGCCCGCACTGTCGCGTGGGTGACCGGTCCACGCAGCATCAACCGCACCTTCAGCCGATACTCGATCAGCGGGACTGACCTGGGCATCTCATGGGACAACGGGTCCGGCCAGACGCTGATGGCATTCGGCGACACCTTCGGTGATTGCAATGCGCCAGGCCAACAGTGGCGGCACAACACCCTGCTGCGGACGCGTGACGCCACACTCGGCGACGGCGTGAGCGTTCCACCCGGTGTGCCGGGTGACGTCGGGTCCGGCAGTCCCGTCGACGCCGGGCGTCCGACGTATGCCCGCGAGCTGATCCCCGCACTGGGATTCAGTCCGGTTGAGGTGACAACCATCCCGACCGCGGCGATTTCGTTGCCCTGGGGCTCGGGTCATCGGCAGTTCATCAACTTCATGTCGGTACGTTCCTGGGGCTCGGCGGGGCATTGGGTGACCAACTATTCGGGTATCGCCTACTCCGACGACAACGGTCAGACGTGGACGGCGCCCCAGAGCACCTTTCTCGTGAATTCTCCTGTGTCGGTACCACTTCCGTTTGGCTTGCCGCCTGCTGACCCCAACAACGGCAAGTTCCAGCAGAACGCCTACGTTCGTGGCCACGGTGCGCAGGGCGACTACGTGTACCAATTCGGCACTCCCAACGGACGATTCGGCGCAGGTTTTCTCGCCCGATTCGCTCCGCGCGACATCCTCGATCGCGGGAAGTACCAGTACTGGGCGGGTCGCGAGCTGGGGTGGGTGGACGACATCACTCGCGTGCCCGACGACGGATCGGCGATCGTGGTGCCGGCGCCCGTCACCGAACTGTCCGTGGCGTGGAGTCCCTACCTGAACAAATACATGATGCTCGACGGGGACAACGGGATTCGCATCCGTACCGCAGACCGGCCGGAGGGTCCGTGGAGCGCGCCGACCTACCTCGTGGAGAAGGGGGCCGTCGTCCTCTACGGTCCGATGATCCAACCGCGGTCGCCTGCGGTCGTCGGGTCGTCGCCCGAACTGTTCTTCAACGCCTCACGGTGGAGCGACTACAACGTGATGCTGATCCGCGCCGATCTGAGCCGGATTCCGCACTGACTCGCGAAGGCGGACCGGCGCCCGGCGGGTCAGTCGAACAGGCGGCGGAACACGTTGGTCTCGGCGAGATCCATCAGTTCGTCGCCGCGCCCGGAGAGCACAGTTCGGATCGCATACAGGGTGAACCCCTTCGCCTGGGCCGCAGAGACCGTCGGTGGGATCGACAACTCCTGACGTGCGGTGACGACGTCGAGCAGCGCGGGTCCGTCGTGCGCGAGGAACTCACGTACGGCGGAGTCGAGGTCGCCGGGATTCTCGACGCGGTCGCCCTTGATCCCGATCGCACGCGCCAACGCGGCGAAGTCGGGGTTCTCGAGGTCGGTGCCGAAGTTCACGAAACCCGCCGCCTTCATCTCCAGCTCGACGAAGTTGAGCGACGAGTTGTTGAACACGACGATCTTCACCGGAAGCGCGTTCTGTGTCAGCGTCAGCAGTTCGCCGAGCAGCATCGCCAGACCGCCGTCACCTGCCATGGCGATCACCTGTCGCCCGGGGAACGACGCCTGGGCGCCGACACCTTGCGACAGGGCGTTGGCCATCGAGCCGTGGGTGAACGAGCCGATCAGTCGACGTGACCCGTTCATCTGCAGGTAGCGCGCAGCCCACACGACCGGTGAGCCGACATCGGGGATGAACACGGCGTCGTCGGTGGCGTGGTCGGAGAGCAACTTGGCCAGGTACTGCGGATGGATCGGCGTCTTGCCGTCGTCGACGGCGAGATCGTTGAGCGATGCCCGCGCTTTGAGATAGTGCTCGCGCGATGAACGCAGATGATCCGAGCTGCGGTTGCGGTCGAGTAGCGGCAGCAGGGCGGGAATCGTGTCGGCGACAGAGCCCACCAGCCCGAGATCGACCGGCGTTCGACGCCCTATCTGTTCACCTCGGATGTCGAGCTGGACGATCTTTGCCTTGGACGGGAAGAACTGTTGGTAGGGAAAGTCGGTGCCCAGCATCAGGAGCGTGTCGCACTTCTCGATGGCGCGGTAGCCGGAGCTGAATCCGAGCAAACCCGTCATACCGACGTCGTATGGGTTGTCGTACTCGAGGAATTCCTTGCCGCGTAGCGCGTGCACGATGGGCGCCTGTAGTGCACCCGCGAGTTCGACGACGGCGTCGTGGGCTCCCGCAACGCCGGCGCCGCCGAGAATGGTGACCTTCTCCGCGATGTTGAGCACCTCGGCGAGGTCACGGATCTGCGCGTCGGTGGGTCGCACGATCTTCTCGATGGCCTTGATGGCACCTCCGGCCCGACGCTCATGTGCCTTTGCCAGAAAGATCTCGCCGGGAATGACCAGCACCGCGACCCCGCGGCGTTCGACAGCCGTGCGGATCGCGATGTCGAGCAGCCGGGGGAGTTGTTCCGCGTTGCTCACGAGTTCGCAGAAATCGGTGCACTCGACGAAGAGTTGTTCGGGGTGTGTCTCCTGGAAATAGCCGCTCCCGATCTCCGCTTCGGGGATGTGAGCGGCGATCGCGAGCACGGGCACACGACTGCGCTGTGCGTCGAAAAGGCCGTTGATCAAGTGGAGATTGCCCGGTCCGCAACTGCCGACACAGACCGCGAGTTCTCCGGTGAGCGTCGCCTCCGCCGACGCGGCGAAGGCTGCGCCCTCTTCGTGGCGGGCGTGCACCCACTCGATGCGCCCGTCTCGGCGCAGCGCATCGGTGAAGCCGTTGAGCGAGTCGCCGGGTATGCCGTACACCCGGTGCACCCCTGACTGGTCGAGCGTTTCGATGATGTTGTCGGCGACGGTTCGAGCCACGGTGCACACTCCTTGGTCGGCACGCGCGTCCAACCTCACGCGCGTGGTACGGCGATGCGGGCGGCGCCGCCGCACGGAACAATTCTGCAGTGTGCTCTACAGGCCGTGCGACGGCGTCGGTGGAACTAGTGCCTACTGTGCGGTGTCGATCAGCGGGAACCGCAGGCCGGCGATGGCCGTGTCGTTCCACAGCGGCGAGTCGATCTCGTCGGCTCGGACGGCGATCACTTCTCCGCCGCGGTCGAGTACGGTGACCACGATCGACGACATGACGTCGTACCCGTTGTCGTCATAGGTCAATTCGCCTGTCTCCGAGTCGATGTCGCCGGGGATGTCGCGAGTGAAGTCGTAGACGAGTGTCGCCACGGCGCCGGCGGAGGCGGCCTTGCTGATCTCGGCCAGGTCGGTGGCGACCAGACCGCGATTCACTCCGTCGGACAGACGCGCGACGACAGCATTGTTCTGCGCTGCGTTCAGTGCAGGCAGTTCGGCCCGGATCGCGGTGTCGATCTCGTCGGCGCGGAGCTCGTCGGGTGCGCCGGGCACCGGCACCACGGTGCGGTCGGTGTAGGCGGCCTGGAACATGTCCAGTAGCGGGTCGGTGGCGAAGAGGAACAGTGGGCGCTCTCCGCTCCGGTCGACCAGTGCCAGTTCGGCGCTGACCGCTTCGGCGACACGATTGGCGTACTGCTCGAGCAGAACCTTCTTGCCTTCGTCTCCGACGAGCCTGCGGACGTGACCGCGGTCGCGGATGGTCGCCCTGTTGGTGGCGTCGGCCACATCCGTGCTGTGATCGCCCTGGAGCTCCAGCTCGGTCGCCACTGTCGTCGGCGTAGCCTGCCAGAGATTCCAGCCGTTTGCCGACAGCGTCAACGCGAACGCACTCTGCGGCGTGGTCACCGCACGAACGATCTGCCCCAGGTCGAAGTGTCCGCCGGTCTGCATCTGGTTCTCGAGCCGATTGGGCAGGACGAACAGCTGCAGTTGGTCGGGTGAGAGGAAGATGGCCACTGAACTCGACAGGCGCGTCCAGGCCTCGTCCGTGCGAACCTTCTCCCACTGATCGCGCAGCGCGGTCTCGGTCGCGTGTCTGATGCCCTCCTCGCGGAGCTCGCGGATTGCGCGGTCGAACGCGCTCTTCGCATTGAGGTAGCTGCCTTCGCGTGCATCCGGTGCAGGAGAGGTCTCGGCATAGATCGTGATCGCGTTGTCTCGTCGCGTCCCGAGCTCGCGAAGATCGTCAAGCGTAGGCAGGTCATAGCGGGCCATTGTCATCCTCTCGTCGCCCCCCGGCGTTCCCCGTACCAATATCCTATGCGTGTCGTCTCTGCTCGCCACCGAATGGTCCTACCTGCTCAGCGTATCGAACGGGGTCCGACCGAGTGAGCGCCAAGATGCGCTACGCGAGAACGTAATCCGCGATCGGAGGTGACGACCGTGACAGCTCGGTCGCCGTTCTCCGACACCACATCGACGATCGTGTCGTCACCGGACCCTGGGGCCTCGACGATGCGGATCCCTTGTCGAGGACACACGCCGCGCGCAGCGCCCTCGACGACCACGAAGACGTCGAGGGGGCCGGGTAGGTCCGCCAGACCTGTCGTTGGCAATTCCGCGATCCTGTCGAGGAGGCGCTCGGTCGCGGCCCGTCGGTCACGCCACCATCCATCGGGAACGGATCCGACGACGTTGGCGGCATCGACCACCAGCAGGGGTCGATCATCGTCTGCGCTCATGCGTCCATCGAATGTGCTCAGGTCGCGAGCGTCAACCGCGCGTAGCGTGTGACGGATGGGTTTCACCCGAGCCGAGTTGGCAGCATGCGGCGATCGTCTGGTCCCCGACCTGGTGGGGCCGAACTGCAGGCTGCTGTTCGTCGGCATCAATCCGGGATTGTGGAGTGCGGCGACCGGTGCTCACTTCGCCCGCCCGGGAAACCGATTCTGGCCCGCGCTCTATCGAGCAGGCATCACCGACCACCTCGTCGACGCGTCGTCGGGAATGAGCGATGCCGACCACGAGTACCTGATCGGCCGAGGGGTGGGGATCACCAATGTGGTCGCCAGGGCGACGGCGACAGCCGCGGAATTGAGCGCCACCGAATTGGTCGTGGGCGGTCGACACCTCCGCGACCGCGTCGAACAGATCGGTCCCGATGTCGTGGCGGTCGCCGGGATCACGGCCTATCGCAGCGCATTCGGTGACCGTCGTGCGACGTCGGGTGAGCAACCCGAACGCTGGGGCGAGACCAGGATCTGGGTGGTCCCGAATCCCAGTGGACTCAACGCACACGAGACGATCGACAGTCTCGCCGCGGCCTATCGAGAGGTGGCGGTGGCGGCCGCTGTTCTCGCACCCTGAGATCTCACGCACCCTGAGGTCTCGCCGCTCGGCGTTCGGGCAGGCGATGGTCGTCAGATGTCCGTCGACGAGAGTTCGCGTCGATGCACCGACAGCAGCTCGACCTCGGGGCGTGCGGCGGCAAATCGCTCCACCGAGTCGAGAACCTCGACGACGTGCGCGCGATCGGGCGCCACGAGACTCACCCCGATCGACGTTCGTCGGTGTGCGTCGAGGTGATCGACCTCGGCTACGGAGACTGCGAAACGTCGGCGACACTCGGCAACGATCGGCCGCACCAGCGATCGTTTCGACTTGAGCGAGTGCACGTCACCGAGCAGGAACTCGAATTCAGCGATACCGATCCACATCGTCGATCATGCTACGCACGGGGCCGAGCGTGCGGAACTCAGTCATCGTGACCCATGAGCTCAGCGACGTGGTCGGGAACGTATTTCGACAACGACCGCGGCGGGCGATGGTAATTGCCGCTCTCGATGGGCTTCTTCGGTAGCGACACCTGCGGACGCGGCACCTCGTGGTAGTCGATCGTCGAGAGAAAGTGCGACATCATGTTCAGTCGCGCATGCTTTTTGATGTCGGATTCGACGACGAACCAGGGACTCATCGCGGTATCGGTGTGCACCATCATCTCGTCCTTGGCGCGGGAGTAGTCCTCCCACCGGTAGACGGACTCGAGATCCATCGGACTCAACTTCCACTGCCGCACAGGGTCGTTCATGCGGGCCCGGAATCGTCGGAGTTGCTCCTCATCGGACACCGAGAACCAGTACTTCCGCAGGAGGATGCCGTCGTCGATCAGCATCTGCTCGAAGATCGGCGTCTGTCGGAGGAAACGTG
>NZ_BAFB01000005.1 GCF_000248075.1 Gordonia otitidis NBRC 100426 | reverse complement strand
ATCGTCGAACGACTCACTGGAATCGATCCGGGTGCGCAGGACCAGGGTGTTGACGAACATGCCGATCATGGGATCGAGTTCGGGTCGACCGCGCCCGGCGGTCGGGGTCGCCACGGCGACGTCGTCGGTCGCCGCCAATCTCGCCAGGAGCACGGCCAGCGCTGCGTGGATCACCATGAAGGGGGTGGCGCCACTGCGCTTGGCCACCTCGTCGATGCGAACGGCCGTCTGCTCGGGTATCCGGAAGTCGACTCGCGCACCACGCGGGTCCGCGACCACGGGACGCGGTCGACTCGTCGGGACTTCGAGTACCCCGGGTGATCCGTCGAGTGCAGCACGCCAGTAATCGAGCTGTCGTCCGACCCTCGACGACGCGTCGTCAACCGAACCGAGTGCGTGCTGTTGCCAGATCGCGAAATCCGCATACTGCACCGGCAACGGGGGCAGTCGGACGGACTCAACCCCCGACTGACGTTGTTGGTACGCCGCAATTAGATCACCGAACAGCGGTCCCGACGATTCGCCGTCGGAGGCGATGTGGTGGAGCACGACGGTCAACTCATGGTTACCATCACCGGGGTCATCGTCACCGGGGGAGAGGACCCGGATACGAATCGGCCACTCGGCGGCGAGGTCGAAACCGGAACTGATCACCGACGCCACCTCGGCGCGATCGGTTGTCACCGCCCAGTCGAGTTGATCGTCAACGGAGTCCACCGGGTCGATGACCTGCCGTGGGACTCCCAGGTCGTCGATGTATCTCGTCCGCAGGATCTCGTGTCGGGCAACCACATCGCCGACTGCGGCACGCAACGCATGCAGATCCAGCGATCCGGTGATACGTACCTGCTCGGGGATGTTGTAGGCGGCCGAAGCCGGCTCGAACCGGTTGATGAACCAGATACGTTGTTGGGCAAGCGACAGCGGGATGGCGTCCGGTCGCGGTAGGACCGGTTCGATCGGGCCGAGCCCACCTGCGCGGTCGATCACCGCCCGACACAGTTCACGCACGCTGGGGTGGTCGAAGACATCTCTCACCGCGACGTCGACTCCGAGCGCGTCTGCGGTGCGCGCCGCGACGCGAGTCGCCGACAGCGAGTTACCGCCGATATCGAAGAACGATGCCGTCACCGAAACCCGCTCCACACCGAGAACATTCGCGACGACACCGGCCACGAGATCCTCGTCCTTCGAGTGGGGCGCCACGTACACGACCTCGGCGCCCGCGAGGTCTGGGATCGGCAGCGCTCGCCGGTCGATCTTTCCTGCTGCTCCGAGCGGCATACGATCGAGGATCACCACGGCTGTCGGTCGCATGAAATCCATCAGATGGCGAGCACAGTGTGCGACGACCTGGGCACGGTCGATACCGGAACCACTCACGTAGCCGACTAGTACCGGTGCACCATCGGGCGTGTCGACGACCTGCGCGACCGCGTCCACCACGTTGGGGGCCTCGGCCAACACCTCGGTGATCTCACCGAGCTCGATCCGCTGCCCGTGCATCTTCACCTGCAGGTCTGCGCGTCCGACGTAGTCGAGCTGGCCTCCCGGACGCAGCCGGACGAGATCGCCGGTGCGATACAGCCGGGCGCCAGGCTCGCCGAACGGGTCGGCGACAAACCTCTCGGCGGTCAGTGGCGACCGTTGCGCATAGCCTCGAGCCAACTGCGGGCCACCGACGTAGAGTTCGCCGACCACACCCACCGGCACCGGTGCGAGGCGTGCATCGAGCACCAGCGCCGTCACGTTCCGGGTGGACCTGCCGATGTAGGGCCGACCGACTGCGGTGACGTCGCAATCGACGACATAGTTGGTGCATTCGGTCGGACCGTATTGGTTGATCAGATGTCGGCCGGGTAGCGCCGACGTGATACGCGTGGCCAGGGAGGGCGTGAGTGCCTCGCCGCCGGTGACGACGAGTTTCAGTTCCGACGACTGCAGCAGCGCTACGAGTGGCGCGGATTCGAAGATCGCCGACCACACGACAGGCACCGCTTCGGCACTGTGCACCCCCTCGTCAACGATCAATCGGCACAGGTACTCCACGTCACGGTGACCGCCGGGGCGAGCGATCACCACGGTCGTCCCATTCGTCAGCGGCCAGATCAACTCCGACACCGAGGCGTCGAAGGTATGGGCGGACTTGTGCAGGATCACGTCGACGTCATATCCGTCATAGAAGCTGTCGACGTAATCCAGGTGCGCCTTCATCGAGTGGTGACTGACGATGACGCCTTTGGGTTTACCCGTCGAACCCGAGGTGAACATCGTGTAGACGGGATTGCCCGGCAGCAGAGCCGCGCGGCGCTCGGACTGTGAAATCGGTTCGCGCAGTGCGGGAGCGGCACCACTCGCATCGACAACGAGCAATTGCTTGCCTTTGTCGAGTATGGCACTCGGTGGCGGCCCCTGGCCGACGAGCACCAGGTCGACGCCTGCGATCTCGAGCATGTAGTCGACTCGCTCGGCCGGAGCATCCGTGTCTATCGGTACATATTGGCCACCCGCAGCAATGATCGCGTGTATCGCGATCACCATCTCGACCGACCGGTCGATACACACTCCGACTGCGATTTCGGGACCGACACCTGCCGCGATGAGATCTCGCGCAAGGGCTTCCATGCGCGCACCGAATTCGGCGAAGGTGACCACGCGGTCTTCGAAGACAAGCGCCCTCGCCTGCGGATGCCTGCGAATCCGGGCGGCGACGTCGTCGGCAACGGTGCCCGCGGAGACCTCGCCCGTCGGACCGTTGAGCTCGTCGACGACCCGCTGTCCCTCCTCGGCCGACATGAGCCACGGAGCCCCGACCGGCTGGTCCGGATCGCTGACGAACGCAGCCATCAGGTGAACGAATCGCTCGCTCATCTCCGTGACCGTCGAGCGGTCGAAGAGGTCTGTCGCGTAGCTGATAGTGGCGCGCCACGGACGGCCCGGTAAATCCGACGCGATGATGAATGTGAGGTCGAGTTGCTCGGGAGCCTCGATGGGATCGAGCCGGGTCATTTCGATGCCCGAAACAGACAGCTGGTTCGATTGTGCGGCGGCCGCCGGATCGAACGAGAGCATCACCTGCGCCAGTGAGGCGAAGGCTTCCGAACGGCTTGGCGCCATCGCCTCGACGACCTGCTCGAACGGAACATCCGAATGGGCGAAAGCGTCGAGATCCGCGGAACGGACTTCAGTCAGAAGGTCAGTGAAACGGTCGGCGAGGTCGACCCGGGTGCGAAGAACAAGAGTGTTGACGAACATGCCGACGAGCGGATCGAGCTGCCGCTGCCCACGCCCGGCGATCGGCGTCGAGATCGAGATGTCGCCACTCGCAGACAGTCTGGCCAGCAGGACCGCGACAACGGCGTGTACCACCATGAACGGTGTCATGTCCTTGGCACGCGCCACATCGGTGAGATCACGGGCCAACTCGGCGGGGATCTCGACATCGACCATCGCACCGCGATGGGAGGCCACTGCCGGACGGGGGCGGTCGGTGGGCAGCTCGATGACATCCGGGATTCCGTCGAGAGTCTGCGTCCAATAGGTCAATTGCTTGGACAGGACCGAGTCCTGGTCGTCCGCGGAACCGAGGACCTCGTGCTGCCAGAGCGCGAAATCCGCGAACTGCACCTCCAACTCAGGCAGGTGGGGTGCGTTGCCCTGCACTCGCGCGGCATACGCGGCCGTCAGATCACCGAAGAACGGCGTCAACGATTCCCCGTCTGCCGCAATGTGATGCAGGATCAGGGCCAATACGTACTCGTCGTCCGATACCTGCTGAACACGAATCCTGATCGGCCACTGGTTCGTCACGTCGAAGCCGGCTCGAATCGCCTCGGCCACATCGCTTTTCGATGCGACGACAGAGAAATCGACATCTCCCGGGATGATCTCGCCAGATGGCCCGCTGCCCGACTCGATGCGTTGATACGGCTCTCCGTCGATTGCCGGATAGACCGTGCGCAGCACCTCATGGCGGGCGACGACGTCCGACACCGCGGTCCGCAGCGCGTCGATGTCGAGCCGACCCCGTACCTGCATGAGAACCGGGATGATGTAACCATCCGTACCATCACTGAACCGGTTGATGAACCAGATCCGACTCTGCGCGAACGACAGCGGGATGTGTTCAGGCCTGACCCCACCGGCACTCACCGGCGGCAGAGCAGCATCGAGATCGCCTACTCTTGCCGCGAGTTCACGAATCGAGGGGGCGTCGAACAGATCACGCAGATTCAGGTCGATGCCGAGTTCTTCGCACGTGCGCCCGACAATCCGCGCAGCCGACAACGAATTGGCACCGACGTCGAACACCGACTCGACGACGCTGATCCGATTCAGCCCCAATGCCTCACAGACGATCTCGGCCAGCGCCTGTTCGACATCGGTCTCCGGGGCGACATACTCGACCGTCGCGTCGACGACCGGATCGGGCAACGCCTTGCGGTCGAGCTTGCCGTTGACCGTCAGCGGCAGCCTGTCGACGATCATCACGATGTCGGGCACCATATAGCCCGGAACACGATCGCCGACCGTACGCCGGACCTCCGCAACATCGACGTCACCCGCGGCGTGCGCCTCCCCCGACGGAACGACATAGCCGACCAGGAGTTCGGTACCGGCCGCGTTCGGGCGAACATCGGCGGCAGCGGCCTCCACACCGGTCGCACCGAGAAGCGCGGTCTCCACCTCGCCGAGCTCGATTCGGAAGCCGCGCAACTGAATCTGTGTATCGGATCTGCCGAGATACTCCAGTGCACCGTCGCGGTAGATACCGAGGTCACCACTCCGATACATCCGCGAGCCGTCGCCGCTGAACGGATCGGCCACGAAACGTGTCGCGGTCAGTCCGGGCTGCTCCAGGTAGCCCCGGGTCACCTGCCCGCCGGACACGTAGATCTCCCCGGGCACGCCGTCCGGTACGCCGCGCAATCGGTCGTCGAGAAGGTGCACGCGCAGGCCGGGGAGTCCCCCACCCACGTCGGATCCGTGCGCGTGCTCGACGAAATCGGCATCGAGGAACCGCACGGTGGTGTGCACCGTGGTCTCGGTGATTCCGTACATGTTGACCAGTTGCGGGCCGGGCACCGTGGCCTCGTCGCGTTCGGCATCATTCGATCGATTCGCATACCAGCGGCCGATCTGCGCGAAATCGAGAGCCTCACCACCGAATACGACGAATTTGACGCTCGATGCCAGCGGTGTGGCAGCGTCTCCTCGCACGGCAGAGGCCAGCTGGTAGAACGCGGACGGTGTCTGGGACACCACGGTGACCGAAAACTGTCGGAGCAGCTGCGCAAAGCGCACCGGGTCACGCGTGGTCGGCTGATCGACGATGACCAGTTCGCCACCGAACAACAGGGGTCCCCACATCTCGAACACGGAGAAGTCGAAAGCGTACGAGTGGAACATCGTCCACACGTCGTGTTCGTCGAATCCGAAATGCTCCTGACACGCCGCCATCAACGCGACGACATTTCGGTGCTCGACGACGACCCCTTTGGGCCGACCGGTCGATCCCGAGGTGAAGATCATGTATGCGGCACTGCGGTCGTCGATCGCCGAGGGAAGCACCGTCTGGTCGTGATCGATGCTCACATCAGCCGTCGTCACGCACTCGACGTCGAGGAACTGCAGTGCGTCGCTGCCATCCTGATCGGTGATGATGAGCCTCGGCGTAGCCGTGTCCACGACGTAGGACAGTCGCTCTGCGGGATGCGAGGCGTCGAGTGGTAGGTAACTCGCGCCCGCTTTCAGGATGCCGAGAACGGCGACCGGCAACTCGACGGTGCGAGATACCGCGAGGCCGACGACGTCACCGATCCCGGCGCCTCGTCGTACAAGCCCGGATGCAACGGCATCTGATTGCTCGTCGAGCTCTCGGTACGACAGGGCAGCGCCCGACGTGTCGCGAGCAGCCTGCCGATCACCGAATCGACGCACGACCGATGCGAAGATGTCGGGGATCGAACGCCATCTCGTCGCGCCGAGGACCTGCCCGGCAGCGTCGCGCACGGAAACCACCCCGCCCTGCACCGCGGAGGCGATCGCTGGAGCATCGCGCCCCTCCTTGTCGATCAGCGTCGTGAGGATGGCGCTGACGGCGGCCTCGGTATCCATTCCACGCGCTGCGAAAACATCTGCGGTAGGCGCGATTCGAGCCTCGAGATCCGAAAAAGACACCGAGCCGTCTCGCCCGGTCAGCGCGACGGCATCAGGCGCAACGGAGGCAGCTGCCCTCACCAGATCGCGCGTCGGCGGTCGGTGGCCCCACAGTGACGAAACCGTTATTGCGTCAGCACGGAACCGTGTCACGGGCAACCCCTGGGATCCATCGATTCGACACCAATATCGCCGTCGGCAGTCGTGTCATCTGTAGCCGGGTCGCCAGCGGAACCCACGCCAGCGATCGCGGCGGCAGCATGTTGGGCAAGCTCGGTCAGCACCGCGTCGAATTGCTCGGGACCGGCCGCGGCCAGGTCCGGCACCAACGTCATCAATGCCACCGTCAACGCGGAATCCCGGTCTGGCGTCGTCGCCTGCATTGCCTGCGCCATCAGATCCAGATCAGCGAAGCTGACCGACCCCGAGCCGAAATCGACAGCGGTGCCGGCAGGTGCCGCAATCGCTGCCCGCGCGATGGCGTCCGGCAGAGGCGGAGACGGCTCCTCAGATGCGGTGTCGACATCTGCACGGACTTCGTCCGACGACAGAATGGACAGGTCGCCGACCGCGTGGTCGCTGCCATCGACGACGGAGCGGAGCAGGGTCACGTACCTCTGAGCGAACCGTTCGATCGTTGACCGATCAAAAAGATCTGTTGCGAAAAGCAATTGGGCACGCAGGTCCTCGGTGGCAGACCCTCCCGGGTCCTGTGGGAACAGACTCAGTTGCAAGTCCACCTTGGCCGCCGAGAGTTCCTCGCTGACCGGCGTCACTGTCAGATCTCCGAGATCGAGTCGCGGGAAATCCAGATTCTGGAACGCGAACATCACCTGGTAGATCGGATTGTGCGATGTAGGCGCCCCCTTCAGCACTCTGGAGACGATGGTGTCGAATGCGACATCCGTGTTCGACATGTCCACCAGGTCGTCACGCCGGACACGCCCCAGCAGATCCGTGAAGGATTCGCTCGAGTCCACCGTGGTACGCAGGGCCAGGGTGTTCACGAACATCCCGACGACCTCGTCGAGGCCTTGTTCTCCGCGGCCGGCGAACGGAGTTCCGATGACGATGTCTGCCTGACCGGACAGTCGACTCAGCAGCACGGCGAAGGCTGCCTGCGTGACCATGAACAACGTCGATCGATGCTCGTGAGCGATGCGCTCCAACTCCGTCGCGAGTTCCGCGGGAATGGTGAAATTCACTGCGTCGCCGGCAAATGTCGGATTCCTGGGCCGAACTCGGTCGGTCGGCAGGTCCAGGCGGTCGCCGATCCCGTCCAGTCGTCGCTGCCAATAGTCGAGCTGTCGTTCACACTCGGACTGTCCGTTGGTCACCGTCGACAACCGATCCGCCTGCCACAGGCTGTAGTCGGCGTACTGGATGGGCAAAGGTTGCCACGACGGTTCAGCGCCGAGACGACGGGAACCATAGGCGGCCATGAGGTCCCTCGCGAGCGCCGACATCGATCCCCCATCGGCGCTGATGTGGTGGACCACGACAACCAAGACGCTCGAGTTCTCCGCCACGTCCAGCAGAGCTGCGCGAACGGGAAGCTCTGCGGTCACATCGAATCCCTTGCCGGTGATCTCCGCTATCGCACCGCCAGAACCTGCCGGTTCGCTACGCAGAGACAAGGTTTCCGTCCAATCCCCGTCCGCGGGCATGATCACCTGAATCGGCTCGCCGTTGACCATCGGGTAGACGGTGCGCAACGCCTCGTGGCGTGCGACGAGGTCCTTGAGAGCGAGATCGAGTGCCACGACGTCGAGTTCGCCGTCGAGACGAAGTGCCAGAGCCACGTTGTAGGCGGCCGATGCGGGATCAGCTTGGTTGATCAACCACAGACCGCGTTGCATCTCCGATACCGGAACCATCTCCGCACGGCTGCGCGGACGCAGCGGTGTCACGGAGCCGGACGAGTTTCCCGTGGACAGTTGTCGGGCCAACTCGGCGACGGACGGATGTTCGAAGATCATCCGGACCGGGATCGTACGATCCAACACTGTGCCGACACGCGCGGCGACCTTCGTGGCCGACAGCGAATTGCCGCCCAGGTCGAAGAAGTCCGACACCACACTGACGCGCGATGTGCCCAGCACGTCGCAGAAGACATCGGAGATGAGCGTCTCGATCTGGGTGCGCGGCGCGACGTGTGGTGTTTCGTCGTCGAAGTCGACTGGCGGCAACGCCTGTCGGTCGACCTTGCCCGCGGCGGTCAGGACAAAGTTGTCGACGATCACGATCTTTCGCGGCACCAGGTACTCCGGCAGCCGCCCCGATACGTGCAAAAGCAGATCCCCGGGTGTCGCCCGAGCACCCGGCAGGAGTACCACGTAAGACACCAGCACATCGTCGCCTGCGGGTCCCCGAACACCCACGCTGACGGCATGGTCGACCGCGCGATGTTCGTGCAGCGCACCGTCGATCTCGCCCGGCTCGATACGCAGACCTCGAAGCTTCAGCTGGAAGTCCACGCGCCCGAGGTAGCGGAGTATGCCGTCACGATCGCGCACTACGCGATCACCGGTGCGATACATGCGTCCACCGCTACCGAACGGATCGGCTACAAAGCGGCCACAGGTCAGGTCGGGACGGCGGTGATAGCCGCGCGCGAGTTGTACGCCGCTGAGGTAGAGCTCGCCGGGGACACCGGGCGCCGCAGGCCGTAGGGCGTGGTCGAGGACGTGCGCGACGACCCCGGGCACCTCACTGCCGATCGGGACCTCGTCGGACTCCGACAGCGGTCCCGCCGCGGTCGCCCAGATCGTGACCTCGGTCGGTCCGTACAGGTTGTAGAAGGCATGTCCTGCTCGTACCCAGCGCCGTGACAACTCCGGCGGGCATGCTTCGCCGACGCTGATGACGTGCGACAGGTCAGGAACCCGCGTCGGATCGAGTGTGGCCAGCGCCGATGGCGTCATCACCGCATGCGTGATCCGTTGCGTTGCAATGAGGTTCTCCAGCTCAGCCCCGCCGAACACACCGGGCGGGCTCACGACGAGCGCACCGCCTGCTCCCAACGCCATGAGGATCTCGAAGATGGACGCGTCGAAGCTGGGCGAGGCCACGTGCAGCACACGCGACGCTTTGTCGAGTCCCAGGATTCGACGCTGGTTACCGACCAGGTTGGCCAGACCACGGTGACTCACCGCCGCCGCCTTGGGCTTCCCGGTCGAGCCCGAGGTGTAGATGAGGTACGCCAGGTCGTCGAGACGCGGAACGTCGGACAGTTCTTCCGACCGCAGCGGGGCGCCGCTGTGGCCTGCCAGCTGAAGCTCCGTATTCTCGTCGTCGAGCGTCAGCCAGTCGAGAGTGGGCGGCAGCGTCGACGACACGTCACGCACACTGATTCCCAATGTGGCGCCGCTGTCGTCGACGATCTCCGCGCGTCTGGCCACCGGATGTGCCGGATCGATACTCACAAAGGCCGCACCGGCTTTCGCAACCGCGACCGTAGCGAGTACGGAGTGCACCGACCGAGGAATCGCGATCGCCACCACGTCGCCCCGACCGATCCCACGGGAGCACAGTTCCCGGGCGAGTTGATTGGACTCCGCCTCCATGCTCGCCCAGGTGACGTCGCGATCACCATGAACTGCGATCGCATCGAGCTGGGCCTGTGCGAGACCTCCGGCGAGCACATGCGCGAAGGCCGCGGGTTTCGGCGTGACCTCGTCGGAGACGACCGGTCGGCGTTGCACCAAATCGACTGCACCGACCCGCATGCCGGGGTCGGCGGCGACCAGCGTTCCGACGACGGAACGAAATTGCTCACTCAGGTCTGCGATTGTGCTCTGATCGAACAGATCTGTGGCATAGGAGAACTCGACGTCGTAGCCTACCGAGTGGCCACCGGAATCCGGCTGATCATCGTCGGTCACGGTGATCGCGAGGTCGAATTTGGCTGCAGGCACGCGAGCATCGACGAGTTCGGCACCGGGCACCAGCTCGTGCAGGGCGGCGTTCTGCCCGGGGTACATGGTGAAGGCGACCTGGAACAACGGCGACCGCGAAGCCGCACGCGCCGGTGTGAGGGCATCGACCACGCGATCGAACGGAATGTCGGCGTGTGCCAGTGCACGCGTACGCACCGCGTGCGCCTTCGCGAGTAGGTCTGCGATCGAATCCTCGGATGCGACCGACGTACGCAGTACGACGGTGTTCACGAACATACCGATCAGTTCGGCGAGCTCAGGCTCGTCTCGGCCTGCCGTCGCGGTACCGATCGCGACATCGTTCTGCCCCGACCACCGCGAGAGCACGATCGCCAGCGCGCCGTGGAGCACCGTGAACGGCGTCACCGACCGCGAGCGGGCGAATTCCCGGACGGCCGAGGAGAGTTCGGCGTCAATAGGAAAGTCGTAGTAGGCGCCGGCTCCGCTCGCGACCGGGGGTCGCGGACGGTCTGTCGGGAGGGCGAGCATGTCGGGCATCCCGGCCAGTTCGGCGCGCCAGAAATCCAGTGAGGATTTGGCATCGGCGGAGGGATGGTCGAGGCTGCCGAGCGCTTCGTGGCTCCACAACGTGTAATCGACGTAGGACACCGCGGGAGCCGGCCGGGCGGTGGTGTCACCCGCAAGATGTCGTGTGTAGGCCGAGAACACGTCATTGATCAACGGCGGAAGGCTGAACCCGTCTCCCACGATGTGGTGGAGCACCACCAAGACGACAGCGCCGCCTGGCTCGTCGAGCAGTGACACCCGTAGCGGCATTTCGGTGAGGAGGTCGAAACCCCTGGCGGCCTCGGCAAGAAGCGCAGTCCGTCCGTCAGTGCCGTCGACGTCGATGTCGTGCACCGTCGGCTTGGCATCCTCGACGGCGACGACGTCCTGGACGGGCTCGCCACCGACCATCGGAAACCGCGTCCGCAACGGCTCGTGACGTGCGACGACCTCGGCGACCGCAGCGTTCAATGCCGCGCGATCGACACCGCCGGGTAGTCGGACGGCTCCCGAGATGTTGTAGACCCCCGACGACGGGTTCATCCGGTTGAGGAACCACAGACGGACTTGCAGTGGGGAGACCGGGATGATTGCGGGCCGCTCGGTTACCGGCTGGAGACGAGGCCGTCCGCCGTCGGAAACCCGTGCGGCCGCAGCCAGATCACCGATGTTGTCGACGCTGAACAACGTCGCGAGGTTGAAGTGGATGTCGAGCTCGGTTCGTGCCCGGGACACGAGCCTGGCCGCCGTCAACGAATCTGCACCGAGAACAAACAGGTTGTCGCGCATACCGACCCGGTCCACGCCGAGCACATCGGCAGTGAGTTCGGCGAGGAGGCGTTCGATCCGGGTACGCGGTGCCACGTACGCGGTCTCGGCCCGCACGCCCGGCACGGGCAGGCTCGCCCGATCCAGCTTCCCCGACGCGTTGGTGGGGAATTCCGTCATCGTGACGACCGCGTGCGGAACCATATGCGACGGAAGATGCCGTCGACACCACGCCAATGCCTCTGCCTCGTCTGTCACAGTGTCCGCGGTACGCACGTACGCCACGAGTACCGGTGCCGAACCGAGGTCGGTACGCGCGACGACAGCGGCGGTGTCGATGCCTGGCGCTTCGCACAGCACAGCCTCTATCTCGCCCAACTCGACACGTTGTCCGCGGATCTTGATCTGGAAGTCGCTGCGCCCCAGGTACTCGATCTCATGGTCGGCCGACCACCGCACCAGATCGCCGGTACGGTACATCCGGGTTCCTGTGCCCTGCAATGGATTCGCCACAAATCGCTCGGAAGTCAGTGCAGTTCGACCGACATAGCCGTCGGCGAGCTGGCAACCGGCGAGATAGAGTTCGCCGGGCACACCCACCGGGACCGGCTGAAGCCATTTGTCGAGCACGTACACGTCGGTGTTCGCAACCGCCCGACCGATCGGAACGACATCCTCGGAGGCGGTCACCCGATGTGCGGTCACATCGACCGCAGCCTCGGTCGGCCCGTACAGATTGATCAGTTCCGCCGATGACTCGGCGAGAACCCGTGAGGCAAGGGTTGCAGGCAGTGCCTCACCCGAGGCGAATACGCGTCGTACCGATGAGGCGAACAGTTTCCGATGCTTTTCTGCAGCAACGACTTCGGTATAGACGTCGAGCATGGAGGGCACGAAATGCAGCGTCGTGACCCCGGTATCGGCGATGAGTCTGGAGATCTGGTCGGGATCGCGGTGCGCGCCCGGAGGTGCGATCACCATCGTCGCCCCCTGCCGCAGAGGCCAGAACAACTCCCACACGGACACGTCGAACGTGTAGGGCGTCTTGTACAGAATGGTGTCGTCGGCGTCGATGCCGTACTCGTCCTGCATCCAGTCCAGTCGATTGATTATCGCCCGGTGTGACACCTTGACTCCCTTGGGCACACCTGTCGATCCCGACGTGAAGATCACATACGCGCCGTGGTCACCGCCACCGTGCACTCCCCCCGACCACGACGCCACCGAGGTCGACGCGATGTCGGACAAGAACGCCTCGTCGACCACCGCGGCCGCCTCGACCGATTCGATGATCGTGCGACGACGATGGTCGGGTTGCTGCGGATCCACCGGCACGTAGGCGGCACCGAGGGTGACTATCGCGTATAGCGCCGCCACCTGCTCGACGCTCCGGTCGAGAACGACGACCACGTTGTCGCCGACGCCGACACCTCGCGTGTGCAGCAAACCGGCGAATCGTCGGCGTACAGCGTCGAATTCATGCAGGGTGAGTCTGCGATCGCCGAAGACGACTGCCGTGGTGTCCGGTCTGGCGTCCAGTTGCGCAAGGTAAGCGTCGAGTAGATGTCCGCCGCGATCGACATCGAGACAAGGCCCAATGCCCCACTGCAAGATTTCCTCGCGCTCACCGGGCATCAGGAAGTCAACATCGAGTATCAGTGCGTCGAGATCGTCGAGGGCGCGGAACAAGAACGCCGAGAACCGATCGACGTGCTGTTGCAACTCTGCACTCCCGTACACATTCGGGTTGCCGTGGAGATCGATGACCACGGGAGCCCCCGGGCTCGCCTGGTAGATGTTGAGCCGCAGGTCCTCGAGAATTCCCGACGACAGAATGCGGTAATCGACCTCGGCGCCCTCGATCTCGATCGGCTGGTCGAAGAACATCAGGTTGACGATCGGGCCGAACGACGCGGTATTGGTGTCCGCGAGGCCGGCATCGGTCCGGATGTCCTCGAATCGGTACCGCTGATGACGTAGAGCTCCGGTGAGTTCGCGTTGCATCTGCTCGATCAGCCCGCGCATCGACGAGCGCGACACGTCACGTGCCCGCACCGGCAGCATGTTGGCGAGCATGCCGCTGCCGCGCTTGATCTTTGCTGTCGCCCTACCGGTGACGGGCAGACTGAGCACCACATCGTCAGTTGTCGCCGCTCGCGCGAGGTATGCCGAGAACGCGGCGGTCAGCAGTACCGCGGCCGACGAACTCGTCGCCCGCGCGGTCTGATCGAGTACGTCCTGCTCTTCCGCAGTGAGCTGCCGACCGGCGACGAGGTTCTGCGGGACGAGTGCCGCGGTGGCGGCGCGACGCGCCAGGGTCACGCGCTCGGGCAGGTCTTGCACGGTCTCCGCCCAGTGCGCGCGGTCCGACTCACGACGTGAGCTCATCTGGTACTTCTGGTCGTCGGCAACGATCTCCGCCAACGATGCTCCGACAGGCGAGCGATGCTCCAACCCGCGCAGCGCCGCGTTGTAGCGCTCGAGGACCTCTCTGACCGCCGTGAGCGCGGCGTACCCGTCGAGTGCGATGTGATGCGCACGCAGGTACCAGAGATGACGGTCGTCGGCGACCCGTATCAGCGCCGACTCGACCAGTCGATCCTCCAGCAGGTTCGTCTCACTCTGGTAGTCGGCATTCATCCATTGTCGTGCGGCGAACTCGGGGTCGGATTCGTGCCGCAGGTCGAGCAGACGAACACTGTTCTCGATCGACTGGTCGACAATCTGACGGGGGATGCCGTCGACATCGACGATGCGGGTGAACGCGAGCTCCAGATCGTGGCCTGTTTCCGCTGCCACTCGGACGAACAATGACGTGTCGAGTGGTTTGTCGACGTCTCGGATGTCGAGGAATTGGGCGATGTTGACGCTGTAGCCCTGGGACAGGTTCTCCGCGAACCACATGCCGCGTTGGGCGGCTGTGAGTTCCAACGGGATCAGACCGTCACCGTTCTGGGCGTCGTCTGCCATCGCACACCTCCTCGCTCACTGCACCCGCCCTCTCGTCATCGCGCGGCATCACTCCACCGTGTGTCCGCATTGTCGATTCTCGATACCACCCTGACATCGAGACTGGCAGCAGCAGGCCACACCTGAGATGGCCGTCGAAAAAATACCTTGTTTATACGACAGGAACCCCACACTACCGAGAGGTAATTGTGGAACCGAACAAGTCCAACGCATTCGTAACGGTCACCTCTGGGACTATAGAAATCGGATGCAAGACTGTTACACGAAGCCGATCATTGAGATTCGGCTCCAACAGACGTGTATCGGCGTATTCCTCAAAAATCAGCCAAATCCAAACATACAGTGAGCTTTCCGAGGGCGGACGTGCACCTCTCACATGCCCGACAATTCCGACCACAGCGGTTTACCAGTACGTAAACACACTGGTTGGAGAGCGGTTTCCTGATCGATAGCAATTGGACAATGCGTGCCGGGTTCACACACCGTCCGACACACCTGGCAGGGCCGATCGGTATACGGCGTCGTCCAGTTGACCGACATCGCCGATCCGGCGATCCACGACCTGGCGAGCGCCGAAGGGCCGATCCCTGTCGACGAAGACTCGCGTCGTGGTCACGCAGCCTCGTCGATCCGCGCACCGCAGACCTGTGATCCGCAGCACACCTGATTCATCGTCGGCCCCACGCTCTGCGTTACATGCGTCCCCTGAGACGCACAACGGATTGCGAAGATGTCATCGTGCCGTCGCGGCCTTCGAGTAGCCACGCAGCGCGGGGTAGATCGCAAGCCCTAGGACCGCAACGGTCCAGATCGAGACGATCGTGAGGTTGTGCGCGATCGGACCACCGACGGTGAGCGACCGCATCAAATCGACCGCAGGGGTCATCGGCTGGTACCGCACCACCGGTTGCAACCAGTTCGGATAGGCCTCGACCGGCGAGAAGCCCGAATTGAAGAACATCATCAGACTCGATACGAGTCCGATCATCGGCACGAGCGGTGCCCCTGAAGGAGTGTTGACGGCCAGGGCCAGCACAAACGTCGCGAAAGCGGCGCCGTAGGCCAGCGCGACCGCGAAGAGCCCCAGCGCGGCGCCCACACCCTGCTGCAACCGGAAGCCCATGACCATGCCGACCGCAAGCAGAACGATGGTGACCGCGGCGACACGCACGAGCTCCGAGACGACGCGCGAGGTCAGGTCGGCCGCCCGGTTGATCGGCAACACGTACAGCCGTGCCAGCAGCCCGGTGGAACGCTCTTGGTTGAGCCGCACCGCTGACGCGATCGAACCGAACATGGCGCCGACCAGTATGACCATCGGGACGGTTCCGTAGATACTGTCCTCGCCGGTCACAGCGGCCAGCGAATCACCGAGCACCACGTTGAACATGACAAGCGTCAAACCGGGCACGATCAGCGATTGCAGAAGTGTGGGGACATCTCGCACGGTCACCAACAACTGCCGACCCGAGAGAGTACGACTCTGCCTGAGCCATGCGGCAAAGGACCGTTCCGGCAGAGGCGCAACGGCTTGTGCCGACGTCGCGACGAGTGCGCCTGATTCCCGGCTCACGTCCGCACCCTCCTGCTTCCGACGAAAAGGAGCACGACGGCGGCGACTGCCAGGGCCAGGCACCACCAGATACTCGGACCGACTGTCGCCCATCTGACCGTGTCGGGCGAGTCGAGGACACGCATCACGTCGACGAACTGCGAGATCGGTTGATTGCGCGCGAACGGTCGGATCCACTCGGGAAACCGCGATTCGGGGACGAATCCCGTCGAGAGCATTCCGAGTATGAGCGTCGGCAACATGAGGGCCTGGCTCGTCGCCTCAGGCGAACCGGCGACCAGACCGATTCCGTCTGCCACCATCGACAGAAGTACGCCGACGAGCGCGACGAACCCGATCACCCCGATTGTCCCGAGGACTCCCCCGCCTGGCCTCCACCCGATGACGAGCGCCGCAAGGCAACCGAATCCAATGGCGATACCCAACAGCACCACGTTGGTGGCGGTGCGAGCCAGCATGGGGATCCATGCCCTCATGGGCAGCACGCGAAATCGGGTGTTGATGCCCTGAGTCGCGTCGAGCGAGGCCCGCATCGCGGCGGCCGACACCGCGAAGCTGACCGCCTGCAACAAGATGATCGGCATCAAGAACTGCCCGTAATTGACGCCGGGCAGCGAGTCCATCACTTTGCGCAACGGCAGGTAGAAGCAGACGGCAAGGAAGATGGGAGACAGGAAGGCGAGGATGATCTCGCCGTTACGCACGACCTTCGCCAGCCCGCGTGTCGTCAACGCCCACCATTGCTGAAGCGCCTTCGGGTGAGCACCATCGGCCAGCGCCGAGGAGACCCGCAGCCGGGGTTGTGCCCGCACGTCGGTTGTCATCGTTGTTGTACCGCACTGTCTCCCGAGGGGTGGTCACGATCGGGATCGGTCAGTACGAGGAACACCTCGTCCAGCGACGGACGGCGCATCGCGACGTCGGACAATGCGATATCGGCGGCCTCGGCTCTGCGTAGGACCTCGACGAGCGTCTGCGGGCCGTCCGGGGCAGGAATGGAGACCATCGACGACTCGGTGCTCGCGTCCGCATCCATGAGGTCGCGCAGCGCCACTCGCAGGCGATCGACGTCCGTGGCCCGGGCAGGTGTGACCTCGCAGTACGATTTACCGATCGCGGCCTTGAGCTGGTCCGCCGTGCCGTCGGCGATCACGGTTCCCTTGTCGATCACGACGATGCGGTCGGCGAGCATGTCCGCCTCTTCGAGGTACTGGGTCGTGAGCAGGACGGACACCCCGTTGTCGCGTAACTGTTCCACGAGAGTCCAGACGTCCGAACGACTACGGGGATCCAGACCGGTGGTCGGTTCGTCGAGGAAGACGACCTTCGGCGAACCGACGAGACCACACGCGATGTCGATCCGTCGACGCATTCCGCCCGAATACTGCCCCACTCGCTTCTTCGCGGCGTCGGACAACGAGAACATCTCGAGCAGCTCGTTTGCCCGCTGTTTGGCCGCTGACTTCGACAATCCCAACAGCCTGCCGAACAGGATGAGATTCTCTCGCCCCGAGAGGGACTCGTCGAGCGCGGCGAACTGCCCGGTCAGCATGATCGATCTCCGCACGGCGGCTGGGTCCGTCGAGACGTCATGCCCCGCGACCTGAGCGTGCCCGCCGTCGGGTTTGAGCAATGTGCAGAGCATGTTGACGGTGGTCGTCTTGCCCGCTCCGTTGGGGCCGAGCAGCGCGACGATGCTGCCGCTGGCGACCTCGAAACTCACATCCGACACAGCCGCCGTGTCGCCGAACTGCTTGCGCAGATTGCGTGCTTCGATCGCCAGATCGCGCGCGGGGATCGCCGTGGCGGGATCCGCCGACGACGACTCCGGCGCAGCGCTTGGTCGAGCGGTGTCGGCGACCTCGTCCGGCGAGACCGCAGGACCCCGCTGTCGGGGCGTCCACGAATCTGAGTCGGATGTGCTGTGCTCCCGCCACGATGCCGGCACCAGATTCTCGACGTCACCGATCGGCTTCCCCGGTCCGCGCCCGCCCAACGGACCAACGGCAGGACTCTCGCCGTCGACGGCGGCGTGGCGGCCGACGGGCGTGGTCGCTTGCCGGGCGATCGAGCCGGCGCCTCCGGACACCGACCCGACCTCGGGTCGGCTGCCCTGTCGCAGGGAATCGCCGACAAACCCATTCACGGCCGAAGCCGCACCGTTCCCGTTTATGGAGCTCGTGGCAACGCGTTCCTCGCGCCACCGACGCAACAATTCGCCGGCAGGGTCGGAATCCGCATCGTCGAAAGACAGCGTCGACCGCTCCGGTGGCAAAGAAGTCTGCGCCGCGGACGCATACCCGACCTCATCGACACGCCAACGTCTCTGTGCGTCGATCGAGACGTCATGCATCAGATGCCTTTCTTCGGAAAGCTAGCGCTGAGAACAGCGGCAGATCTGCCCACGTGTGCCGAGCGGCCACGTTCGGAAACCACCTCGTCCCGACCGCACCACCATATCTTCGATGGCCGTTGTCTCCAGACGACGATCACCGATATCGAAGTGCACAATTCACTCATACATCGGTTTGCCTGACCATTTCGTAACATTCTCCGCGTCGGATTACCGACGACACACCGAGGAGACGCGTCATCAGGTGCGGCGCATCGCGGACTCGCCACCGCGGGAACGAGCTTCCGATCCGTCTCACGACTGAAGACTATTGTGCGAAAGGGAACCCGGGAACTCGTTCGCCACACACTGTCGGCTGACCGATGGACTCATCACCACCGATTCAAGGAGACCCATGACCACCGACAAGACCGGAGCCGAAACCAACGTCACCCACCTTCCGGACGACAATCGCTACCAGATCAGCGTCGACGGCCGTGTCGCCGGCCTGACCGCTTATCGCGATCGTGATCATGACGGGAACGCAGAGCGGGTTTTCTACCACACGGAGGTCGGGCCGGATTTCGGCGGACGCGGGCTCGCGACGATCCTCGTCCAGGAGGCACTCGACGACTCGATCGCCGCGGGCAAGCTGATCGTTCCCGTCTGCCCGATGGTGCGACACTTCCTGCAGGAGCACTCCGACTACGCGGCGAAGTCGCGCAAGGTCACGCCCGACGACATCAACTGGATCCAGAGCGTCACCACGTAGCGTTCCGTCGGCCAAGTCGGGCCCAAAGTCCCTGTCCGACACCCAGGCCAGTTCTTATATTTGAAGTGTGAGCGGGGGTGGACGACCGCTCACCACGACGGTCGAGCAGCTCACCGGCCACCTCTCCGGGTGAGTAGCGGCGCACCGGTCACCGACCCGCCTGGCTTTCCGTAGTCGGGCGGGTCGAGTCGTTTCTGACGAAGCGTTCCTGTCGAGTGGCTAACGGGCTCATCCCCGCTCGGCGAGTCCGGTGGCCAGTACGCGCGACTGCGGCACCTCACCAACGCCGACGGCCTCGACACGATCACGACGCATGCAGCCGGTCCCGGCACCATTCGACACATCGTCAACCGTCGCATGGCCGGCTGATGCCATCGGACACCCGCACCGAACAGCGAAAGCACCCCAACACAAACGACTGTGGCCCGCCCCCTCAAAGGGGACGGGCCACAGTCGTTGTCTGGCGGAGACGGCTCTTACTTGGCCTTCTCCAGCACCTCGACGAGACGCCAGTGCTTGGTCGCGGACAGCGGGCGGGTCTCCATGATCCGCACGCGGTCGCCGACGCCGGCATCGCCCTTCTCGTCGTGGGCCTTGACCTTGCTCGTGGTGCGGATGATCTTGCCGTACAGCGGGTGGCGCGTACGATCTTCCAGCTCGACCACGATGGTCTTCTGCATCTTGTCGCTGACGACGTAACCGATGCGCTCCTTGCGACGGTTACGCTCTTGCGTCTGGGTTTCGGTCACCTTCTGGTCCTCACTCATGCGTCATCACCATCCGGTCCCGACGCCAGACCCAGCTCACGCTCGCGCATCACGGTGTAGATGCGCGCGATCTCGCGACGCACGGTCCGCAGACGACGGTTGTTGTCGAGCTGGCCGGTGGCCATCTGGAACCGAAGGTTGAACAGCTCTTCCTTCGACTCTTTGAGCCGGTCGACCAGGTCGGTGTCGGTGAGCTCACGAAGCTCGGCCGCTGCAACTCCGAGTGCCATCAGAACTGCTCCTCTCTGGTCACGATCCGGGTCTTGATGGGCAGCTTGTGCTGCGCGCGGCGCAGTGCCTCGCGAGCGGTCTGCTCATCCGGGTAGGTCATCTCGAACAGCACGCGACCCGGCTTGACCGGGGCGACCCACCACTCGGGCGAACCCTTACCGGAACCCATGCGGGTCTCGGCGGGCTTCTTGGTCAGCGGACGGTCGGGGAAGATGTTGATCCACACCTTGCCGCCACGCTTGATGTGCCGGTTGATGGCGATACGAGCGGACTCGATCTGACGGTTGGTGATGTAGGCGCTCTCCAGAGCCTGGATGCCGTAGTCACCGAACGTCACCTTTGTGCCGCCCTTGGCCTGGCCCTTGAGGCTCGGGTGATGCTGCTTGCGGTGCTTGACCCGACGAGGGATCAACATGCCTCAGCCCTCCTGCTTTTCTGCTCCGGCGCCGGCGCCAGCAGTTGCCTCGGCAGGAGCCTCCGCTGCCCGACCTGCGTCGGTGCTGGTGGCCGTGGTGCCCGAGGCACCGCTGCGGCGAGGACGGCTGGGACGACGCGGACGACGATCCTCGGCTGCCGGCGCGGCTGCGGACAGCTCACGCTTGCCACCGACGATATCACCCTTGTAGATCCAGACCTTCACGCCGATGCGGCCGAAGGTCGTCTTGGCTTCGTAGAGTCCGTAGTCGATGTCGGCGCGCAGCGTGTGCAGCGGCACGCGACCCTCGCGGTAGAACTCACTGCGGCTCATTTCTGCTCCGCCGAGGCGACCCGAGCACTGGACCCGGATGCCCTTCACGTTCGGCTGACGCATCGCCGACTGGATCGCCTTGCGCATCGCGCGACGGAACGCCACGCGGTTGCTCAACTGCTCGGCGACGCCCTGGGCGACGAGCTGTGCCTCCGACTCCGGGTTCTTGACCTCGAGGATGTTCAGCTGGACCTGCTTACCGGTCAGCTTCTCCAGGTCACCGCGGATGCGGTCGGCCTCGGCGCCACGGCGGCCGATGACGATGCCGGGACGAGCCGTGTGGATGTCGACGCGGACGCGGTCACGCGTGCGCTCGATCTCCACCTTGGCGATGCCTGCGCGCTCGAGCCCCGTCGAGAGGAGCTTGCGGATGGCGACATCTTCTTTCACGTACTCCGCGTACTGCTTGTCGGCGTACCACCGCGAACTCCAGTCGGTGGTGATGCCCAGACGGAAGCCGTGCGGGTTGATTTTCTGGCCCACTGTCAGGCTCCCTTCTTCTTCGGCTGACGCGACCGGCCGCGTGCGGACGATGCCTTCTCGGGAAGGCTCTCGACCACAACAGTGATGTGGCTGGTGCGCTTGCGGATTCGGAACGCGCGACCCTGAGCACGCGGCTGGAACCGCTTGAGCGTCGGGCCCTCGTCGGCGAACGCGGTCGCCACGACCAGGGTCCGGCGATCCAGATCCAGGTTGTTCTCGGCGTTCGCGACAGCGCTGGCGAGAACCTTGTAGACGGGTTCCGACGCCGACTGCGGTGCGAACCGCAGGATGTCGAGCGCCTCGTCGACGTTCTTGCCGCGGACCAGGTCGAGTACACGACGGGCCTTCATCGGCGTCACGCGAACGAACTTGGCGGTCGCCTTCGCGGTGGGATTATCGGTCTGCGTAGTCATTACCGGCGCTTCGCTTTCCGGTCATCCTTGATGTGACCCTTGAAGGTACGGGTGGGGGCGAACTCGCCCAGCTTGTGCCCGACCATGTTGTCCGAGACGAACACCGGGACATGCTTACGACCGTCGTGGACGGCGAAGGTATGACCGATGAAGTCGGGAATGATGGTCGAACGGCGCGACCAGGTCTTGATGACCTGCTTGGTGCCTTTTTCGTTCTGCGTGTCCACCTTGGCGAGCAGGTGGTCGTCGACGAACGGGCCCTTCTTGAGGCTGCGTGGCATTCTCTAACTCCTCCCTGCTTATCGCTTGTTCTTGCCGGTGCGACGGCGCCGGACGATCAGCTTGTCGCTGGCCTTGTTCTTACGGGTACGGCCCTCGGGCTGACCCCACGGGCTGACCGGGTGGCGACCACCGGAGGTCTTGCCCTCGCCGCCACCGTGCGGGTGGTCGACCGGGTTCATCACGACACCGCGGACGGTCGGGCGCTTGCCCTTCCAGCGCATACGGCCGGCCTTGCCCCAGTTGATGTTGCTCTGCTCGGCGTTGCCGACCTCGCCGACGGTTGCGCGGCAGCGCACGTCGACGCGACGGATCTCACCGGACGGCATACGCAGGGTCGCGTATGCGCCCTCCTTGCCGAGGAGCTGGATCGACGCGCCCGCGCTGCGGGCCATCTTCGCGCCGCCACCGGGGCGCAGCTCGACGGCGTGCACCTGGGTACCGGTCGGGATGTTGCGCAGCGGCAGGTTGTTGCCGGGCTTGATGTCGGCGGCGGGACCGCTCTCCACCACGTCGCCCTGCGACAGACCGCGGGGTGCGATGATGTAGCGCTTCTCGCCGTCCACGTAGTGGAGCAGCGCGATACGTGCGGTGCGGTTCGGGTCGTACTCGATGTGAGCGACCTTGGCGTTGACGCCGTCCTTGTCGTTGCGACGGAAGTCGATCAAGCGGTATGCGCGCTTGTGACCGCCGCCCTTGTGCCGGGTGGTGATCCGGCCGTGTGCGTTACGTCCACCGCGACCGTGCAGCGGACGAACCAGCGACTTCTCGGGGTGATCGCGGGTGACCTCGGCGAAATCTGCGCCGCTCGATCCGCGACGACCCGGGGTCGTCGGCTTGTACTTACGAATAGCCATGAGTTCTCAGTCCTTCTCTGGAGTCCCGGTCAGCCGACCGGTCCTCCGAAGATCTCGATGGGCTTGCTGTCAGCGGTCAACGTGACGATCGCGCGCTTGGTGGACTTGCGCTGGCCGTAGCCGAAGCGGGTGCGCTTACGCTTGCCCTGGCGGTTCGCGGTGTTGACGTTCGAGACGGTCACATCGAAGATCTGCTCGACGGCGATCTTGATCTGTGTCTTGTTCGAGTCCGGGTGCACCAGGAAGGTGTAGACGTTGTCCTCGATGAGTCCGTAGGACTTCTCCGAGATCACCGGCGCCAGGATGATGTCACGCGGGTCAGCCTGCGTAGCCATGCTCAGGCCTCCTCTGTCTCAGTCGCGACGGACGCGGCCGTCGACGTGTTCTGTGCGATGAACGCGTTGAGCGTCTCGACGCTGAACACCACTTCGTCCGACTCGAGGACGTCGTAGGTGTTGAGCTGGTCGGGAGCGATCGGCAGAACGTTCTGCAGGTTCGCAACGCTCTTCCACGCGGTCAGGTCCTCACGGCCGAGCACGACGAGGAACTTCCGTCGGTCGCTGAGTGCCTCGAGGAACTGCCGAGCGCTCTTGGTCGACGGCGCCTGGCCTGCGACGAGCTCGGTGATGACGTGGATGCGCTCGTTGCGAGCGCGATCGCTCAGCGCGCCGCGCAGTGCGGCAGCCTTCATCTTCTTGGGGGTGCGCTGGGTGTAGTCGCGCGGCTGCGGGCCGTGCACGGTGCCACCACCGGTGAACTGCGGTGCGCGGGTCGAACCCTGGCGGGCGCGACCGGTGCCCTTCTGGCGGTACGGCTTGGCGCCGCCACCGCTGACCTGTCCACGGGTCTTGGTTGCGTGTGTGCCCTGGCGTGCAGCGGCCTGCTGGGCCACGACGACCTGGTGCATCAGCGCGATGTTCGCGGGCGCGTCGAAGATCTCGGCGGGCAGGTCAACGGTTCCGTTGGTCTCGCCGTCAGCGGTCTTGACGTCCAGCGTCAACTTCGTTGTGGTTTCGGTGCTCACTTGGTCGCACCACCCTTCACAGCGTCACGGACGACCACGATTCCGCCCTTGCGGCCGGGGATGGCGCCCTTGATCAACAGCAGACCGGCCTCGGCGTCCACCTTGTGGACGGTGAGGTTCTGCGTGGTCACGGTGTCGTTACCCATGCGACCGGCCATACGCATGCCCTTGAAGACACGACCCGGGGTGGCACAGCCACCGATCGAGCCGGGGGCACGGTGCACGCGGTGCGCGCCGTGGCTGGCACCCAGGCCTGCGAATCCGTGGCGCTTCATGACGCCTGCGAATCCCTTGCCCTTGGAGGTGCCGGTGACGTCGACCAGCGCACCGTCGGCGAAGATCTCGGCGGTCAGTTCCTGACCGACCTCGAACTCGCTGGTGTCGGAGACGCGGATCTCTGCAAGGTGGCGACGCGGCGTGACGCCTGCCTTCGCGAACTGGCCCGCGACCGGCTTGGTCACCTTGCGGGGGTCGATCGCACCGTAGGCGAGCTGCACCGCGGTGTAGCCATCGCGGTCCTCGCTACGGAGCTGGGTGATGACGTTCGGGCCCGCCTGGATGACGGTGACCGGAACGACACGGTTGTTCTCGTCGAAGACCTGGGTCATGCCGAGCTTGGTGCCCAGAATACCCTTGGTCGCTTTCTGATTGCTCATGATTCTCTTCGCCCCCCGCCTACTGGATGTTGACGTCGACGCTCGCCGGAAGGTCGATGCGCATCAGCGCGTCGACGGTCTTCGGCGTCGGGTCGAGGATGTCGATGAGTCGCTTGTGAGTGCGCATCTCGAAGTGCTCGCGGCTGTCCTTGTACTTGTGCGGCGAGCGGATGACGCAGTACACGTTCTTTTCGGTGGGCAACGGCACCGGGCCGACGACGCGTGCACCCGTACGGGTCACGGTCTCCACGATCTTGCGCGCCGAAGCGTCGATCGCCTCGTGGTCGTAGGCCTTGAGCCTGATGCGGATCTTCTGTCCCGCCACGCTGTGTCCTCTTCCGTCAGTTGTTCTCGACAGACAAACACCGCGCACCTGGGGCCGACACGGGTCGGCGGGCACATAGATCTCCGCGTGAGAGTCGGGGATCGACGCTGTTCATCTGTCGTTGTACGTTGGCTCGTCGCTGGTACGAACCGTTTTGCTCCGGCACCCGCGGTCGGGCGTGTCGAGGCCGTGAACCGGATTCGGCGCACGCGTTACACGCCCTCGGTCCGTTGGATCGGGAACCTTGGGAGTCATTCACCCGATCGGGGCCGCAGAAAACCACGTCCACCGGTCAAGGCAACCCGACAAGTATGCACCAGGTCGGGGGCGAGATTCAAATTGCGCTTGCACGCGGTCGGAACGAGATCATCCAATCCCGGTTACGCAACGATCGCCACGTCGCCGAGCAGTGTGCGTCGCAACCTCATACGCTCGGCGTCAGGGACCCCGACATTCGGCCTGCCAGCCCCGGGCCTACGACTAGGTCTACCCATGAGCACGCTCAATCCTCCACGTCCGGACAAGCCGACGACGGTCGGCACACCCCGAGCGGTCACACCGATGCCGACAGCACGTCGCCCGCGTCCGAGCAACGTCGCCCTCAAGGTCACGATGGCTCTGACGGGGACGGTGTTCGCGCTGTTCGTGCTGGTGCACATGATCGGCAACCTCAAGGTGTACACCGGCGCCACCCACTTCGACGACTACGCGCACTGGCTGCGCACGCTCCTCGAACCACTACTCCCCTACGAGGGAATGCTCTGGATCTTCCGTGCGGTCCTGGTTGCGTGTCTCGTGCTTCACGTAGGTGCGTCGACTGTCCTGATCGGGCGTTCCCACAAGGCGAAGGGCCGCTTTCGGCGCACCGGCATGAGCATCAAACGACTGCCCGCGACGCTGATGCCCTACACCGGGCTGGTGCTGCTCGTCTTCATCGTCTTCCACATCCTCGACCTGACGACCGGAACGAGGCCTGCGGCCAGTGACCACTTCGTGAGGACGACAGAGAACAGCTCGCACGCCTATCACAATCTCGTCGAGAGTCTGCAGCGCTGGCCGGTGGCGACCTTCTACATCCTTGTGATGGTGCTGCTCGGCATTCATCTCGTCCACGGCCTGTGGAGTGTGGTCAACGATCTCGGTGCCACGGGCCACCGCACACGACAGGTCGGTGCGGTCATCGCGCTCGTGGTCGCCGGTGCGGTCATGATCGGCAACATCTCGATTCCGATCGCGGTCCTCGCGGGTCTGGTGAGCTGACGTGACACACACGGCACCCGACACCACAACACCCGACGTGAAGCCGGCCGAGTCCGCTGGACGCGTCGCGTCCCCCGACATCGACGTCCTGCGCAGTATCGGCACCGACCTCGCCTCCGGTGTCCCCGACGGCGATCCCGCGACGGCCTGGCAGCGTCGGCGCGACGCCTACAAACTCGTCGGACCACTCAACCGGCGCAAGTTCACCGTGATCGTGGTCGGTACCGGACTGGCCGGCGCCGGGTGCGCCGCGGCGCTCGGTGAGCTCGGCTACAACGTGTCGTCCTACACCTTCCACGACGCCCCGCGCCGGGCACACAGCGTCGCCGCGCAGGGCGGCATCAACGCCGCGCGGGCACGCAAGGTCGACAACGATTCGCTGCACCGCTTCGTCGTCGACACCGTCAAAGGCGGCGACTTCCGTGGCCGCGAGGCTGACGCCTTCCGTCTCGCAGAGGAGTCGGTGCGCGTCATCGACCATCTCAACGCGATCGGTGCCCCGTTCGCCCGCGAGTACGGCGGGTCGCTGGCCACCCGCAGCTTCGGCGGCGTACAGGTCTCGCGCACCTACTACACGCGCGGCCAGACGGGCCAACAGTTGCAGGTCGCGGCGTCGCAGGCCTTGCTGCGCCAGGTTTCCGCCGGGACCGTCACGCTGCACACGCGGCAGGAGATGCTCGACCTCATCGTCGCCGACGGTCGGGCGCAGGGCGTTGTGGTCCGCGATCTGATCACCGGGGAGATCACCGCGGAGACCGCACACGCCGTCGTCCTCGCCACGGGCGGCTACGGGACCGTGTACTTCCAGTCGACGCTCGCGCGCAACTGCAACGCGACGGCGTCGTGGCGGGCGCATCGTCGCGGAGCGCTCCTGGCCTCGCCGTCGTTCATCCAGTTCCACCCGACCGCGCTGCCGGTCAGTGCCGAGTGGCAGTCCAAGACGACGCTCATGAGTGAATCCCTGCGCAACGACGGCCGTATCTGGGTGCCGAAGAAGGAACACGACGACCGCGCTCCCGGTGACATTCCCGAGGCCGAGCGCGACTACTACCTCGAACGTCGCTACCCCGCCTACGGCAACCTCACCCCGCGCGACGTCGCGTCGCGGGCAGCTGTCACCGAGATCAACAGCGGGCATGGCGTCGGACCGCTACACAACAGCGTCTACCTCGATTTCGCCGACGCCCTCGCCCGCCTCGGCAGAGCGACGATCGCCGAGCGCTACGGCAACCTCTTCTCGATGTACCACGACGCGACCGGCGAAGACCCGTACCGGGTTCCGATGCGCATCGCGCCTGCAGCGCACTTCACCATGGGCGGGTTGTGGTCGGATTTCGACCAGATGTCCTCGATCCCCGGACTGTTCGTCGGCGGGGAGGTCGGCTGGGGCTATCACGGCGCCAATCGTCTCGGCGCGAACTCCCTGTTGTCGGCCTGTGTCGACGGCTGGTTCACGCTCCCCTATTCGGTACCGAATTACCTTGCGCCGCTCCTCGGTGAGGCACCACTGCCGCTTGATCACGAGGCTGTCGGGGAGGCCGTGACATCGGTGCGCGACCGCATCTCCCGTCTGATCGCCGTCGACGGCACCACCGGACCCGACCGCTTCCACCGCAGACTCGGCGAGATCCTCTATCGCGGATGCGGGGTCATGCGCAGCGCGGAGTCGTTGACCGCCGCGCTCGGCGAGGTCCGCGAACTGCGGGACGAATTCTGGTCGGACGTGCGGGTCGTCGGAAGCGGCGCGCAGTTCAACCAGGAACTCGAACGCGCCGGCCGCGTTGCCGACTTCATGGAACTCGCCGAGGTGATGTGCCTCGACGCCCTCGACCGCGACGAATCGTGTGGCGCCCACTTCCGCGTCGAACACCAGACCGCGCAGGGCGAGGCCCTACGCGACGACGAACACTGGACGTTCGCATCGGCGTGGGAAACGACGCCGAGCGGTGAGCAGATACGTCACCGTGAGCCACTCACGTTCACGGCGGTGCCGTTGCAGACACGAAACTACAAGTGACAGTCGAGGAGTGACGCCATGAAGCTCACCATCGAAGCCTGGCGACAGGCCGACGCCGACGACGACGGCCGTTTCGAGACCTACGTGATCGACGACGCCACCGCCGAGATGTCGCTTCTCGACGTCCTCGATCGCCTCAACGACCACCTCGTCGACCAGGGAGAATCGCCGATCGCGTTCGACTCCGACTGCCGCGAGGGTGTCTGCGGCGCGTGCGGGATGATGGTGAACGGCCGCCCGCACGGTCCGACACCGAACACGCCGTCGTGCAGACAACACCTGCGACACTTCGACGGAGTCTCACACCTCAAGCTCGAACCGTTGCGCGCCAACAGCTTTCCCGTGGTGCGCGATCTCGTCGTCGATCGTTCCGCGCTCGACAGGGTCATCGAGGCAGGCGGCCACGTCGCCGTCGCCGCAGGCCAGGCCCCCGACGCCGATGCCGAGTTGGTCGACAAGGACACGAGCGAGAAGGCCCTCGACTACGCGGCGTGCATCGGGTGTGGGGCGTGCGTCGCCGCCTGCCCGAACGGCGCAGCGCACCTGTTCGCGGGCGCCAAGCTGCTCCACCTAGCGGCCCTCACGCAGAGCAAGAAGGAACGCGGTCGCCGCGCCCATGCCATCACCGGACAGATGGAGCAGGACTTCGGCCCGTGCTCCACCTACGGCGAATGTGCCGAGGTGTGCCCCGCGGGCATCCCACTCGACGCGGTGGCAGGCGTCAACCGTGAGGCCCTACGATTCGGCTTCCGCCGCAAGGCGGACTGAGTACTTGAGTCGCAAGGCGGACTGAATATCCGAGCCGCAAGGCGGATTGAGCAGCCGAGCCGCAAGGCGGATTGAACAGCCCGTGTCGACGCCGGTTCACCAGATCCCGATCAGCTTCATCCACGGCGCGCCGATGGCGGTCCAGATGATGATGTTGACCACCGACATCAGGAAGCCGACACGGAACCACTCGCTGGTCTTGATGTATCCCGACCCGTACATGACGCCCGCGGGTCCCGACGAGTAGTGGGCGAGGCCGCCGAAGAGGCTGCCGATGAAACCGAACACCAACGCACTGAACAGTGGTGGAGCACCGGTCGCCACGGCGGCACCGAGGAACACCGCGTACATCGCGACGATCTGCGCGGTGTTCGACGCGAACAGATAGTGCACGTAGAAGTACACGAGCGTGAGAATCGCGAACGCCACCATCCACGGCAGGCCGTCGACGCTGGAGGCCACCTTGTCGCCCACCCAGTCGATGACCTTGAGTTTGCGCAGTTCGTCGGCCATCGCGACGAGCACACCGAAGAAGATCAGCGTCTGCCACGCACCGGTGTCGGTGACGAGGTCCTTCCACGTCAGCACGCCGGTGACGAGCAGTATCGCGATGCCGGCGAAGGCGGTGGTCGTCGCGTCGACGTTGAGCTGCTTGCCCAGACACCACAGGACGAGGAGCAGCACGAACGTCGCCGCGAGAATCCACTCGTTGCGCGTCATCGAACCGCTCTTCTTCAGTTCGTCGCGGGCGAGCGCAGGCGCCTCGGGAGTCTTCTTGAGTGTTGGCGCGTAGATCTTCGACATCACCCACGGAGTCGCGACGAGACTGACCAGGCCGGGGACGATCGCGGCGAGCGCCCAGTTGCCCCAGGTGATCTCGATGCGCATCTTCTCCGCGGCCTCCTGCGCGAGCGGATTGCCTGCCATCGCGGTGAGGAACATGGCCGACGTGACGACGTTGACCTGTAGCGCCGTCAGCATCAGGTAGGCGCCCAGTTTGCGCCGCGAGGCGTCGGTTTTCGGTGTCGAGTCGACGAGTTCGGCGAGCGATCGCACGATCGGGTAGATCACACCGCCTGCGCGTGCGGTGTTCGACCGCGTCGCGGGCGCGAGGATGAGATCGGCGAGACCCATCCCGTAGGCCAGGCCGAGACTCGATTTGCCGATGGCACGCACGAAGATCAGCGCGACCCGGCGCCCGAGACCCGTCACGATGAACGCCTCGGCGATGAAGAACGACGCCACGATCAGCCAGATGGTCGTGTTCGAGAAGCCGGCGAGCGCCTCTTTGGGTGACATGGTTTTCGTGACCATGGCCAGCGCGAGCCCGATGATCGCCACCGATCCCGTCGGCAGGGGCTGCAGGATCAACCCGAGGATCGTCGCGACGAAGATCCCCAGCATGTGCATGCCGTTGGGATCGACGCCGTCGGGAGCCGGGATGAAATAGATGATCACGCCGACGATCAGCGGGATACCGCCGCGCCACCACAACGGACTGAAGTGGACATGGTGCGGATGGTCGTGGTGATCGGTGCCGGTAGGCGAGGCGTCGGGCGTGTCGCCGTTGTCGGTGGATGCCTGTGGATCGGCGGGCTGTGGGTCCTTCTCCGAAGGAGGTGTCACCTCACCAAGGTTCCTCGTCCGGGTAGCATCCGGGCAATGTCCGACGCCAAATCGTCACCTTTGCCGACCAACTCGTCCTCACCGACCTACGCCCTGCGCCGCAGGCTGCCCGACAACGTGCTCGGCAAGGCACTCTTCTCCCTGGGGATGTCGGTGCGCGTGCCGTACTTCGGCACCATCCTCCCCTACGTCGAACAGATGCAGCCCGGCCTGTGCCGGGTGAGCGCCCCCAAGTGGTTCGGCGTCTACAACCACATTCACACCTTTCACGCGATTGCGGCCTGCAACCTCGCCGAGGTCGCCATGGGCATGTTGATGGAGGCGACGACTCCGTCAACGCACCGCTGGATCCCCAAGGGCATGACGGCGTCGTATCTGACGAAGGCGACGACGCGACTGACCGCCGTCGCGACGCTTGCCGAACCTGTGGACTTCGCCGCCATCGACAGTGGCCGCGACGTCGTGGTCTCGATCGCCGTCACCGACACGCGCGGTGTTGAAGTCGTGCACTGCGAGATCACGACATGGGTGACGCCGACCTCGTGACCTGCACCTCCGCTCGCCCTGCCGGGCCGTTGCGAAACTCATAGGCTTGGACACGTCAAGCAACCGAGAGGACTGACCTACATGTGTGGCATCTGCGGTGAAATCCGGTTCGATGGTTCGGCGCCCGACGCCTCGGCCGTCGACACCATGACCTGCTCGATGACCCGTCGTGGTCCCGACGGTTCCGGACTGTTCGTCAAGGGCTCCGTGGCCCTCGGCCATCGACGGCTCAAGATCATCGACCTCTCCGAACGCGGCGCACAGCCGATGGTCGATTCCGAACTGGGCCTGGCGATGGTGTTCAACGGCTGCATCTACAACTACAAGGAGTTGCGCAGCGAACTCGAGGGCCGGGGCTACCGTTTCTTCTCTCATGCCGACAGCGAGGTGATCATCAAGGCGTTCCATGCGTGGGGTACCGACTGCGTGGACCATCTGATCGGAATGTTCGCCTTCGCCGTCGTCGACACCGACTCGGGCGTGGTCACACTCGCGCGCGACCGGCTCGGCATCAAACCGCTCTACCTGTCGGAGACTCCGGGACGTCTGCGCTTCGCGTCGTCGTTGCAGGCACTGCTGCGCGCCGGTGATGTCGACACCTCCCTCGATCGCGTCGCGCTGCACCACTACTTCAGCTTCCACGCGGTTGTTCCGGCGCCGCACACCATCTACAACGGTGTCCGCAAGCTGCCGCCGGCCACGGTCCGCGTGATCCATCCCGACGGCCGCAGCACCGAACGTCGTTACTGGGAGCCGGTGTTCGCGCCCGACCCCGGCCGCGCGGACTGGGATGCGGTGCGCTGGCAGGACGAACTGATGGACTCGCTGCGCACCTCTGTCCGACGCCGCATGGTCGCCGACGTCCCGGTCGGTGTGCTGCTCTCGGGCGGTATCGACTCCTCGTTGGTCGTTGCGTTGCTCGCCGAGCAGGGTCAGCAGGATCTCGCCACCTTCAGCATCGGATTCGATTCCGCGGGCGGCGAATCGGGTGACGAGTACGCCTACTCCGACCTGATCGCCGACACCTTCGCCACCGACCATCACAAGATCCACATCGGCACCGATCGCCTCCTACCAGCCGTGCCGGACACGATCGCGGCGATGAGCGAGCCGATGATCAGCCACGACTGCGTCGCCTTCTACCTGCTTTCTCAGGAGGTCAGCAAGTCCATCAAGGTCGTGCAATCCGGGCAGGGCGCCGACGAGATCCTCGGCGGCTACTCCTGGTATCCGCCGTTGCAGGGCATCGCGCGCGAGGAGACCACCAAGGCCTACCGCGAGGTCTTCTTCGACCGATCACATCAGGCCATCGGCGCGCTGCTGAACGATCCGTACCTCCTCGGCGACAGCGACTACGACCCCAGTTGGGAATTCGCCCTCGCACACCAGTCCGCACCCGGCGCCGACTCGGCCGTCGACGCGGCGCTGCGTCTGGACACCACGGTCATGCTCGTCGACGATCCGGTCAAACGTGTCGACACCATGACCATGGCGTGGGGGCTCGAAGCCCGCGTGCCGTTCCTCGATCACCAATTCGTCGAACTCGCGGCCACCTGTCCGCCCGACCTGAAGCTGAATCCGAGCGGCAAGGGCGTACTCAAGGAAGCTTCGCGGAAGCTGTTGCCCGCGGCGGTGATCGACCGGACCAAGGGGTACTTCCCTGTTCCGGGTATCCGGCACCTCGAGGGTGGCGTGCTCGATCTGGTCACCGACACCCTGCGCGCACAGTCGGCGAAAGACCGTGCCCTGTATCGACCCGAGACCCTCGACCGCCTCTTCGCCGATCCCAACGGCACCCGCACCACCCTGGACTCCAACGAGTTGTGGCAGCTCGCAGTGCTCGAGATGTGGTTACAGACAATGGAAGACATCACGGCACGGTGAGCGCGGACGACATCACCGACACCGTCCCGTCGAACAATGAGGTAGCCAAGGAGAAGCCACTCGTCAATTTCGACGACCGCGGTTGGCACACGTACGGTCCGTCGGTCTCCCCGGACGGCAGGGCATTCGCCTACATCGTCGACGATGGCGCCGGTTATCCTCGTGCGGCGCAACGGGTGCTGTCGCCTGAGGGTGTCGGCGAACTGCGTTGGGTGACCGTGCCCGCCACCGGCCCGGTACGCAAGCTCGTCCATTCGATGGACGGCGAGTGGCTCGCCGTCGAGCTGGCGCCGAGCGGCGGTGAACACCATCAGGTCTGGGTGGTCACCACCGATCCCGATGACAACAGGTCGCACCGTATCGGCAGCAACCGTCAGGAGACTGAGTCCGACTGGTCCAATCGGGCGACACTCGGTTCGCGACGCTCGTTCGGTACGGTCTCGCTCGTCGGCTGGGACACCGACTGGGTACTGATCACTGCGACGACCCCTGACGGCACGGCGTATTCGGTGCGCGCACATCCCGGTACGGGCGCCACCGAGATCCTCGACGTCCGCGTCGGCGGGGCATTGATCGACTCCTGGAAGGGCGCCGCGTTGCTGCGCGTCGGTCCGCGCGGCTACCGCGACATGCTGCTGCTGCGGCGACCGGACCAACGCGAGGACGCCGATCTCGAAGCGACGGAGTCCGACGAGATGGAGATGTCGACGATCCTGCCCAACGATCCGGGTTCGGTGACCGATCAGGGCTACATTCTCGACCAGGGTTTCGATCACCCGTCACTCGTGTTCGTCGGGCCCCCACAGGATTCCTACCGCGACCTCGACAGCGTGCAGGCCCTGGTGACTAGCGACTTCGACGCCAAGTTCCCACGTCTGCTCGGCGTCGAGGTCTCCAGAACCGGAAGGCGTTTCCGCGTCCTCGCGCAGCGCGCGGGGGCCGGGCTCGACGAGTTCGCGGTCAGTAACGACCAGTCGACGGTGGCCATGCTCTGGAATGTCGATGGCCGCAGCGAACTGCAGATCCTCACCCTTCCGGATCAGACGCTGCACGAACCGATCCCGCTGCCCGGCGACGTAGCGTCGGATCTGTCGATCAGCGCGGCGGGCACGATCGTGGCGCTGACGGTCTCATGCCCTCAGCACTCGCCGCTCGTGCACCTCGTGCACACCCCGTCGAGCACCGTGACGCCCATCCGCGACGACGTCATCACCGGCAGCGGACCGTCGGCGGCACTTCGCCCCGAATATCGTGAGTTCTCAGCCCGTGACGGAATGCCGTTGACGGGCTGGCTGTATCGCGCCACGAACCCCGATCCCGACTCCGGCCCGCCGCCGTGTCTGCTGTACTTCCACGGCGGCCCGGAGTCGCAGACCCGCCCCGACTACCAGTTCCTGTTCGGACCACTCGTCGACGCCGGGATCTCGGTCTTCGCACCCAACGTCCGCGGATCGTCGGGATACGGGCGTCTGTTCTCGCACGCCGACGACCGTTACGGGCGCTACGCGGGTATCGACGACGCCGCCGACTGCGCCGCCCACGTGGTGTCTTCGCAGATCGCCGACAAGGACAGGCTCTACGTGGCGGGCCGCTCCTACGGCGGCTATCTCACGCTGGCGGCGTTGACATTTCACCCCGAGGTGTTCGCGGCCGGTATCGCGATCTGCGGCATGAGCGACCTCGAGTCGTTCTTCCGTAACACCGAACCGTGGATCGCCGTGGCCGCGTACACCAAATACGGACACCCCGAATCCGATCGCGAACTACTACGGGACCTGTCCCCCATCCACCGCATCGACGACATCACCGCACCGCTGCTCGTCGTCCACGGCGCCCACGACACCAATGTTCCGGTCAGCGAGTCACAGCAGATGGTCGACGAGCTACGCGCCCGTGGGGGGATCGCCGAACTGTTGATGTTCCACGACGAGGGGCACGAGATCGTCAAGCGCTACAACCAACAGCGACTCACCGAGGCTGTGGCGCAATGGATCAGACGGCATCCCTCGGCAGCCAAGGCACACCGCGAGGTGCGTGAACGCAAACAGTCGAACGCGGCGCCATGAGCAGGAACATGACAAACCGCTTGCTCGTCCAACTGGCGGAGACACGATCGGGCAACGACCGGGCCAATGTGCTCGAGGAGTTGCGTCGACTGATCCTGTCGGGCGGCGCACCTCCCGGTACGCAGATCATGCCCGCCGACATCGCCGACGCCTTCGGCGTCAGCGCGATTCCGGTGAGGGAGGCACTCAAAACCCTTGTCGGCGAAGGGCTCGTAGATCATCAGCGCAATTCCGGCTACCACGTGAGCCAGCTGTCCCTGGCCGAACTCAAGGAGATCTACTTCGTTCGCGGCGTACTCGAGCAAGCCGCTCTGACCCGATCGGTCGAGAACATCACGGACGCACAGATAGCGGCGGCGACCGAGTTCCACCACGAACTCGTCACGGCAACGAGGTTCAACGACGGCAAGGCGTTCCACGACGTCTCGCGCCGCTTCCACACCACACTGACGGCACCGTGCGCCATGCCGCGCCTACTCAACATGTTCGACGCGACGTGGAATCTCACCGAGCCGTTCCAGGTGATGCGCTCGGTCGACGCGCCGACCCAGGACAAGCTGAACGTCGACCACGCCGACCTACTCGCAGCGTTCGCAGCTCGCGACACCGCAGCCGTCCTCGACGCCGCCCGGGTGCACCACGGGCGGCTCGAGGAAGCGATCATCCAGACGAGCGCCTCACTCGGCGTGCGTCCGGAACTCGGCTGAGTCCGCGCTCCCACCGGGATTCGCGCGAGCCGGAGCCGACGCGAGGTCGGGCAATCCCTTGTCGAGGTGCAGGTGCGACTCGATGAGGGAGTGGACACACCCGCGAATCACTCACGAGTCGATTTCGATGTCCGCGAGCGGCGTGCCGTCCGCCACCTGTCCCCGGGTGCATCGCCTGGGTTACAGTTGGTCATACCAAGATACCAGGTTCGGGAAGCCATGCCCCGGAACGGAGACCCACATGCTGCGTCGCGGACACACCCTCAGCGCGAGTACTGCGGCGTACCTGGAGGCGATGGTCGTCAACGACCTCTCGCCAGGAGACAAACTTCCACCGGAACGGGTCCTCGCCGAGAACCTCGAGGTGTCCCGAACGACGATCCGCGAAGCGCTCAGCGACCTGGAGCAGCGCCGTCTGGTGACCAGGACTCCGGGTAGGGGAACCATCGTCGCGCCACGCTCGCCGAACGCGACGGCAATCCTCGAGACGATGAGCACCGACGCAGAAGAAGAGCACGTGGCCGAACTGCGCAAACTGATCGAGCCGCAGGTCGCCGGCCTCGCCGCGGATCGTGCGACGTCGTCGGATCTCGTTGCGCTCGAGTCGATCCTGACATCCACACACGCGGGGCTCGATCCCGCCGAATCGTTGGCGCAGGACGTCGCCTTTCACATGCAACTCGCCAGAGCCGCGCGCAATCCGCTTCTGGTGTCGCTGTGCCAACTCAGTGCGGGATGGGTACACACCGTCCGCGCACGCTCGCACGCCACCCGGGAGGGGCGGCGCAACTCCTTCGAGGGCCACAAAGAGATCCTCGAGGCGGTACGCCTCCACGACCACGAAGAAGCAGTCGCCGCCATGACAGCGCACCTCGACGAGGTCGGGCGGCTCGTCGAACGGAGTACCTCGTGACCACCCAGCCATCAGCACTCGCGCACTTGTCGGGCGGTGACCTGATCCTCCCCGCAGGCTCGGGTCCGATCAGCGGCGACGACTACTTGCCGTGCAGGCCAGAGGACGTGTACTGGGGCGACCTGCCGTGTGCGGCGGACACCCCGGTGATGTCGGTGGAATCCGGCGCCACAGTCACCATCGACACCCTCAGCCACGAGGGCATCCTCGCCGACCAGGGCCGGGATCCGCTGGCCTTCTTCGGTTCCCACGGCGTCGACCCCGAGATGGTTCTCGACGAAGCCGTCACCCTCTGCGCGTCGGACCGACCACATCGACAGGGTGTCGACGGCCCTCACGTCGTCACGGGTCCGATCGAGATCAGAGGCGCCCACCCCGGCGATCTCCTCGCGATGACCGTCGTCGAGACACGTCGCCGAGTCCCCTACGGCGTCGTGTCCAACCGCCATGGCCGCGGCGCACTGCCCGGCGAATACCCGATCGGAGGTGCCACCTACAGCGCATTCGTGACGGTGGAGGGCGACGGCGAGGACGCACGCGGGGTCCTCCCACTGTCGCCGTCGAATCCTGAACCTGCCGCACGATTCCCGCTCGCCCCTTTTCTCGGGATCATGGGCGTGGCAGCACCGGGCGATGTCCGACCGAATTCGATCCAGCCGGGACCCCACGGCGGCAACCTCGACATCACACTGCTCACCGTCGGAGCGACCCTCTATCTGCCGGTGAACGTCGAGGGCGCACTCGCCTACGTCGGCGATCCCCACTTCGCGCAGGGCGACGGCGAGGTCGCCCTGACAGCTCTCGAAGCCTCACTGCGGGCGACGATCCGCTTCGATGTGATCCCGGCATCCGACGTCGCAGCGCGGTTCGGCGAACTCGTCGCGCCGGTTGCCGAGACACGGGAATTCCTGATCCCGACGGGCCTCGACCCCGATCTAGATGTGGCCGTGCAGAATTGCGTTCGATCGGCGATGTCACTGCTCGGTGTGCGATACGGTATGCACCCTGCCCAGGCGCTGGCCTATCTCAGTGCCGCAACCGATTTCAACATCTCTCAGGTCGTTGATCTGGTCAAAGGCGTGCATGCGCGTATCCGCAAGTCGGACTTCGCGCGGTGAGGTCTTCGCGCAAGGTCGGCCACAGTCTCGTCGGCCCACGTGGCTGCGATACCGCACTCATCGGCCGGGCAGTCGAGTTCGCATCAGCCTCGCCGACCGCATCTCGCGACAGCTTCGCCACCCAAGGAGGCACACCGCGGTGCTGAATCGAATCCGCGCTATTCCCCTCGAGCGTATGCATCTGGCCCTGATGTTGGTGCTGACGTTCACCACCGGCATCAACGACGCTGTCGGTTATCTCGGCCTCGACAAGGTCTTCACGGGCAACATGACCGGCAACGTCGTGATCCTCGGGATGGCGCTTGCGGGCGGTTCGGGACTGCCGATACTGGGACCGGCGATGGCGCTCGTGGGATTCATGGCAGGCGCAGCTGCGGGCGGTCGGACTCTCCGACGAGCCGACCGCGCGTGGACGCTCGGGACGACGCTGCTGTTCGCCACGGTCGCGGCGACGATGGTCGCGCTGGCCGTCGTACTGTTCGCCTCAGGCGACCATCCTGAACACCCGGTGATGATCACGGTGACGACGATCGCCGCGACTGCCATGGGCATTCAGGCCGCAGCCGCCCGCGCGGTCGCGGTCAAGGACGTCACGACCGTCGTCGTGACGTCGACGATCACCGGCCTCGCAGCCGACTCCTTCCTCGGATCGGGCCGCGGCAAGGGCACCGGACGTCGCACCGCGGCGGTGGTGTCGTTGATCGCCGGCGCGGCGCTCGGCGTGGTGTTGATGCGCGTGCACATGGGCACGGCTCTCCTCGTGGCGGGCATCATGATCGCCGCGGTTGCCGTTGTCGGCGCCATCCATGACGCCCCCGCCGGCCGGCGGTACCGGTCACAGACACCGTCGACCACCTCATCGACCTGACCCGTGAGACGACGCGAATATATTCGGTATGGCGTCGAATATATCGGCGCGTTAATTGACGGGTAACAAAGCGTTCTTACCTTCGACTCAGACACTTTCGGGATCACTCCGATGTCACACCGCCCTGAGGAGAACCATGAGCGCTTCATCCGACGCGCAGATCGCCACCGAACATCACAGCGCCGCTGGCGAAAGCATCATCAAGGTCGGTTACGACCAACAGTTGACCAACGAAGACCTCGCTCCACTGAAGAATCAGAACTGGACCTGGTACAACATCTTCGCGTTCTGGATGTCCGACGTGCACAGTGTCGGCGGCTACGTGTTCGCCGGAAGCCTGTTCGCACTGGGCATCTCATCGTGGCAGGTGCTCGTCGCCCTGCTCGTGGGCATCGTCGCCGTCAACCTGCTGTGCAATCTCGTGGCCAAGCCGTCACAACAAGCAGGCGTGCCGTATCCGGTCACCACACGAATCTGCTTCGGGGTCAAGGGCGCCAACATTCCCGCGATCATTCGCGGCACCATCGCCGTCGTCTGGTACGGAATCCAGACATATCTGGCATCAACCGCGTTCGGTCTTCTCGCCCTGAAGTTCTGGCCCGCGCTGGAACCCTACGGCGAGAATGGGAACCACGCATTTCTCGGCTTGTCCCTCCTCGGCTGGGGCGGATTCGTTCTGATGTGGGTGCTGCAGGCACTGGTCTTCTGGAACGGCATGGACACCATCCGCAAGTTCATCGATTTCTGCGGACCCGCCGTCTACGTCGTGATGATCGCCCTCGCCGCCTATCTCATCGCGAAGGCCGGGTGGAGCAACGTGCACTTCGACCTCTCCGAAGGCTCGGGCATCAGCGGCACCTGGCCGACCATCACCATGATGATCAGCGCGTTCGCCCTCGTCGTCTCCTACTTCTCGGGTCCGATGCTCAACTTCGGCGACTTCTCGCGCTACGGCAAGACCTTCGGAGAGGTCAAGAAGGGCAACTTCTGGGGCCTGCCGGTCAACTTCCTGTTCTTCTCGATCCTTGTCGTGTGCACCGTCTCGGCAGGCGTCACCGTCATCGGGCGTGACGCCGACGGCAAGATCGTCACCGACCCCGTACACATCGTCGACAAGATCGACAACACCACGGCCGCCGTTCTCGGTGTGTTGACGTTCGCCATCGCGACCATAGGCATCAACATCGTCGCCAACTTCGTCTCGCCCGCTTTCGACTTCTCGAACGTCGCGCCGACCAAGATCTCGTGGCGCATGGGCGGCATGATCGCGGCCATCGGCTCGGTCATCATCACGCCGTGGAACCTGTTCAACAACGCCAGCGCGATCCACTACACAATGGACACCCTCGGTGCCGTCATCGGTCCACTGTTCGGAATTCTCATCGCCGACTTCTACCTCGTGAAGAAGCAGCAGATCATCGTCGACGACCTGTTCACCCTGAGCCCGGAGGGCGCCTACCACTATCGCGGTGGATGGAACCCGGTCGCGGTGATCTCGGTGGTGCTCGCGTCGATCATCCCGATCTGCTTCGTCATCTGGGGCACCTCGTACGAGGCCAGCTTCACCTGGTTCATGGGCGCTGCCGCGGGCCTTGTCTTCTACTACGTCGGGATGCGCCTGGCATCGGACCGATTCCTACACGGCTCGCACATCCCGGTCGCGACCATCACCACCGATATGGAGGTGGCAGCCGACGGCACCATGCTGTCCGGTTCGCCGACCGCCGACGCCCCGACCGCCGACGCCGCGTCCGACGACGACGCGATCACGACCAAGTCGAGCGCCGAAACTGGGTCCTCGGCCTCCTGACATCGTTGTCGTGACGGCACCGCGGCGGTGCCGTCACGACACCGTGTTCGACACAGCCAACGCGTTCGAAATATCAGGAACCCAGAAACCAGGGAGACAACACACCGATGAAGTTGTGCGTCATCAATCCCAACACGACCGCGGAGATGACCGCCGTGATCGAGACGGCCGCACGTTCGGTGGTACGGCCCGACGCCGAGATCATCGCGGTCACCTCCGAGGTGGGACCCTCGTCGATCGAGAGCCACGTCGACGAGGCGATGGCCGTCCCCGGACTCCTCCGAGCGATCAGCGCCAACCCGGACGCCGACGGATACCTGCTCGCCTGCTTCGGTGACCCGGGACTCGACGCCGCCCGCGAACTCGCCGTCGCCCCGGTGCTCGGGATAGCCGAGGCGGCGATGCACCTCGCGGCACCGCTCGGCCGGGGCTTCTCGGTGGTGACGACGCTGGGACGAACCATCGGCAGAGCACAAGACCTGGTGTCGCACTACGGCTTCGGCCGACAATGCCTCGGCATCCACGCCTGCGAGATACCGGTGCTCGACCTCGAGACCAACCCCGACACCGCCGAGATCCTTGCGAAAGCGTGCGCCGAAGCACTCGCCACAGACGGTTCGGACGCGATCGTCCTCGGGTGCGCCGGGATGGCCGACCTCGCCGTCGAACTCTCCGCGCAGATCGGCGCACCGGTGATCGACGGCGTCGCCGCCGGCGTCGGCATGCTGTCGGCGATGGCCGCGATGCACCTGACGACGGGTACCGCTTCCGGTGAATTCGCCACACCGCCCACCAAGCACTACCGCGGCCTGCCGCCCGAACTCGACCCGCGGTGACAGCACCGCGCCCATGACGCAGCCGCACCACGCGTCTACGACGCAGATATCCCACGCGTCTACGACGCAGCTATCTAACGCGTCTACGACGCGGTGTCGTCGGGGGGCTAGGGTGATGTCCATGACCGTCCCCGCCGACCGCGCGTCGTCCGACCACGACGTCGAGGTCACCGAACTGGCCTTCGCAGCCGCTCGTGGAGACCGTCGCGCGCTGGAACACTTCGTGCGGGAGACCCAACGAGACGTCTGGCGATTCGTCGCCCACCTCGCCGACCCGCGTCTCGCAGATGACCTCACACAGGAGACCTATCTGCGGGCGATCCGCTCGCTTCCGCGCTTCGCGGGCAATTCGACCGCTCGCACATGGCTATTGGCCATCGCGCGCCGCGTCTGCGCCGACGACGTACGCAGAGCCATGTCCCGTCCCCGCATCGCCGGCGGCGTCGACTGGATCGACGCCGCGGACACCCGACGTTCCGCGCCCCGCTCGGCCGGGTGGGAGGACGTCGTCGAAGTCAACCTCCTTCTCGAAGACCTCCCTGCCGAACGACGGGAAGCGCTTGTGTTGACGCAGGTCCTCGGCTTGTCGTATCAGGAGGCCGCCGAAGTCACCGGTTGCCCGGTCGGCACCGTGCGGTCACGCGTCGCCCGCGCCCGCGAAGCGCTGATCGGAGCGACAGGATCCGGTAGACGGGGCGAGCGCAGCAGCTGACCTGCGCATGACGCAGCTGGGGACCAAAGCCTTATGACTTTTCTCAGGGTGCTTTGCGTACCCTTGAGAACGGCGACGGGCCGTGATCCCGCTGTGTCATCGCACTCGTACCGCGATGATCCGGACGGTCCCTGTCACCGCAGAGGACGAGCGAAGAGAGATGTGAGGGACCCGTGGCCGACAAGCGTCGTAAGCCGATCGTTGACCCGCGAGCGGCGGAGAAGCGCCGCTCCCTGCTGATGAAGATCGGTGCGGCCGTGGTGCTCGTTGCCCTCGCCATCGGTATCGGCGTCTGGGTGTTGGTCTCCAACAAGTCGGCCACCGGGTCGTCGAGTGACGTCACCGTGGCCACCAACAACGCCTACCGCATCACGACGGCGCCCAAGGGCACCACCCCGCCAGTCACACTCACGGTGGTCGAAGACTTTCAGTGTCCCGCATGCCGCGCCTTCGAAACCCAGTTCAGCGACGCCATGGAGCAGATCCGCAACAACCCGAAGGTGGCCGTCGACTACATGCCGATCGCTTTCCTCGATCGCATGTCGACCACCAACTACTCGTCACGCTCGGCCAACGCCTCCGCATGTGTCGCACAGTCGACGGCCGGTGATGGCAACTTCGACACCTGGCTGAAGTTCCACAACGCGCTGTATGCGCAGCAGCCCGAAGAGGGCGGCGCAGGCCTCACGAACGACGAACTCAACAGCATCGCCAAGCAGGCCGGCGCGACGAACCTCAAACAGTGCATCGACGACGAGCAGTTCAGCGCTTTCGTGAAGGACACGACCCAGAAGGCCCTCGACTCGGGTGTCAACGCCACCCCGACGATCAAGATCAATGGCAACCCGGTGCAGCTGAGCACCCCGGACGCTCTCATCGCCGCGGTCAACGAGGCAGCGAACAAGCAGTAGACCCGAGAACACCGCACCACGCCCCCCGCGGCATCCGATACACGAGGCACACACCATGAGCACGACACATGCCGACAACACCCCACACCCGGCGACCAACTCCGACACCGACACGGTAGAGGGCACCGCCGGAGTCGACGGCACCGCTGAGGCCCAGAAGTCGGAGAAGACGCCCGACGCCGCCGTACGCCGGTCCCCGGACGACGTGGACGCGTCGTCGAGCGGACTGCTCGGCCTGGTGCGTGTGGGCCGTCCCACCGGTTTGGTGCTGCTGATCCTGGGTGTGATCGGATTCGTCGCGGCGGCGACGCTGACGATCGAGAAGATCCACCTGCTGCAGAACCCGGACTACGTGCCGAGTTGCTCGATCAACCCGGTGATCTCCTGCGGTTCGGTGATGAAGAGTTGGCAGGCAGGGCTGTTCGGATTCCCCAACCCGCTGATCGGAATCGCCGCGTTCTCGGTGGTGATCGTCACAGGCGTCCTCGCGGTCGCCGGGATCTCATTGCCGCGCTGGTACTGGCTCGGCTTGGCACTCGGCAGCTTCGCAGGCTTCGTCTTCGTCAACTTCCTCGCGTACTCCGCGCTGTACAAGATCCACGCGTTGTGCCCGTACTGCCTGGTGGTATGGGTCGTCGTGCCGATCATCCTCATCCTGAGCATCAACCGCGTCATCGGTGACAGTGACCGCGGGCGCGAGATCCGTGGCTGGCTCTGGGTACTGCTGCCGGTCTGGTACGCGATCGTGATCGCTGCCATCCTGGTCGAGTTCTGGGACTACTGGCAGACGTTCATCTGACACCGGCCGCCTCGCCTGGCACCCGTCAGAATCCGCGAGAGAGTTCGGGGAACCATTCGGCACCCGCGGACGACATACTTTTAGGAGTACGTGCGCGACCATCGTGATCAGACGATCCCAGGACACCCTCACCGAAGCATCGGGATCGTCTTCGACGCTGCGACGCGCCACGCGGACGAAGAGATCGAGGATCATGTGACCACGCTGGAATCCCCCACGAGCACAGGGACCGGGCAGCGCGAGGCCGCGCAGCACACGGGACCGCAGCGCATCCAGCTCGATGTGACCGGAATGTCATGCGGCGCATGCGCGGCCCGGGTCGAACGCAAGCTCAACAAGGTCGACGGCGTCAAGGCGTCGGTGAACTACGCCACGCGGGTGGCGACCATCGACGCAGCCGACGACGTCAGTGCCGACGCGCTGTGCGAGGTCGTCGACGCGACGGGATACGGCGCGAGTGTCCGCAGCGACACCCCGACACCCATCCCGGACACCGACGGCGACGAGGCCAAGCGGCTCTTCCGACGGCTCGCGGTCGCTCTGATCCTCTTCATCCCCCTCGCCGATCTGTCGATCGTGTTCGCAGTGGTTCCGTCCACACGGTTCACGGGATGGCAGTGGCTTCTCCTCGCACTCGCGACACCGATCCTCACGTGGTGTGCGTGGCCGTTCTATCGTGTCGCCGCCAAGAATCTGCGTACCCGCAACGCGACGATGGAAACACTGGTCACGCTGGGCGTGCTGGCGGCCACAGTATGGTCGCTCTATTCGATGTTCTTCGCCGCCGACACCGGTTCGAGCAGCTCGCAGGGCGTGTGGTCGGCGATCTGGAGCGCCGACTCGATCTACCTGGAGGTCGCGACAGGCGTCACCGTCCTCGTCCTCGCCGGCCGCTACTTCGAAGCGCGCGCCCGCTCACGGGCGGGTGGTGCCCTTCGGGCGCTGGCAGCGCTCGGCGCGAAGGACGTCTCGGTCCTGCTACGCGACGGCACCGAAATGCGCATCCCCGCCGGTGAACTCTCCGAGGGGCAACGTTTCGTCGTCCGTCCGGGCGAGACGATCGGTACCGACGGTCTGGTCATCGAGGGGTCCGCAGCCGTCGACATGAGTGCGATGACCGGCGAATCGAAGCCGGTCGACGTCGAACCGGGCGAGCCGGTGATCGGCGGAACCACAGCACTCAACGGACGGCTCGTCGTCGAGGCCGCGGCCGTCGGACCCGACACCGCATTCGCGGGCATGATGCGCCTGGTCGAGGAAGCCCAGACCGGCAAGGCCAACGCCCAGCGTCTCGCGGACCGCGTCGCGGGTGTGTTCGTCCCCGTCGTCATCGCGATCGCCGTGGTCACCGTCGGCGCGTGGCTCCTCGCAGGCGGGCCCGTCGACCGTGCCGTCGCGGCAGGACTCGCAGTGCTCGTCATCGCTTGTCCGTGCGCGCTCGGTCTCGCGACGCCGATCGCCGTGATGGTGGCGACGGGTCGGGGCGCCCAACTGGGTATCTTCCTGAAGGGCTATCAAGCCCTGGATACGTCGAGGTACATCGACACCGTCGTCTTCGACAAGACCGGCACCGTCACCGAGGGCGCTCTGTCAGTCACCCAGGTTTCCGCGGACGACGAGTCGCAGGTGCCCGACGACCGTCTGCTCGCCCTCGCGGCAGCTGTCGAATCGGCGTCCGAACACGCGGTCGGCTCGGCGATCGTGTCCGCTGTCGACGACGAACACCGCCCCGAGGTGTCCGACTTCCGTGCCGAACCGGGCCGCGGAGTCGTCGGAACGGTCGACGGTCACCGCGTCACGGTCGGTTCACCGCGCTGGGTGTCGCACTCGGTCGTCGTACCCGCCGCGACGGCGCGTCGTCGACGTGATGCAGAAGCCAGGGGCGAAACCGTGATCTACGTGGCCGTCGACGGCCGACTCGCCGGGATGATCGCCGTCGCAGACACCCTCAAGCCGAGCGCTGTCCCGGCCATCGCAGCGCTGCAGGCAGCGGGCATGCGCACGGTGCTGCTCACCGGCGACAACGAGGGAGCCGCACGCGCGGTGGCCGACGAGGTGGGCATCACAGAGGTGATCGCCGAGGTCCTACCCGACGCCAAGGTCGACGCGATCCGTGAACTGCAGGAGTCCGGACGATCGGTGGCGATGGTCGGCGACGGCATCAACGACGGGCCAGCACTCGCGACCGCCGACCTCGGGCTGGCCATCGGACGCGGCACCGACGTCGCGATCGGCGCAGCGGACGTGGTGTTGGTGCGCGACGACCTACGCGCCGCCCCCGCCGCGCTGAGCCTGGCGCGCGCCACGCAGCGCACGATCCGGACCAACCTGATCTGGGCGTTCGGCTACAACGTCGCGGCCATTCCGATCGCTGCGGCCGGTGTGCTCAACCCGCTGATCGCAGGCGCCGCCATGGCGCTGTCGTCGTTGTTCGTCGTCTCCAACAGCCTGCGGCTGCAGCATTTCGGGAACCGTCGCTGATCCGAACCCCGCAGATGGGGGCCTGACCGTCGTCAGCGCCGGGTGTCGCCTGTCGGCGGGCCCTGGTGTCGACGCGCGCGCAGCGCGGTGAGGTCGAGCACGTCCGACGTCGAATCGTCCTCGACGCCCCGGCCGTCGGCACCGGCGACGTCATGGTCCAAAACAGCGTCGGAGGAAGAGGCAGTTGTAGGTTCGACGGCGGCAGGTTCGACGGCGGCCCGCGCGGTTCGGGCACGCCGCGAGTCGACCGAGGCGGCTACGGCCAGCCCGACGGCACAGACAGCGAGCACACCCTGAACCACCGGATACCAGAGCGGAGCCGAGCCGGTCAGGTAGCCGAAGCACAACACGACCACCGCAACGGCACACGCCACCGATCCGCCGCGTAACGCGGTCGCGACCCGACTCACGCCGACCTCGTACCGACGGTGTCCGCCGTGGGGGTGCTGCGATGTCCGTGACGCCTCGAGGATCGTCGTGCTGAGGTCCGGCGCCAGGTCGGCGGCGGCGAAGTTCATTCCCCGAGCGGAGGCGTACCAGCGCTCGCACCCGGGGCACTGCGCGAGATGCTCGTCCACGCGGGCAGCGGGCACCGACTCGCGCTCGCCGTCGATGCGCGCCGACAGCGACTCCCGCGCCACCTCACACCGCACGTCGTCATCCTCCCCCTGCGGTCACGCCGCGCGACGTTCCGACTCGACCGGAGGACTCTGTTCTGCTCATCGACGAGACTTCGACAACTCGTCGAGCATGGCGTTGTACGCGTCGAGTTCGGTGTCCTCGTAGGTGTCGGCGTGGCGGTCGCCGCGGTTCGCCTCGCGGCGGTCGACCTTGGCCCACTGCGCGACGATGGCGACCACGACCAGTACGACGGGGACCTCGCTGGCACCCCAGGCGATGGCACCGCCGAGCCACTGGTCGTGGAGGCGGTCGGTCACCCACGGCAGCATCAGTTCGCTGTAGAACTTGTCGCCGACCACTGTCGACATCGTCATCAGCGCGATACCGAAGAACGCATGGAATGGCATCACGGCGAACAACAGTCCGATGCGCGCCAGGAACGGGATTCGACGCGGTCCGGGGTCGATGCCGATGATGACCCAGTAGAAGAGGTAGCCGACGATGATGAAGTGCACGGTCAGCAGCACGTGACCCCAGTGGTAGCGCGTCAGCGTCCCGAAGATCCCGGTGAAGTAGACGACGTAGAGCGACAACACGAACACCGCCAGTGCGACGATCGGGTTGGACAGCACCGCGGTCACCTTGGAGTGCAGCACCCGCAGCAACCACTCGCGCGGGCCGGGAGGCGCATCGCCGTGGGCCGCGGAAAGGGCGCGTAACGCCAGGGTGGCGGGAGCGCCGAGCACCAGTAGCACGGGCGCGAACATGTTGAGCGCCATGTGTTCTGCCATGTGCACGCTGAACATCGCCGAACCGTACGCGCGCACGCCCGATCCCGTGACGACCACCACGACGAGACAACCGAGGACCCACGAGATGGTGCGGCCGACGGGCCATTCGTCGCCGCGCCGGCGCAGTCGACGCACACCGATCAGATACACGACGATCGCCACGACCGCTGCAACGCCGATCAACAGGTCGAACCGCCAGTAGGTGGCGAGCTTCCACGCTGTCGGTGCTCCGGGCAGTTCGTATCCCAAGAACACGTCCCACGCCGAGAACTTGTGGGCAAGCAGTCCTGGCGCGACACGGGTGTCCATCACCGTCCAGCAGGCAACGGCTCCGACCATCAGCACGGCGCCGGCGGTCACGATTCGACGGCCGGCCTCGTCGTCGACGTCCCCGCGTCGAGCCGCACGGTAGGACTGCACACTCGATCCGAGCGTCGCCGCCAGGAGCACGAGCAGGATGATGGCGGCGATGCCGAACGCGGTGTCGAAGGCGTACCGCGCGGGCAACAGGAATGCGATGAGGCCCAGCGCATAGACGACAGCCACCGCGTCGCTGATGACGAGAATGAGAGCACTGCGGCGGTGGACCACGGGGCCCGCGGCGTCGGATTCGATACGCGGCGCGCTCGCCCACGCCACCCGGAATCCGAGCGAGAGCCCGACGGCCAGCGAGAATCCGATACCGAGACTCGTGTTGTAGTCGTGATTGGGTCCCTGGCCCGCGTTGCTCGCCATGGGTAGTGCGACCATCGCGATCACCGACGGAATCAGCAGGACGACGTGCATCATCCACCCGAGCGAGCACCTGATCAGTACGGCGATCACGGTGGCGCAGACGGCCATCACGATCCATGCGACCGCGGTCTCGCTGACTCCGATCCCCTGCCCGAGATATCCCTCGGTCACCAGCCGCCACGGAGTCGTCCCCGACGCGTCTGCTGCCGCCACGGCAACCATCAACCACGACAACACGGCCCAGGCCACGGAGAGTCGACCGATCATCAGATGTGTGCGATACCCGGTCACGTCGATCGTGCCGTGATCGTCCGGGTGTGACGCGGTGATCACGAAGACCAGTCCACCCATTGTCAGCGCGGCGGCAAGGAAACCGAGGAAGTATCCGACGACGTCAGCGGCCGCGGTGAGGGTACCGGGGAACGGGTCGCCGCTCTCGAGGTGGCGAGCGTCGCCGCTGACGAGCGCATAGATCACGATGCCGATCAGGGCGACCGCGAAAGCCGCTCCGAAGATCATGGTCGGGCGACTGCGTGCCGCGGTGGCCCGCGGTGCACTGTCCACGGCGGTCATCACTTCCTCCTAGCCCGCCGAGCACCAGCGAGCACGACTTTTCGCCGGTCTGACGTCCTCGCCAGTCTACGGCCCCGCGTCGCTGCCCTTCTGCCCCGGGCAATTGCCGACGCGGTCGGGGTCACACACCGATGATCTCCTCGACTGATCGAGTGCCGCGACGCTCGATCAGTCGAGGTGACTGGGCATCCGCACGTTCTTGGCGGCGAGCAGCGTGGCAAGCCCCTGAGGGATCACGGCCAGCGCCAGGATGCCGAAAGCAATCGACCACGATCCGGTGGCGTCGTGAATCCACCCGATCGCGATGGGACCGGCCGCGGCGAGGATGTACCCAACCGACTGCGACATGCCTGACACCTGGCCGGTCTGGGTGGCAGACGAACTGCGCAGCACCATGAACAACAGGGCCAGGCTGATGGCCGCACCCGGTCCGAGCATCACCATGCACACCCACAAGACCGTCGCATGGTCGGTGAAGACGAGCCCGACGAAACCTGCCGCGCAGATGGCCAGGAATCCGAGTGTCACCAGACGCTGATCAGCGAAGCGCCCCGCGATGATCGGGGCGACCAACGACATAATCAGTGCGACGACCTGGCCGATCGCCAACACGGTCCCGGCACTCGCGGCAGAACTACCGTGGTCGATCAGGTACTGCGGGAGCCACGCACTGAACGTGTAGAAGATGAACGACTGGGCAGCCATGTAGACGGTGATCGCCCAGGCGATCGGATCACGCCAGAGCCCGGGAGCCCGCGGACCCACCGCGACGGTGTGCACCCGGCGCAGTTGCGGAAGCCAGACGACGATGGCGACGATCGCCAGCAGCGCCCACATCGCCAGTGACATACGCCAGTTCTCGTTGAGCGCCGTGTCCAACGGCACCATGACCGCGGCGGTGACCGCGGCCCCGCCCGACAGGGTCATCGAGTACAGACCTGTCATCAGACCCGACCGATGCGCGAAATCGCGCTTGATCAAGGCGGGCAACACCACGTTGCACACACCGATCGCGGCTCCGAGGACCGCTGACCCGAGGAAGAGAGTGGCCACAGAGGGGATGAGACGCAACAGGATTCCGGCCACCAGGACGATCAGTGAGGCGAAGATCGTCCGCTCGATCCCCCACCTCGCCGCAAGCCGCGGCGCGATCGGGGCGGTGAGTCCGAAGAACAGCACCGGAAGCGTGGTCAGCAACCCCGCTGTGGCACTGGAGAATCCGAGATCATCGCGGATGACGTCGATCAACGGCGCAACGGAGACGACGGGTGGACGCAGGTTGGCGGCGACCAGCATGATCCCGACAGCAGCGAGAATCGCTGCCACACCCCGTAATTCGCCGGGATTGCGACGAAGAGAATGCTCGGTCGGGGTCTCGGGGGTCGTCGACGGCGCGTGTGTCGACGGCGCCTGTGTCGACGATGCGGCGCCCGATGTTCCGCTCACCGACGCACACTCCCTTCCGCCTCGGCGAGGTAGTCGACGACGGCTGCACGCGCCGCCTGCTCGTCGCCCACATCGATCGCGGCGACCACGTCGCGGTGCCCAGCCGGATGCATGTTGGCCGAGATCGACAACTCCGCGATGTCGGCGTGGGTGCGATGCATCACTTCGAGGACGCCGGAGTAGATCTCGATCAACAGCGGATTCCCCGACGCCGCAACGAGTTCGGTATGGAAGTCGATGTCGGCATCGGCGTACGCGTCGATGTCACCGGTCGCGAGGATGGCCTCCGCACGGTCGAGCGCGTCCCGCAGGGTGCGCTTCGCGTCCGCGGTGGCGTCTCGTGCCGCGCCTGCGGCCGCCTCTGATTCCAACGCCCGCCGCACTTGCAGCAACTCCAGCATTTCCGACGTCGCCATGCGGGTCATCGCGGCGGCGAATGTGTTGGCGCTACGCACGTAGGTACCGTCACCGCGGCGCGGGACGAGCATTCCCGAGTGTTCGAGAGCTCGCACCGCCTCGCGAATCGTGTTGCGCCCCACTCCGAAATGCTTCACCAGTTGCGGTTCGGCCGGGATACAGGTGCCCACCGGCCACTCGCCGTCGCGGATGAGCCTCTCCATCCGCTCCACGACGAGTTCGCTGGTCCGCCTGGGACGCTCGATGACATCGGACATGGGTACATCCTAACATCCCATGTTTGACTGTCCTGGGCGCGTTCCGGGCTTGTGCCTGGCGATCGAGACGATAAACGGACCTCGGTGGCGTGGCAGAGTGGCCGCGGACCTCTCGAGAACCGCGGTCAGCGGGTCGCGAGCGCGTCGCCGATCACGGCAGCGACCATCATCGTCGTGGCGTGCGGTCCGCTGCGGCCCGCGGTCGGAAGAATGGAGCCATCGACGATCCGCAGGTGTCGCACGCCGTGGACACCACCGAGCCAGTCCGTCCGGTCGCCCATCGGCATCGAGCCCCAGGCATGCTGGGAGGTCCGCAGGACAGGGTCGACCCGGATCGATTCGGCATCGACGAGTGCACCGAACACCGACGAGGTCAACATCGCGACCACGTCTCGCGCGCTGCGCGTCAGTCGCTCACGCACGTCGGCGGCGGGCGGACCGAGTCGGATGCCGACCGCGTCACCGTGGAGGTACACGTCTCCCGACGCGCCGGGACGCATCGCGGCGATTCCGACAGCGGGCCCCGACAGGGCCATACCGCTGACATACCGCGCAAAATCATCGCGGTAGCAACGGATTTCGAGACCGTCGGCGGTGTGGACCACCGTCGGCAGGAGCGGACCCCGTCGGTACTGCTCACGCAGGCGGTACCCGACCAGCACCTCTCGGTGCTCGTGCACCTGCAACTGCGCACCGCCGATCCCGGACCGTATCAGCACTCGCGCGGTGCCGAGCGTCCCGGCGCACAGAATGACCTCCCCTGCGTGTATCTCCCGACCGTCGCACACCACCCCGAGTGCATCACCGCCGGCCATGAGTAGTCGATCGACCCGTGCACCGGTGCGGACCCGGAGGTTCGGTCGGGTCAGATGCGGACGCAGGTACGCCTCGGCGGAGGTACGGCGAGCACCGTCGAGGCTGTTGGAACGCACTCGATTGACTCCGACGACCGGCCACTTCTCATCGAGCGGCCGGGTGGGACAACGCGCTCCCCAGTACCGTTCGAACGCGCGCGCGGTCGGGGCGAGCTCGCCGTCAGTGTAGGGATGGACCGCCATCGTCGCGTCGAGCTCGGTGTAGGCCTCGTCGATGGCGTCAGCGGTCCACGTCCCCTGCCAGGTATCGAAGTCGTCGCGGTGCCACCGCATGAAGTAGGCGCCGTTCACGGTCGCGGACCCGCCGAGTCCGCGTCCGCGAACGATCGACAGATCCGGCGATCCACCGTGGTGGGTCACGAACGGCTCGTCCTCGGAGATCGGTAGCCTCCGCAGATCGAGGGCTTCGGCGTCCGGCCAGTCGTCCGGCCCCTGCTCGAGCACGAGCACCGACCGCTGATCGTGACGCGACAGCCGCTCGGCGAGGACCGATCCCGCACTACCCGCACCGACGATCACGACGTCGGGAGCATCACCACCTTCGGTCGGGTACACCACGATGACCGCGAGTTCGAACGCTTACGGCGTCAGGACCGGACGCAATGCCGCGACATCGCGATGCACGAGCACCCCTTGCCACAGGCCTGCGCCGTAGGCGAGATCGTCGAGTCGTCGGCACAGCAGGTAACCGAAGGGCCCCATGGTCGGTGCGACCGCAGGCTCTGCCGCGACGGAACGGATCCACTCGACCAGACCTTCTGCGACCGCGATCTCCACGACGATGCGTCGGAACCGCGGCGAGACGAGAGCGAGCAGTAAAGCCACCGGCCAGTAATGGCGACACACGGCGCCTGCGGCCTGTAACAGCCCGAAGAAGGTCGCGCGAGAAGTCATCTGTGCCGACACGCGCGTTGCTTCGGGTAACTCTCCCAGACGTGTTCGGAGTCGATGGCCGACGCGGAGCAGGATGACCGCGGCCAGGGCCAGGCCGATTCTGGTATGCGTCAGAAGGGCGGCTACGGCAGCTGCCATCGACATCGACATCACGACCGGCGCCACGGAGTCCCCGTGCCGCTCCGCGAGGAACGCCGCACCGGTCCCGTAGAACCGTCGACGATTCAGCACGGTGCGCATCGTGGTGCGGTGATCGTGCGCGACCGTGGCGATCGGGTCGTAGCGAATGCGCCAGCCCTTCTCATGAGTCCGCCAGCACAGGTCGACGTCCTCGGCAACTCGCAGCGATTCGTCGAATCCCTCGAATGCGCTGGTGCGTACCAACATTGCCGCACTGGGGACATAGGCGATCGGCGTTCCCGGCACAACGCCGGCTTCGCTGGGGCCCATGTCGAGCGACGAGTGTCCGTTCTCGTAGCGCTCGGCGAGCGATCGTTTGTGGTCATCGGGCTGCTCGGCGTCGCGGGCCAATCCAACGATGCGCGGTGCCGCGATGGCGACAAGTGGATCCGAGAAGTGACCGAGCAGCATCATCAACCAGTCACTGTTGGGCACCACGTCGGAGTCGAGAAACGCGACGAACTCGGTGTCGGCCGCCGCCGCTCCCGCGTTCCGTGCGGCGGCGGGGCCACGGTTCTGCTCGAAACGCAGCACACGTACCTGCGGTCCGTTGGCGACGATCGGTGTCGACGAGCCGTCGTCAACCACGATCGTCTTGACGCCCTGCGTTGCAGACAGGAGTCTGTCGACGCCGGATTGGTTGTCGCGCACGGGAACAACGATGGTGACGTCGTCGGTGGACGGTCCGTGCATGGGGCGCGGATTGGCCATTCCCGCATCGAGGAGCCGTCGGGCCAGCGCGCGGGTGGGACCGTCGCACACCTCGATCCGGCCGTCGGCCGATGTCATCCCCAACGCCGCGTCGGACAGGCGCATCATGCGGGTGGGTGACCCGCCGACGAGGAAACGCAGATCACCGTGCCGCGCACAGCGCATGTCGATCTGCACCTGGAAGCCGTTGGGCAATCCACTGGTCGGCGTCGGCGCCGGTGGCGCGTCTGTGGGGGCGTTCATCGCAGCCGTCCGTCCTCGGCGACATCCCATCGCCGGATCGCGGCGCTCAGAGTGCTCACCAGGTGCTCGACCAGCACTGCCCCGTCCCTCGCCGATGCCGTCGTCGGATCACCGAGTACGCCGTTGACGCTCACTGCGGCAACTCCCCCGTCGCGCATCGTCGGCAGCAGTGTCGCGATGGGCGCACGATTTCCGACCTCGACGCTGTCCTGGCGCACCGACTCGGGCGAAAGATGTAGCAGCACCGACGTTTCCGTCGAACCGGCATGCGCGTCGGCGCCGACGAACGCGCAGGGACACCACGCGACGTCGCGACCTTCGTAGCGAAGCAACCTGACAGCGTCGACCAGCGTCGTCGCGTTACCGCCGTGGCCGTTGACGAAGACGACGCGCTGCGCCCACCGGCAGGCACTGCGCCCGTACTCCACCAGGACGCCGCGTAGCGCGTCGTGCCCGAGCGAGATGGTGCCGGGGAAACCTTCGTGCTCGCCGCTGGCACCGTAAGCCAGTGGCGGCGCGACGAGGGTCGACCGATCGGCGAGGTCTGTACGAATGCGGGTGACCACGGCGCTCGCAATGCGCGTGTCGGTGTCGAGTGGCAGGTGCGGCCCGTGCTGTTCGAGGGAACCGACTGCGACCAGGAGCGTGGTGGCGGACTCGTCCAGTTCCGGCCAAGTGCACGAACTCAAAGTCGCCGGACGCGTCATTGGGTCGACTTTACCGATGTGAAGCCTCGGAGGTAACCGCCGCCGGAAACTTTGTCCCCCTACAGCGCGGAGAGTCGGCTCGGCGTGCGTGCTGTTGTCCGACAATCAGCCCGGTTCCGCCGTACGGTCGATTCCCGGTCCGCCGGACGATCGCCCCGGTTCTGTCGGACAACCACCCCCGACCCTGCCGAACGATCGCTCGGTATGGCATGCTGAGGCGATCGTGACGCCCGACACACAGCGGCGCCCCACACCGAGCGGGAGGAACCTCATGAGCGCATCGTCGACCTCCGACGCGGACAGCCGGTCGACCGGCGGCGCATCGTCGAAAAACATTGGTACGGGTGGTCCGCTCAACGGCATACGTGTCGTCGAGTTCGCGGGTATCGGGCCGGGCCCGCATGCGGCGATGATGCTGGCCGACCTGGGCGCGGATGTCATTCGCATCCAGCGTCCGGGGCAGCTGTCTGATCCGGCGCGCAACGCCGACGCACTCCTGCGTGGGCGGCGTGTCGTCGAGGCCGATCTCAAGGACCCCGCCGATCGGGAGGAGATCCTACGGCTCATCGGAAAGGCCGATGTTCTCCTCGAGGGTTTCCGTCCAGGTGTCATGGAGCGTCTGGGGTTCGGCCCATCCGACGTGGAGTCGGTCAACGAGCGCCTCGTCTATGGGCGCATGACGGGTTGGGGTCAGGACGGTCCGCGTGCGCGGCAGGCAGGCCACGACATCAACTACATCTCGCTGACGGGCATGCTGCACGCGATCGGGCGAGCAGGCGAACGCCCGGTGCCGCCGATGAACCTCGTCGGCGACTTCGGTGGTGGGTCGATGTTCTTGGTGATGGGTGTCCTCGCGGCGCTCGTCGAGCGCGCGTCGTCGGGCCGCGGGCAGGTCGTCGACGCTGCGATGGTCGACGGTGCTTCGGTTCTGGGACAGATGATCTGGGCTTTCCGCGGGACCGGGTTGTGGCGTGACGAACACGGTACGAACATGCTCGACACCGGTGCGCCCTACTACGAGGTCTACGAGACGTCGGACGGTCGATACATGGCCGTCGGGGCGATCGAACCGCAGTTCTACGCGGAGATGCTGCGCGGCCTTGGCCTGACGGACGCCGATCTTCCCGATCAGAACGACGTCTCGAGCTGGCCCCGGCTGAAGGAGATCTTCACCGAGACGTTCGCATCCCGCACCCGCGACGAGTGGGCGAAAGTCTTCGAGGGAACCGACGCCTGTGTCTCGCCGGTCCTCACCTTCGCCGAAGCCCCCGACGATCCGCACATGGCTGCTCGCGCAAACCTCGTCGAGATCGATGACGTGCGCCAGGCACAGGTGGCTCCGCGGTTCTCCCGGACAACACCGTCGACGCCGCGGGGCCCGGACCGCGAGGCTGTCGAGGCCGCGACGGTCTGGACCGACTGAGGTCGCGTCGGGCTCGACAGCCCCCGGTCCTGCTGGCCTCGTCGGCGGGTCCGGGCGTGAACCGGCAGGGGCCCGGATCATCTGACCCGCACGACAACTAGAACGTGTTACAGTTCTGCTCATGGGACAGTTCGACGGCACGGTCGTGTACATCACGGGTATCGCACGCGGCCAGGGCCGCAATCATGCCATCCGTTTCGCGCGTGAGGGCGCGTCCATCATCGGCCTCGACATCGCCGACACCGTCGCCGACTACATCACCTATCCGTCCTCGACCGAGGCGGACCTGGCCGAGACAGTACGACTCGTCGAAGAGGTCGGCGGCAAGATCCTTGCGCGACAGGGCGATACCCGCGATCTGGCCTTCCAGGAGCAGCTCGTCGCCGACGGCGTCGAACAGTTCGGTCGGCTCGACCACGTCGTCGCCAACGCCGGCATTCTGTCGTGGGGATTCACGTGGGAACTGCCCGAGCAACAGTTCACCGATGTGCTCGACGTCAACGTGACCGGGACGTGGAAGACACTGCGCGCCACCATTCCCGCGCTGCTGGAGACCGAGGCAGACAACCGGTCGATCGTGGTCGTCTCGTCGGTCGCGGGCCTCAAGGCGATGCCGATGCAGGCCGCGTACTCCGCGTCGAAGTACGCGTTGACCGGGCTTGCGCAGACCACGTCGAAAGAGCTCGCGCCCAAGAACATTCGCGTCAACTCGGTGCATCCGTACGCGGTGGACACCCCGATGGGCGTCGCCGACACCTCGGCGATGAGGATCTTCGAGATGGGCGAGTACACGCGGTACTTCATCTCGATGATGGATCATTTCCCCGTCGCCTCCACCGACGACATCAGCGATGCCGTGCTGTACCTGTCCTCCCCCGCCGCCCGCGCCATCACCGGCGCCCAGTTCCAGATCGACATGGGCAACTCGAAGGTCTGAGGCGCGCCGCGTCTCGCGCCGAGGCAGCGGTTTTCGCGCCGACAGCACCGCGCCGCGCGCCGACAGCACCGCGCCTCCCGCCGACAGCACCCGGCCTCCCGCCGACAGCACCGGTCTCACGCCGACAGCACCCGGCCTCCCGCCCACGGCACCAGGAATTACGCCCACGGCACCCGGTCTTACGCCGACGGCACCAGGAATTACGCCGACAGCACCGGACCTCCCGCCGACAGCACCCGGTCTTACGCCGACAGCACCGGTGTCACGCCGCGGGAGTTTCGCGGGAAGAACGGAACGGCACCCGCTGGAATTGGGGGATGGATACTCTTCCCCTACTTTCATGCTCTTCCCTGCGAAGTTTCTTGGGGAAGGGCACGAAACCCGCGGAAGAATCCTTTCCCCTGGTTTCTGCGGAGCGCAGCACCCGAGCGGCAGCGCTTCCCCTAGTTCCTGCGGGGCGCAGCGCCCGCTCGGCAACTCTTCCCCTACATTTGTGCTCTTCCCTGCGAAGCTTCTTGGGGAAGGGCACGAAACCCGCGGAAAGACCCTTTCCCCTGGTTTCTGCGGAGCGCAGCACCCGAGCGGCAGCGCTTCCTCTGGCTTCTGCGGAGCGCAGCACCCTCGCGGCAACTCTCCCCCCAATTTCTGCGTAGCGCCGCACCCGTGCGGCAGCTCTTCCCCTAGTTTCTGCGGGGCGCAGCACCCGAGCGACACGCCCTTCCCCTACTTTCGTGCTCTTCCCCACGAAGTTTCTCGGGGAAGAGCACAAAACCCGCGGAAAGACCCTTTCCCCTACTTTTCGCGCGCCGCCCGCGCCCAGCCGCGGCCCCGCGCGCCGCCCCGCGCCGCGCGCCCGCAAAGCGCGGACGGGACGGGACCCGAGGAGTCGACGGTCCCGCGGCAGCGGCGCCGCGAGGCGTCGACTCGACCACCCGCACGCGGGCGGTCAGACGTGGCCGAACGACCGCTCGAAGCCTTCGGGGATGATCAGGTCGTCGCGGGACAGTTCGTGAACGCTCTTGTGGCCCAGGCCCATCACGACGCCGTCGAGGCCCATGCGGAGCAGGTCGAGGACGTTCTCGACGCCCGCCTGACCGTTGGCCGCGAGTCCCCACAGGTACGCGCGGCCGATCATCACCGCACGGGCGCCGAGGGCGACGGCCTTGGCGACGTCGCTGCCGCGTCGGATGCCGCCGTCGAGGAGCACCTCGATCTGGTCGCCGACGGCGACGGCGATACCCGGAAGCAGTCGGATGGTGGCCGGGGTGCCGTCGAGGTTGTTGCCGCCGTGGTTGGACACCGAGAGCGCGGTTGCGCCGATGTCGACGGCCCGTTTGGCGTCGTCGAGTCGCGTGACGCCCTTGACCATGAACGGTCCGCCCCACTGCTCGCGCAGCCACTGCAGATCGTCCCAGGTGGGCGGCGGGGTGTTCATCCACTCGCCGTAGGCGCCGAAGAATGTCGGGCCTGGCTGCCCCTTGCCCTTGGAGACGTTGGGCGCGGTGAGGTCGGGGACGATGATCTTCCCGTCCTGAATCCAGTCGAGTGCGTATCGCGGCTTGACGGCGATCTCGGGCGCAAGACGCAGCAACGCCTTGAAGTCCACCTTCTCCGGGATCTCCGGGCTCCCCCAGTCACGACCGATGTTGAACACCCAGTCGGTGGTCACGATGAGTCCCTTGGCGCCGGCCTCTCTCGCGCGCATCGCGCGGGCGAGGATGTCGTCGCGGGAACCGAGCCAGTAGATCTGGAAGAAGATCTTGTCGTTGACCGCGGTGACCTCTTCGATCGGGTGAGATGCGAAGCTGCTCAATCCCATTGCGGTTCCGCGAGCGGCAGCGGCCCGCGCCACCGCGACCTCGCCGTCCGGGTCGACGGCTTGCACGCCGGTCGGCGAGATCATCACCGGAAATGACAGATCCTGCCCCATCACGGTGGTCGACAGTTCACGGTCGGGCTGCGCTCCCACGACGTGCGGCGTGTACTCGATCTCGTCGAACGCCTCGACGTTGTCGCGGGTGGTGTGCCCGCCCTGAGTGCCGGCGATCAACGACGAATAGACCGACTTGGGTAGACGCTTTTTCGCTCGACGCTGCGCCTCGTGGACGGTCTCGAACCAGGGGTTGCGCGCCCAGGGATTGGTGACCATGGTGTGTTCCTACCTATTTCATTCTGCCGCGGGCACGTTCGGACGAGCCCGGTGTCGGACCGGGCGGTGTGCGTGCTCGTGTGGGTTGTTACAGCGCGAAGCCTGCGAGCGGATTCTCGTCGCAGTTCTTCGACGGCGGGCCGCCGACCGGCGCGAGATCGCCGTCTGGCCTGCGCGTCATGAGTGTGAGGGGTGTGCCGCGCGAATGATCCTTGTTCGCTGTGGGTTTGGACCGTTCACCGGCAAGCAGCTCCTCGCCGAAGCCCTGCACGCATTCGGGGTCGGGTCCCGCAAGCGGTAGTCCGGTGAAGAACTTGGCCGCCATGCAGCCTCCGCGGCAGGCATCGAAGTGGGCGCACTTGGTACACGCTCCGGCGTTCTGCGGCTCACGCAGTTCGGTGAACAGCTCGGAGTTCTGCCAGATCTCGGAGAAACCACCGTCGGACACGATGTTGCCCGCGAGGAAGTTCTCGTGGATCGCGAACGGGCATGCGTAGACGTCGCCGACGGGATCGATGAGGCACACGACACGGCCCGCACCGCACAGGTTGAGACCCGGGAGCCCTCCCCCGTTGCCCGATCCGAACGCCGAGAGGTGGAAGAAGGAGTCGCCGGTGAGCACGTTCTCACCGTGTGCCACAAGCCATTCGTAGAGCTCGCGCTGCTGCGAGGGAAGCGGATGCAGGTCGTCCCAGACGTCGGCGCCGCGGCCGGACGGACGCAACCGGGTGATCCTCAACGTGGCACCGTACCGGTCGGCCAGCGCTTTGAATTCGTCGAGCTGCGCGACATTCTGACGGGTCATCACCACGCTGATCTTGGCGTCGCGGAATCCCGCCTCGGCGAGGTTCTCCAGCGCCCGCACGGCCATGTCGAACGAACCGGGTCCGCGCACGGCGTCGTTGACCTCCGCGGTGGCTCCGTCGAGAGAGATCTGGACGTCGACATAGTCCGACGCCGCGAGGCGCTGCGCGACCGACTTGTCGATGCGCAGGCCGTTGGTGGAGAACTTCACTCCCACCTGATGGCTCGTCGCGTAGTCGACGAGTTCCCAGAAGTCGGGTCGCACAGTCGGTTCGCCGCCGCCGATGTTGACGTAGAACACCTGCATGCGCTGCAGCTCGTCGATGATCGCCTTGCACTGCTCGGTCGAGAGCTCACGCGGATCGCGCTTGCCGGACGACGACAGGCAGTGCACACACGCCAGATTGCACGCGTACGTCAGCTCCCAGGTGAGGCAGATAGGGGCGTCGAGGCCCTTCTCGAACTGGTCGACGAGGCGCCCGACCTTGGGCGGCGCGGCAGACGTCGCCAGTGCGGACGTCGTGGCGAGTTCGGTTGCGGTTGGCGGCAACTCGAGAGTGGTCATGGATACTCCTTGGCGCTTGCTGTGGAGAAGCTTGCTGTGGACGTGGGAGCTTACGCGGACGTACGGCCGCGAGGGGCTGACTTCTTCCGAGGCTCAGGTCGCCTCAGGCCGCGCGACGACAGATCATCTCCGACGCGGCGAGAGCGTCGAGCGCCTGCACATAGAGCGGACGCTGGGCCGCGTCGATACCCGCTGCCGCGAGGGCGTCGTCGGCGCTGTCGTGATCGCGCAGGGATTCGACGATGCCGACCACCGTGAGGTTCTTGAGGAACGAGAGCTTGCGCGTCCCGAAGTGATAAAGCAACGCGCCGAAGGGTTCTGGGCGTAACGCGACCTTCGGGTTGAGCTGCCAGGCCTCCGCGGCGTCGAAGGTCGCTGCAGGTCGGCCGGTGGTGGCGGATGCGGCCGGGTCACCGGTGGCCGCGTCGCGACCCCCGGTGACCTCATGCGATGTCGGTGCGGACATCAGTAGACCCCGCACATCCCGTCGATCGAGACCTCTTCGACAAGCGATTCGCCCACGAGCTCGGCATCGGTGTCCGCCGGAATCCCGGTGGTCGCCGTCGCGTCCTGCACAGACTTGGCTGACTGATCTGCCATGATCCAAACCTCCTTGTGTTGGTGAAGTGAAGTGGATCACGCAACACTATAATGGCACCGGGTGCATGAAAACAGCCCACAGCGGAAACTATCCAGACGGACAGGTGAGGATGAACCCTTCGGACCCCACCACCTCGACGGCCCCGGAGCCCCCGAACGCACCGGGCCGAAGGCCCCCGACGACACCACGCCGAAGGCCCTCGCCGACACCACGCCGCAGGCCCGCGGCGACACCGGGCCGCAGGCCGATCACGACGCGCGACGAGATCAGCGAGATCGCGATCGACATGTTCACCGAGTCGGGCTTCGAGAACACCAGTGTCGACGACATCGCCGACGCCGCGGGCATCGCCAGGCGCACCTTGTTCCGCTACTACCCGTCGAAGAACGCCATCTGCTGGGGAGACTTCGACTCACACCTCGACGACATGCGCATGCTGCTGGCCGGAATCCCCCCGGAACTGCCGATCGCGCAGGCGTTGACCGACGCGCTCGTGTCGTTCAACGCGGTCGACGACGCCTACCTCGATCACCATCGTCGTCGCATGACACTGCTTCTGGGAGTGCCTGCGTTGCAAGCATATTCGATGCTGATGTATGCCGAGTGGCGTCAGGTGGTCGCAGAATTCTGTGCGCGCAGACTCACACTCGACGTCGGCGACCACATTCCCCAGACCATCGGCTGGATGTGTCTGGGCGCCACCCTCGCCGCCTACGAGCAGTGGTTGGCTGATCCCGAAGCCGATCTGACCGCGCTGATCGTGTCCGGGTGCGCGACACTCACCGACGGCCTGCGCGCTCTCGGGTGAGCTGGGTCTTCACCCCAATCGCACATGCCCGATGGCGGCCGACTCGTATGCTGCGGTTGCCCGACCATCAACATCAGATTTCCTCGGAGGTCCACACCGTGAGCGTCGCCGTATCCACCAGAGCGGCGATCGCCGCGGTAGCCGCTGCGGTAAGCCTCGCGCTTACAGCGCCGCTCGCGCAGGCGACACCGACTCATGCTGCGCCGACCGCAAGCCGGTCCAGCTCCGCCGGGTCGGTCATCGACACCCAGGCCCGCCCCGACGGCTGGCGTGGTGCCGCTCACGGGATCGCGATCGACTACTGGACACGTGGCGCCGACGGACAGCGGGTGCCTGCTAGCGGTGGCCTACTCCTTCCCGCCGGACGGCCGCCCGCAGGAGGCTGGCCCGTGGTCGCCTACACACACGGCACGTCCGGGTACGGACCGGGCTGCGGCGGCCAGAGCGCCCCGGATGCCAAGTCGGACAGGTTCGTCGCACGCCTCCTGGCGTCCGGGTACGCGGTCGTCGCACCCGACTACGTGGGGCTCGGACGGTTCGACACCGGCGTCCATCCGTATCTGAACGTCGACAGCGAGGGCGCTGCCACCATCGATCTGCTGCACGCGGCGCGCACCGTCGAACCGCGTCTGGCCGACAAGTGGGTGGTTGCCGGTCCGTCGCAGGGCGGGCACGCCGCACTCGCGACCGCACACCTGCAGAGCAGGTACGGCGGGCCAACGGACTTCCGGGGAGCGATCGCAGTCGACCCCGAATCCGACGTCGAGGAGGTGATGGGCTTGCTCGGGCCGTACGTCCCGCCTGCTCCAGCAGTCCTGGAGAAGGCCTACGGCTATCTGCTCGCGGTGCTCGCGGGCAACCGGGTTGCGGACCCGACAGTCGATGTCGACAGCTACCTCTCGCCCTACGGTCGGCGTCTCGTGGACACCGTGGGGAAGGGCTGCCCGGCCCCCACGGTCCCTGCCGGGACGGCGTTCGGAAGCCTGCTCGCCAAGCCGCTCGGATCACCTGCGCTGCGGGCCTCCCTCGAGCGGTACATGGCGGTGCCCACGTCCGGGTACACCAGACCGACCCTGTTGCTCGTCAACGCGGGCGACCTCACCGTGCCCTCCCCGCTGCACGCGAAGCTCGAGGCGGACTTCACCGCGAACGGCGTGGACCATCGGACCGTTCTCGGCACGGGCAGCCACACCCAGATGAATTCCGCGCAGTGGGCGGCGTGGGACGATTTCCTGCGTAGCGCCTTCGCGCGCTGAGTGGACGAACGAGCAGTTCCGAGCGGGCTGAACGAGCAGTTCCGAACAGCGGCTCAAAAGAACCACTCCGGCATCTGACGTGACCTCGCCCGGCCGTCGGACGACCTAGTCGATACCCTGGGCCGATCAGCTACGCTAGGCTGAATTAGAACGTGTTCTCGTTTTGAGGACGACAGGTACGCAGGAGAGTCCGCGAGATGGCAGAACTGACCCCGCACGGATCACGCAGTGTGATCCTGACCGTGGCCGACGTGATAGACGAGACCGCCGACGCACGCTCGATCGTGTTCGAGATCCCCGATGAGCACAAGGATGCCTTCACCGACTACAAGCCGGGTCAGTTCCTCACGCTCCGCATCCCCAGCGACCAGACGGGCTCGGTGGCGCGGTGCTACTCGCTGGCCTCGTCTCCAGCGACCGACGAACTCCCCAAGGTCACGGTCAAGCGGACCGTCGACGGATATGGCTCGAATTGGGTGTGCGACAACCTCGCCGCCGGCACCGAGATCGAAGTGTTGCCGCCTTCGGGGGTGTTCACCCCGCACACGCTCGACAACCCGATGCTGCTCATCGCCGCCGGTAGCGGCGTCACCCCCGTGATGTCGATCCTCAAGACGGCCCTCGCGTCCTCGACCGCCCCGGTGGTCTTCTTCTATGCCAATCGCAGCGCCGACGACGTCATCTTCGCCGCCGAACTCGACGAACTCTCCCGCGCCAACGCCGACAACCTGACCGTCATCCACTGGCTCGAAACCGACAGGGGCCTACCGGACGCCGCCGCCCTGGCCGAGATCTTCTCTCCCTACGTCGGGCGCATCGCCTACATGTGCGGACCGGGACCGTTCATGGACGCTGTCCACAGGGCGCTCGACACCGCCGGATTCGCCCACCACGACGTGCACACCGAGGTGTACAACTCGCTGTCAGGCGACCCGTTCGCCGATCACGAACTGACCGAGGTCTCCGACGACGAGAAAGCGGCCGCAGCGGTGGTCGAGGTCGAACTCGACGGCGAGACCCACGAACTCGCATGGCCGCGTAGTCGTTCGCTGATCGACATCATGCTCGAAGCGGGACTCGATGCGCCGTATTCGTGCCAGGAGGGCGAGTGCGGTTCGTGCGCATGTACATTGACCGAGGGAACGGTCGAGATGGACAACGACGGTGCACTCGACCCCGAAGACATCGAAGACGGGTACATCCTGGGTTGTCAGGCGCACCCGACCTCCGACCGACTACGAATCGAGTTCTGACATGACGCCAGACGCTTCGACGAACCGTCTGGCCCGCGTGCTGGGCGGCATGCTGCTCGGAATGGGTGCGCTGCACTTCGCCGTCCCCAAGCCGTTCGACGAGATAGTCCCACCCGAGATCAGCGATGCGCTGGGGACCGACGCCCGCGCACTGACCTACGCGTCGGGGGTCGCAGAACTCGGCATCGGCGCGGGACTGCTCGTTCCGCAGACCCGACGACCCGCCGCGGCGTCGGCGGCGGCACTGTTCGTGGCGGTCTATCCGGCGAACGTGAACATGGTCCGGATGTGGTGGCACAAGCCCGCGGTGTACAAGGCCATCGCGATCGGCCGTCTGCCGCTGCAGATTCCCCTCATCGCGGCCGCGGTGAAAGTCTTCCGCAACGCTTCGTGAGTCACTCCGACCACGCAGGCTTCCACCGCGTCGAGCAGGAAAGGCTCGACGTGCGCGCGCTGGTCGTCCTGACGCTCATCGCTGCCGCCGCGGGCGCTGTCACCGGATTCGTCGGCGGTGGGTTCCGCTGGCTTCTCGAGCACATCGACATCTGGCGCACGGGAACCGTTCTGGGCTGGACATCGTCACACGGACCGTGGGGATGGCTTGTGCCGGTGGCGGTCTCGGCCGCCGCCGCAGCGGGTGCGACGTGGATTGCCGTCCGGGTCCCGCTCGCTGCCGGTAGCGGCATCCAACATGTCGAGGCGGTCGAGCGCCGCGAAGCCGATCCCCCGCCGTTGCGGGTGGTACCCGCGCGCTTTGTCGGCGGTCTGCTCTCGATCGGGCTGGCCGGGATGGTGCTCGGCCGCGAAGGACCGACGGTGCACATCGGCGCGACGATCGGTGCGGCTGCGGGGCGCCTGTTCCGTGCGAGCGCCGACGAGGTGCGGGGACTGCAGACCGTCCTGGCAGGAGCAGGTCTCGCCGTCGCCTTCAACGCCCCCATCAGCGCGGCGATGTTCGTCTTCGAGGAGATCGCGAAGAACGTCCGTATCCGACTTCTGGTCTGGACTCTGGCCTCGGTCGCCACAGCGGTGGGGTGCTCACGTCTCGTCCTCGGCGATCACCCCGACTTCGCGGTGTCGGCGATTGCACGTCCGAGCTTCGCGCTGCTTCCGGTGTTCGTATTGTTCGGAGCATTCGTCGGCCTGGTGGGAGTAGCGTACAACTGGCTCATCCGTGCGATGCTGCGCTGGTTCGATGCACTCGCACGTATCCCCGCCGTCGTGAAAGCCGCCGCTGTGGGGGCGGTCATCGGCGCGGTCATGCAAGTCGATCCCGATCTCGTTGGTGGCGGGGACGCGCTGTCGCAGAAGATCTTCGACGGTCAGCGGTTCGCGCTTCTCAGCCTCATCGTTTTTCTCGCCGTGCGGTTCATCGGCGGACCGTTGTCCTATTCCGTCGGTACCCCGGGCGGCATCTTCGCGCCGATGTTGGCACTCGGCGCACTGCTCGGTCTGCTGTTCGCGCGGTTCGTCGAGCTGTTCTCCGACGATCTGGGGCGGCGGCTGGTGTTGTCGCTGGTGCTCGTCGGCATGTCGAGCCTGTTCGCCTCGGTGGTCAGGGCACCGTTCACCGGCATCGTGTTGGTCATCGAGATGACGACCATCACGAGCGTGACCGTCCCCCTCCTCGCGGCCGGCGCCGCGGCGGTGATCGTCGCGTCACTACTACGCAGTCCACCTATCTACGACGCACTCCGTGAACGGATGCTCCGCGCGGGTCACCCGGCCTGAGGTCACGGTGCCGTGACCCGGCTCAGCGCAGCGACCGATAGTGCGCTCGTGTATCCGGTTCGAGGTGTTCGACGGCGTAACCGAGTGCGGTTCGCCCCATCTGCGCTGCGTGGGCGTCGAGGTAGGACAACAGTAATGAGCCGTCGACGCGTTTGCCCATCTCCCGCAGCATCCAGCCGAAAGCCTTCTGGATCAATGGCCGCCGGTCGTCGACCACCAGCGGGGCCACCAGCTGCAACGCCTGTGCGTCACCGTGTTTGAGCCATGCGAAGGTGCCGATGATGCCGATTCGTCGTTCCCACAGGTCATCTCGCCGAGCGAAGTCGGTCAGCACACCGGGATCGGCTCGCTGCCATGACCATTCCCCGAGGACCGGATCGGCAGACGAATCGACGAGATCCCAGTTGTTCACCCTGCCCGCGGCAACGGCGGCGAGGTACACCTTTGCCCACGCGTCGACGTCGTCGGGCGCGGCCCGCTCGAACCCGTCGCGTAGGCAGAACAGGCCCGCGAGCCGTACCTCGTGGGCGGCCGAGTCGACCAACTCGGCCACCTGTGTGCGGTCGAGACCGCGCGCTGTCCGCGCGATCGCACGCAACTGCGGTACGCGGACGCCCAGGAACCGATCGTCGCCGCCGTAGCCGCCGGGACCTGCCTGGAAATAGCGCGCCGCGGACTCTGCTCTGTCTGGATCGGCGATCCGCTCGATAGCCGCGCGCACGCTCTCGGCCGAGATGCCCTCGGTTCGACCCGGGCCCGCCCCACGCGACGTCGAGTTCATGCGTCGGGCACGAGCTCCGAGATCGGGGTCGGCGTCTGCAGTTTCGGCCGGGTCTTCATCACCGCGCCGACCTTGCCAGCGCCCACGACCGCGGTGAGCACACCGTCCCTGCTGTAGTAGGCGAGGAACTTCTTGCCGTCGTCGGAGACGATGTGTACGTCGTCGTCGGCTCTCGGGTCGCCGAGGACCTGGATCTTGAGATCGAACTGGTCGCTCCAGAAGTACGGCACCGCAGCCGCGACCCCCTCGCCCCCGGTGATGTCTGCCGCCACGACCGCTGCCTGCTCGACCGTGTGGTTCCAGTGCTCCACACGCCTCGGCGAGCCGGCGCCGTCGAGCCAGTTGGCGACGTCCCCGACGGCGTACACGTCCGGTACCGATGTATGTCCCGTTGCGTCACAGGCTATTCCACCACCCACCTCACGCGGTGCGAGCTCGATACCCGAACCGTCGAGATAGTCGGTGACAGGTACCGAGCCGATCCCCGCGACGACGAGGTCCGCGGGTAGGACGGTCCCGTCGTCGAGTCTGACCTCGCGGACCACGTCACCGTCTCCCGCGACGATCTCCGACACCCCGACACCGGTCAGCACCCTGACACCGTTGGCTTCGTGCATCCGGGTGACGAGCTCACCGATCCGCGGGCCGAGAGCAAGCGCAAGCGGCGTCGGAGCCGGTTCGACGATCGTGACGGAGACACCCTGCGACGAGAGACTCGCGGCGACCTCGCATCCGATGAATCCTGCTCCGATCACGACCGCGTTCTGGGCCGAGTCGATCGCGGACCGCACCGCGAGTGCGTCGGCGAACGTGCGCAGGGTGTACACCCCCGACATCCCGTCGGTACCCGGGAAAGTGCGTGGCCGGAGGCCGGTCGCCAGCACGAGCGTGTCGTAGTCGACCACTGTGGCGTCGCCCGCGGTGTCGACGACGGTCACCGCCTTGGCGCCGGTGTCGATCGAGGTGACCGTGCATCCGAGCCGTAACTCGACATCGGCTTCGGTGTAGAAGCTCTCGGGTTTGAGGTCGACGCGGTCATCCTTGCCGAGCAACACCGACTTCGACAGCGGCGGACGGTCATAGGGCGGATGTGGTTCGGCGCCGATCAGTGTGATCGGCTTGTCGTAGGAATCGGCACGCAGGTTCTCTGCCACCCGAACAGCAGCCAGACCGGCTCCGACGACGACAACACCGGGTGTTGATTGCATGAGATCCTCTCGCTCGACGCCCCGACCACCCCTACGCGACGTGGCTCGCCCCGAGTGTCGGGTGACGGCCCCGGTCGTCACGTGCTGTCCGCGATCAACGGGTGACATCGCCGACAGGGGTGAGGTCGGCCAGTAACCAGTTCCCGTCGACATTACGCATGTGGGCCCACCGAGCAATAGGGGTTCTGGTGTCCGACTTCGTATCGCCCGCCAGCACCTCGTCGACGAGGACGAGGACGCGCGCATCCGGCGGCGAGTACTCGGCGACGCCTGCGCCGACGACATTCGCGTCGACCGTCAATCTGCCTGCGACGGCACCGGGCAGCACGGCGTCGGCACCATCGAGCGCGTATCTGGTGCCGAGCGGGTCGGTGAGGCCTGCGGCCACCGAGAGGCGCTGCGCCCGGGTCATGTCGGGCGTGGTGCGCAGGGTCTGCGCGACGATCCGCTCGGTTGCGCCGAGCAGCGCCGAACGCGCCGCTGCGTCGGGCGACGGCCTGGTGGCGCGCACGCCGAGCCATGACGTCGCGGCAACGACGATGGCCACGACGAGAAGCACCGACACCGCGACCAGCACTCCACGCGTGCGCCGTGGCACCCGGTGGTGGACGACCAGTGCGCTCATACCGGCACCAACCTGGCGATCTTCCACGCTCCATCCACCCGTTCCAGCGACAGTCGTACCGTGACGACGTCGGCGTCCGGGTCGGCGCCCACCAGCGCCGGATCCGAGGCCTGCGCGGTGACGAGCGCCTCGGCGCGCGCACCGTCGGAAGTCGATGTGGGATCGCTGATCAGTCCGGCCGCCACGACACGCCCCGACGTTCCGGTCCGTGCGGACGACACCGCGGCGACGAGCGCATCGCGCGCCGCGCTGAGTCGATCGTGTTCGGCGCCGGTGCTCCTCGCGATCACGCGGTCGGCGTAGCCGCTCGCATCGCCCGGCGTCGCGGTGAGCATCGTGTCGACCGCACCGCGTGCCGCCTCCAATGCGCCGCGCTGTTCGTCGACTCGCGCTTCCTGACGGCCACCGACGACGACGAGCCAGATGATCGACACCAGCCCGCACACGACGAGAAGTGCCGCGCAGACCATGGTGATGCGCAGCCACCGCGACCGGCGGGCTGCCCGTTCACGCAACGGGCGGGCGGCGGCGACCCGGGCGATCCGGGCCGCCCGGGTCGCTTCCTCGACGCGCGCGACCGCCGCGTCGACGCGGTCGGGCGATGTCTGTTCCACGCCGCTCACGCGAGCACCTCCACGTGTGTCAGCAACCAGCGACCGCCGGCGTCGGTGAATGACGCACTCACCGTTCGCTGTTCGATGAGCGGCGCGGCGTCGGCGCGCGTCGTCGTGACGGTCGCGGTCATCAGCACGGTTCCGCTGCCCCTTTCCGCACTCGTGACGGCCGTATCACGGGGACGCCATTCGACACTGCTGACACCGCGTGCGGGCTCGCGATCGAGTTGCGCGGCGAAGCCACGCGCGAAGTCGCCGCCGACGAGTGCACGAGCGTGTGCACGTTCGGCCTGCCACGTCGCGGCATGCACGGTGAAGACGGCAGCGATCGTCGGCCCGGCGTGCGCGCGCAGGTCGTCGCGGGTCTGCGCAACGGCACCGTTGTGCGCCACGGCGCGCGCCGCCCCGACCACACCGAAGGCCACGACGACGAGGGCGACCACAGCGCACACCGCGAGCACGACGGCACGCCGCGTCCGGATTATCGTCGTCCGACGTCGATCGGCGCCCCGGTCCGCCGTGGGCGTCGCGCTCACGGCAGGTACTGGACGGCGCTCACCCTGAGCGCTCCGTCGTCGGGCACGACGAGCATGCGTAACCGGAACTCCCGCACGGGCGCCGGCGTTTGCCCGCGATAGGCGACGGCGGCGACGACGAGAACCGTGGCGTCGTCGCCCGAGCGCCCGGATACGCCACTGCCTTCGACCGTCGCCTCACCGACGGTTCCGGTCCGTCGCACGTAGTCAATGTAACTGGTTGCCGATTGCGCGAACTCGTCGTGGAACGCGCCCGTGGCACGGTCGAGTATGCGTCGTGCGCGGTCGGGATCGGACGGATCGGCGGACAACAGCAGCGACGTGAGCTCGCTCGCTGTGTGTCGATAGTCGTCGTCGGTGTAGGCATGTGCGGACCGCGCCCACGCGGCGACGCCCAGAGCCGCGGCGAGGACGGCGCCGATCACCGCGATGCCGATGACGACCCACCAGATCCGCCGCACACCCGGCCGGAGACCGGCGTGGACTTCTGCGTCAACCAGATCGTCGACGGCCCTGCGCAACTGCGCGCGAGCGGCGCGCTCGTTGTCGAGCAATGCGCGATCGCTCGACGCGGATTCGGCTTCTGCGCGCCCCCTCATGACGCCAGCCCTCCTCGTGTCGACGCTCGGGTGTACGTGGGCCTCGCGGCGCCACCACGCATCCACCCTAGGGCGTCTCGGCGAACTCTCACCAGATCATCGGCGCCAGGAACGTCGCCGCGAAGTCCCGGACACTTCTCGGCTCGCGCCGCGATTCGTCCGACGAGGGCATTTCCAGAAACGAGATGACCAGTCGCACATGAATTTCCACGGCGTCGAACAGATCCTTGTCGGGCATCTGCGCACCTGCGGTGCGTAGCACCGCCGCGATACGTGCGGTGGCCATCTCGACGAACAGTGCGCCGAGCCCTGTGGTGAGACGCCTCATTCCGTGGTCGGCGAGAATCAGCCGGTTCACCAGCGGATCGTCGGAGATCATCTGTGCGCCCTGGAAGAATGCCTCGATCACCGCATCCGCTGGCCCGAGACCGAAAACTGCGGCGTCGAGCGTGCGCATGCCGCGTTCGTAACGGTCGGTTGCGACAGCGTGCAGGAGGGCGTCTTTGTTCGGGAACCGGCGGTAGAGCGTGCTCCTGCTCACCCCGGCTCTCGCTGCCACCGCGTCGACGTTGGCCTGCGCGACGCCGGCGGCCGTGAACTCCTCTGCCGCTGCAGCGAGTATCGCCGCTTCCTGATCCGCGGGACTCCGGGTGTTGCGCCGTTTGCGCGCCCCGGCAGGTGCCGGCGGTTCCGCTGTGCCCGATGTGGCGCCTCTGCTCGACCGACCGCGATGGCTCATCGACGCCACAGTGTGACCGGCAATCGATCCTTGGGAACCGGCAGTGCGCTGTAATCCATCGGCATCTCGTAGCCCCGCGGCACCGACCATTCGTAGTCACGCAGAAGGTGATGCATGATCGTCTTGATCTCCATCTGCCCGAAGTACAGTCCGATGCATTTGTGCACACCACCCCCGAACGGCGCCCACGCCATACGGTGCCGCTTGTCCTCCGCACGTTCGGGCATGAACCGTTCTGGATCGAAGCGATCGGGCTCCGAATAGATCTCCGGATCGCGATGATTGGCCAACTGGGGTACCGAGACCATCGTGCCTGCGGGAATGAAGTAGTCGCCGATCGAGGTGTCGACGACCGCGGTGCGCGGCTGGGACGGCACCGGCGGACACAGGCGCAGGGACTCACGCATCACGAGATCGAGTGTGCCGAGGTGCCCCAGGTCGTCGTAGCCGAGTTCGCCGGCCAGGTCGTCGGATTCGTCGCGAGCGCGCTGCTGCCATTCGGGGTGTCGGGCGAGGTGATAGGCCATCTGGGTCATGGTGATGGTCGAGGTGTCGTGTGCGGCCATCAACACGAAGATCATGTGGTTGACCACGTCGTCGTCGGTGAAGCGTTGTCCCTCTTCACTTTCGGCGTGGCAGAGAACCGAGAACAGGTCGGGTGTCTCGCGCGCACGTTTGTCATCGATGGCGGAGGCGAAGAACTCTTCGAGGACGCGGCGTGACCGCAGTCCTTTCCACCAGCGTCCGCCGGGCACGGGTCTGCGTACCAGTGCGACTCCCGCGCGGACGGTCTCGATGAAGGCCTTGTTGAGCCGGTCCGCCTCCTCGCGGGGTAGGGCGACGCCGAGGAATACCTCGAGCGCGACGTCGAGCGTCAGCGCCTTGAACTCGTCGGCCAGCAGTACCTTTCCGGTCGCGAAGCGCTGCATGCGGTCGGCGATCATGGGCGACATCTCCTGCATGTAGCCCTTGAGCGCGGTGTTGGCGAAGACCTGCTGCATGATCAGCCGATGGTGACGGTGTTCCTCGAAATCGAGGAGCATGAGCCCCCGATTGAAGAACGGGCCGATCAGATAGCCCCACGCGGGGCCGTTCGCGAACGCGCGATCGCGGTTGCGCAGGATCGTGTCGGCGGCGTCGACTCCGGAGGCGACGACGATCCTCTTGCCGAGCGCATTGATCCCGTACAGCTGGCCGAACCTCGCGCGACGGTCCGCCGCGAAACCGAACGGGTCGCGCCGCATCGACAGCACTTCGAGCATTCCGTTGCGGTCGGCACACTGCACGGCGCGTAACCCGCTTCCCGGGGGCGCGGGGGCGATGATCGTCATGTTCGGCCTTTCTGTTCCGGCAGAGCTCTCGATCGGAGCACGTGCTCAACAGCGGTACGGCGTCGATCGGATCAGGACGGCCTGCAGGCCGATATGTGATCCACATCTCCCCTTATTGGAACAGATCGACAGAAATGTCTCTATGATTTGCCGAACTCCGCGCCGTGGCCACGTCGACGCAGCACGTCATGGCACCGACGCAGACGGTCGTGCCACCACGCTGTGGTCGCCGGGTCGGCGAGCGTGGCGGGTGCGAGGTCGACGTCGGGGCCGAACCACCGCGGGGTGACGACGCCGTGCTCGGGCAGGAACGGCTCGGCGACGTCGACGGTGAACAACGAGCCGGTACCGAGGCCGCACGCGAGGTCGAGGCGTGGAAGGGCTGCTGCTGCGGCGACCCCCGCTGCCATGCCGACCGCGGTGTCGAGCGCACTCGACACGACAACGGGCAGACCGATCCGATCGGACAACGCCAACACCGATCGCATGCCCCCGAGCGGCGCCACTTTGAGGATCGCGACATCGGCTGCGTCGGCCGCGACCACGCGCATCGGGTCTGCGGCCTTGCGGATCGACTCGTCCGCGGCGATCGGAACGTCCACGGCACGCCGCACCTGTGCCAGTTCGTCGACGGTGGCACACGGCTGCTCCGCGTATTCCACCTCCCCGATTGCACTAATCGACGAAATTGCTTGCGGTACAGTCCACTTGCCGTTGGCATCGATCCGCACGCGGGGTATCACGGCGCGCGCCGCAGCCACACGGTCGACATCGTCCGACAGTGACTGTCCGGGCTCGGCCACCTTCACCTTGGCGGTCGTCGCTCCGGGATAACGGGCGAGTATCTCGGCCACCTGATCGGCCGCTACGGCGGGAACCGTTGCGTTGAGGGGCACCGCGTCACGTTGTGCGACAGGCGGTCCGAGATAGGCCGCCTCGATTCCCGCGGCCAGCCACGGCGCCGACTCCTCGTCGTCGTATTCGACGAAGGGCGCGAACTCGCCCCACCCCGCCGGCCCACGGAAGATCAGCGCCTCGCGGCGCGTGATCGAACGGAATCTGGTGCGCATCGGTAGCGCGACGACCTTCGCCGCCTCCAGGATCTCCTCGACCGGAGGCATTATCGGGCCCCCTGGCCCGCCGCCGGAGCTTCTCGTCATCCTCACACCCGCGCCGAGAGGAAATCGCCTGCGAGACCGGCGAATCGGGCTCTCTGGTCACGGTGCACGGAGTGACCGGCGTCGATGATCTCGAACGAGCCGTCGGGCAGCCGCTCACTGAGTGTCCGAAGGTGGTGCGGCGGAAGAAAGCTCCGCCGTCCGCCGGAGATCACCAGCGTGCGTGCACGCACGTCCTCGAGTGCCGACCACCACTGCGGCGCCGCCACCGCGAACTCGGCGTTGACCTGATCTGTGACAGACCTGTCGTAGCGGAGGAACGGACGCGGGTCGATGATCAACTGCCCGAGCCCGCGCAGTCGCTCACCGAGGGTCGCGTCCACCGCGATCTCCTCATCGAGGTCGGCCTTGTCGCGCGGCATCGGGGGGACCTCCTCGAGTACCAACCGCCGGACGCGGTCGGGCTGGTCCATCGCGACCCGCAACGCTGTGTGCGCACCGAGCGAGTGACCGGCGAGATCGACGGTATCGAGGTCGAGTTCGTCGAGCACGAACCGCACGTCGCCGCTGAAATCGTCGAGCCCGTAGCGCTTCTCCCGACTGCTGACACCGTGCCCGCGCATGTCCACCGACACCACGGAACGTCCACGCCGACGCAGCGATCTCGCGAACGACCGCCATGTGGTGTGATCCGAGGCCATACCGTGCAGGAGAACCACCGGGACGTCGGTGTCGATCGGCCCTGACACCTCGACGCCGAGCGACTGCGTGGGCGCTTCGTCGGTGCCGGTCCGCTGACGATGGAGAATACGCACGCCTTCCGAGGGTAGTCGCGACGCCGTTTGCCTCCTGTCAGCGCTACGCCGAGTCCCGGGTCGACCGCTCTGTTCGTCGGGTGCTGCGATCATTCACGACACGGGGATCGGTAGTCGATGCCGTGGACGTAAGTGCGCCACTCGTCGGCCGTGATCGGGTCACCACCCTGTGCACACAGCTCGTCGATGATCCTGTCGGGGCCCAGGTTCCAGCTCTCCATGAACCCGCCCTGACCTGCCGCGAGGATGCGATCGTCAGGCAGGAACCGGACGTCGTAGACCCGCCCGGGATACGACCGGAGCACCACGTCGGCGGCGCCGTCGGTGAGGTCCCACACCCACACCTCGGAGTTGCTCCCGCCTGCGATCACCCGTGTGCCGTCCGCGGAGAAGCCTGCGCTGTACAACTGTCCCGCGGGCCCGGAGAGCTCAGCGGTTCTGCGGGGGTGCTCCTTATCGGAGATGTCGACCACCTCGACGTTGCGTTCCTCCGACGTCGCGACGAGTCTGCTGCCTGCTGGGTCGAAGCGCACCGAGAGCGCCGATGCCTTGAACGCGATCGGGTCCGGATAGGCGCGCGGTGCCGCGGGGTTCGACAGATCCAGGAGACGCACCGGTCCCGTGACGGTCGCCACCGCTGCGGTGCGGCCATCCGGACTCAACGACGCCCACGCGATGCCGCCGCCTGCATCGAAGCGGGAGACGACCCGAGGGGCCGAGAGTGTCGATGCGTCGATGACGGTGAGGTTGTTGCCGTCGGTGGCGCCGGTGACGGCGAGTCCGGAGCGTTCGCTGTAGTCGACGGTTTCGTTCAACGTCGGCTGGGCTGCCACACTGCCGACCACATGCGGTTTCTGCGGATCGCTGTAGTCGGCGAATTGCACGGTGCCGGTGACGGTTCCAGTCGTGACGACGCGACCCGACGGGGTCATCACCACTGCCCCCGAGTAGACCGTTCCCGGGGCCGGAACGAGATCGGGCCCGCTACGCACGAGCCCGTCGCGCCCGACGCGCCACTGGGTGATACGACCGTCGGTTCCGGTGTCTGCGGCGACGATCGCCGTCGCATCGCGGTTCGCGGGAATCTGATAGACGCTGTTGGTGCCCACCGACGACATGCCGCGCACCGGCGGCCAGTCCTGGACCCGACCGTCCTCACTGGAGGCAACCACGTGGTCGCCTGCGAACATCACCGACACCGCGTTCGACGATCCGGTCATGACCTGTGGCGCCGCGGCGGGATCACTACGATCGAACACCCGGATGGTGTTGTCCGCGCCGGCCCCGACGACCTTCGTCCCGTCCGTGCTGAGTGCGACGGCGTTCACGTAGCTGTTGAAGCCGGTGAAACGCGCCACCGACCGCGGCGCCCCGGGATCGGCGACGTCGAACTCGTCGATCACGCGGCTGCGCAATCCGGCGAGTAGACGCGATCCGTCCGGACTGTAGACGAGCCCCTGCGCGAGTTCGTTGTCGCGCCACTGATCGAGCGGGATCTCCCCGGTCGGGACGAGTGCGTCACCATCGACCCGCCACAGATCGATGCGCCGATTCGCGCTGCTGGTGGCCAGCGACTTCCCGTCCGGACTGAACGCGGCCGCACCGGCCACACCTGCGACCTTCGGTGGCAGCGGGATTCGCCGCCACGTGCCGTCGGCTGCCACCCACGCCGCGACGCCCGCGTCGGGGACGGATGCGATGACCATCCGACCGTCGGGGCTGACGGTGATCCGGTTGATGTCTCCGCTCACCTCGGGAAAATCGTACTGGCGCGTCGGACGTGCGGGGTCGGCGATGTTCCAGGCGGTGATCGTTCCACGTCCCCCGAGCAGTAGCGTCCTGGCATCGGGCATCAGCGCCACACCGGCCAGCCTGCCGCCTCCGCCGGGCGCACGGAAGTCGGCGATCCGCGACGCGATGCCACCGTCGTCGACTCTGAACAGCCGCACCTGGCCGCCCGCGCCCGCCGCGGCGATCAACGACCCCGCGCGCGACATCAGCACCGACCCGGGATCGCCGAGATAGCGGACCGGAACACCACGACCTGTGGCATCGATGAGACGCGATCGCGCCTCGAGTGTGGGCGACGACTCGTACGCAACCATGGCGAGCTGGGCCGACATGAACGGGTCACGCGTCCCGAGGTCTGCCGACTGCACGGCGAGCTGTCGGCTCAACGCCTCGTTCCGTGCGTCCTCGGCGTCCTCACGCTGGTGAACCGCATTCACACCGGCGACGACCGCGAACACCGCAGCGAGCAGGGCGACGACCGCGAACACCGCGGCGAACAGCGCGACCCGACGCAACTGTGCCGAACGACGGCGCTCACGGTCGACGAGTGCGGCGCGACGTGCGTTCGCGGAGTTGAGGAATTCGCGACTGACCGGATCGATCGGGTCGTCCCCGGCCCCCTGCGCCAGCTGATCGAAGACCTCGAGTCGGGATCCGCCGATCAGCATGTCGTCGGGCCTGCCGTCGGCATCCCACGGTTCGGAGTACGCGCGCAACCTGCGGCGCAACAACAGCTGCTCACGATCGTCGTCGATCCACTCGCGCAGCCGAGGCCAGGCGGTCAGCAGCGCCTCGTGGGTGACCTGAGCGTGCGACGACGACACGGTGACCAGACGCGACGCAGCGTAGTTCTCCAGCACGTGCGCGGCCCGGTCGTCACCGTCGACGGTCAGTTCGTCGAGCGGAACACGTCGTCGGGTCACCGCATCCTCGTCGACGTTCACCATCGCGAGCAGCATGCGTCGCGCGATCTGCTGCTCATCGGGTGTCAGTTCCCGGTAGACCTTCTCCGCTGCCTGCTCGACCGCCCCGCCGATGCGGCCGGTGGCGAGGTAGTCGCGCACGGTCATGCGTCGACCGTCGGAGAGCTCCCAGGTCGCCAACAGCGCGTAGGACAGCAGCGGGAGATCACCCGCCGCCGTGGACCCTGCCGCGGGCACGGCGTCGTCGAGGAGCATCTCCACCAGTTCGGGCTCGACCTCGACGTCGGAGACGCGCGCGGGGCCGACGATGATCTCGCGTAGCTGATCACGCTGCATCGGCGGAACCACCAACTGCGCGTTCTCCAGTGTCTTCGGAACCCATGGGACGACGCGTCCGTAGAAGTCCGCGCGCAACACACCGACCGGCACGACGTCGGATCCCGGCGCCGTTGCGGCGTCGAGAATTCGCGTGATCGCGAGCTTGCGCGCGTCGTCGGAGTTCTGCGTCCACATCTCCTCGAGTTGATCGATGATCAGCAGTGCGGGCCGCTCCGGGTGCTCGTCGGCATCCAACTCGTTCATCGCAGCGTCGAGTGCGGCGAGGGCATCGTCTCCCGGGGTCATCACCGCGTGCCGCCAGCCGGCCAGCGGACCCTCGTGGGTGACCTGGGCGAGCAGCCCCGCGCGCACGAGTGACGATTTCCCGACGCCCGACATACCGACGACCATCACGCCGCGAGCCATGTCGTTGGCCTCACGATCCGGACTGCGGGTCGCACCGATCAGATCGACGAGTCGTGCGACGAGATCGTCACGTCCGAAGAAGAGCTGATTGTCGGCCGGCCCGAACGCGGCGAATCCGCGATAGGGGGATTCCGGGCGAGTACGCCGCCGACCCGTCCGGCGCGCGCTGCGCTCTACCGCCTCCCACCACCTGGCCACGTCGTCGGATTCGGTCACGCCGCAGACCCCGAGCACCCTGGTGAACATGGCCCGGCTCGCACGGGTCGGGGCGTGCTGTCCGGCGAACCAGCCCGCAACGGTTCCGAGTAATGCGTCTGCGTCGGCGGCGACATCCCGCACACTCAGTCCCGCCTGAACGCGTAGTTCTGTGAGTGCACGCCCGAGTTCTTCACGCGTGCTCACCGACTCCGGCCTCATCAAGCCTCCTGCTCTTTGTGCAGGTCAGCGTATCGACAGTCGTATCGACTTGCTGTCCGAACGCGCCAGAGACACCACGTCGAACGCGGGACCTAGAAGATATTTCCACCGATGAGACGACAACCTGGTCGCCCGACCACAGTCGGTCTCGCGGCGCCCGTCCACGCTCGGCGTCAACACAGGGAGCTCAATGAACGAGACACCACCGGTAGCCCGGCTCCGCCCCACACACCTGCATCGCATCGATACCGTCGGGCAGGGTCCGGTGCGCGCACGATTGTCCGCGCGCGAGGTCGAGGTACTCGTCGCGTGGCTGCATTCGGAGTCCAAGGAAGAAGCGGCCAAGAGCTTGTTCCTCGGTGCCACGACCGTCAGCACCCACATCTCCCGTATCCGCGCGAAGTACAACGCGGTGGGACGCCCTGCGCCGTCGAAGGCCGCGCTGTTCGTCCGCGCGATTCAGGACGGATACGTCGAGCTCTCCGATTGGTGACGCCGCAGCAGCGTCCGAACCACCCGCCAGCGAGGCGGCTCCTGACGTCGATCTCGGCGGTCGGAGCAGTTGAGGTGATCGAAGTCGATGTCACGCCCGCGGCCGCGTTGGTGTGACGGGCAACCGCTCCCCATCCTCGGTCACGGGCGTGACATCGGCGTCGCAAAGGAAGTCCAACGCCAGTTGTCGTTTCTCGCGTGCCGCATCCCCTGAAGACACGCGTGAACCGGGTCAGCTGTCGTGGAACCACCTGCTGTTCTTGGCCCGCCACACCATGTCCTCCCAGTAACCCCACGTGTGGGTGCCGGTGTTCGGGAAGTCGGTGCTGACCGGAATCTTCTGCAGAGCCGCGGCGACCTCGAAGGCTCGCGTCTGCGCCAGTGCCGCAACCTCGAGCGGGGTCCCCTGGATCGACGACACGGCGTCGGTGTTGTAGCGCCCCCAGGTCGCCGAGCCGGATGCGATGCGGATCTTCATGCCGCGCATACGGGGTAGCTGTACGAGCGGATCGTTGGCCTGCCATCGCGCACCCCACGGCGGCCCCCACATCGCGTCCGCGCTCAGCGGACCGACGCCTGCCTGCACTCCCGCGTCGATCAGCGCGACGCGGATGGCCTCGCGCATCGTCGGGGCCGACAGATTGAGGTACCCCGACATAGAGAAGACGCTCGAGATGCGGTTGCGGTGGTAGGCGCCGTAGATCATGGCGGCGTTTCCGCCCATCGAGATGCCCATCATGGCGTATTTCTGCTTCGGACCCACTGCGAGGCCGCGGGCGTCGAGTGCGCGGATGATCGCGTCGAGCCGACAGGTCCACCGGTAGCGGTAGGCGATCTTGCTGCCGGGACTCTTCGTCTCCCAGTCGGAGTAGAAGCTCGCGAGTCCCCCGACGGGTTCGACGACGTTGACCCCGGAATCCGCCATGCGTTGGATGTGCGTCTCGTGCCGCCAACCGCTCATGTCACTGGTCGCACGCAGACCGTCGAGCGCGATGACGGTCTTGTAATTGCCTGCGCGCGTCCACATGTCGACGGGGCTCGCGGGCATACCGCATCCTCCAACGTAGAAACGTCCGAAGGAGGCGGCATTCGCCGAGCCCGCATTGACGAGTCCGACGCACAGCGCTGTCGCGACCAGCACCACCAGAACGATCACGCGCCGCACGGGCATGGCAGACCACCACGATCTCTTACGCACCGGTGAACCGTATTGCGGTCACCGACGCCCGGGCCAGCCCATAGAGGCGTCGTGACCACAGGTCTCCGACATTGAGATCCGTCAGTTACCAAAGTGGCGCATGTGACAATTGTTAACTAGAGTTATTCACCACCTTCGCGCCGATTCGTTCAACCGACCCCAGACCTCGCCCGCACGCGAGAAGTGCGAGTCCCCGGTCACGACTCGGCCACGAACCCTGCCGCCGGGTGGACTTTTCCGCCCCCTCGCCGATACTGAGATCACCTGGCGCGGTATACCTTCCGCGCCTCACGAATCTTCGATTCGAAGATGAAGGAGGTGGTCATGAACAACGACGCCGAAGCAACTGACGGTGCACATGATCACCTCGCCGTGACTCTCTTCTGACCCTCTCGGTCCACGGCTTTCTCCGGTCGACGAATCCGTCATGCGTCCACCGAGACCCCCGAATTCTCACCTGGCACCCGCTCCCCGGCATCGGGGTCGGCGGGTATCCGTCTCATCGACCGCACCCTCGACGTTCTCACGACGACGAGGGTCGGTTCTCGAATCAACCCCGATTCGGCCACGAAAGGTGGTGTCACACATGCGTACCCACAACACCTGGGGTATCCCCGGACCTGTCTTCCTCGTTCTGTTCGCGGTGCTGTCCGCAACGTGCGTCGCCTGGGGCCTGCGGAATCTGCACCGCGCCCGCAATGCGGGCGGCACCGCCCCTCTCGACAAATTGACACCGACCGAGATCGGCATGCTGATCTCCGATCGCAACGCCTATCTCGCGGCGCTCATCCAGTTGCGGACCGCCGGACTGATCGACGAAGACGCTCGCCCCGTGCGAGCGCTCCTGCCGACCGACCGCGGCATCGACCACCTCTCACGAGAGGTGCACGCGCGACTCGACTCACCCACACGCCGGTCGAGCCGTCGGGACACCTCGCTGCTCGACGCCTACGACGACCTGCGCAGCGCGCTCGAGACCCGCAGATATCTCGCCGCGCTGCCGTCGCCGGGAGGTGTCGTGGCACTGATGCTGGTCATGGTGTTGGGTATGGTCCGCGTGATCGCGGGCACGGTCAACGGCAAACCCGTCTCCATTCTCGTCGTGTTCCTCTTCGTCGACCTAGGGCTTCTTCTGATGCTGGTGAGCCTGCGTCAACGACGTACCGCCCGCGGCGAGCGGGCCCTTGCCAGCGCTCAGACCAAAAACCGTCATCTGCGACCGCAGCTGCGGCCGGCGATGCGCACCTATGGCCCGGCTGCCGCCGCCGTCGGAGCTGCCCTCTTCGGGGTCGGAATCATCGAACTCGTAGATCCGGTGTTCGCCGCGAACGCAGCAGTGTCGACCCGATACTTCGCTGTCGGTGCGGGCATCGGCGGAGCCGGTTTCTCCGGCAGCAGTTGCAGTTCCGGCAGTTCCAGTTGTGGCAGCAGCTGCGGCGGTGGCGGCGGATGTGGTGGAGGAGGCGGTTGCGGTGGCTGAGCGATACGCGTCAAGCGAATTCATCCACGACACTCCCCCGGAACGGAGGACCCGCATGAACAACAAGAATCTGACACCCACGGTGTGGCCGAGTGGGATCGGCATCGGGTGGCGTCCGGATATCGCCGGCGTCGTCGCAGCGCTACCAGGCCTCGGCTTCTGCGAGGTCATCGCCGAGTCGGTCCCGGCCGTCGAGACCGCAGAGAGTTGGCTACCGGATCTTCTCGCCGTCGATGTCCCGATCATCCCGCACGGCGTCGGACTCTCCCTCGGTGGAGCCGAACCCGTGTCGGCCGAACGCATCTCGGTGCTCACACGCTGCGCGCAGATACTCGACGCCCCGCTCGTCAGCGAACACATCGCGTTCGTCCGCGCAGGCGGCGTCGAGGTGGGACACCTCCTTCCGGTGCCGCGCAGCCATGAGGCATTGGCCGTGCTGAGCGACAACATCCGACGCACCCAGGATTTCCTACCCGTCCCGCTCGCCGTGGAGAACATCGCATCTCTCTTCGAGTGGCCCGACGACGAGTACAGCGACGGCGAGTTCCTCGCCGAGCTTGTCGAACGAACCGGCGTCCACCTGCTTGTCGACGTGGCCAACGTGTACGCCTGCGCACTCAACCGTGGTACCGACCCCGCAGCCGACCTCGCGCGACTGCCACTGGAGAGGATCGCCTACTGCCACGTTGCGGGCGGCGAGTCGGACGGCGTCCTCTACCACGACACGCACACCGCGCCGGTCAGCGACGACGTCCTCGCACTGGTCAACCAGCTCGCGGGGACCGATCGCGTCGACGCCTTCATTCTCGAGCGTGACGGTCGATACCCACCCGCAGCCGAGCTGATGGCCGAGCTCGATGCCATCGCCGACGCCGCGGGGATGACCCGCCCGTCGTGTAGTCCCGGCGTAAGAAACGCATCATGAACGCGCACAAAGACATTGCCGCCAAGGGCCCTACGGACAAGGGCACTACGGACAAGGGTGTGACGGACAGGGACTTGAGAGACAGCGGCTTCACGGACAGCGACGCTGCCGGTGTCACTACCCCGTCCGTCGGCGGCCATACACTCGCCGACAGACAGCTCGCATTGGTGCTCGCGCTTGTCGCCGACGCCCCGCTACCACCGTCGTTCGACGCAACTCGCCTACACGCAACCCGAGAAGCACTGCTACGCAAGAGGTGTGGCGAGGTGGCACGTCACCTACTGTTAGTGTGCGCAGAGCTCGGCGAGCAGTTCAGCACAGAGTTCGTCGCGTGGGCGCGCACCCGGCCCCGACACGGGTCCGCACACGATGCTCACGATTTCGTCGAGCATCTGATGCGCGAGGGGATCTGGACCCCTCCGCGGCGGAGCAGGTTCGGACGTCGACGACACCGTGGACTACCACGAGAGCGACGCGACTGATACTGGCGCGGAAGACACCGCTGACATCGCCGGCGCGGCCATCGGCGGCCCGGCGCACGACGTACGCCGGACATAGCAAGGGCGCCCGGTCACTGTCGTGACCGGGCGCCCTTGTCGACTCAGTGAGTCAGAGCATCAGTGAAGCGAAATCACTTGATGATCTTGGTGACTCGACCCGCACCGACCGTGCGGCCACCCTCGCGGATGGCGAAGCGCAGGCCCTCGTCCATGGCGACAGGCTGGATGAGCTTGACGCTCATCTCGGTGTTGTCGCCCGGCATGACCATCTCGGTGCCCTCGGGGAGGGTCACGACGCCGGTCACGTCCGTGGTACGGAAGTAGAACTGCGGACGGTAGTTGTTGAAGAACGGGGTGTGACGGCCGCCCTCGTCCTTGGACAGGATGTACGCCTGGCCCTCGAACTCGGTGTGCGGGGTCGTGGTGCCCGGCTTCACGATGACCTGGCCACGCTCGACGTCCTCACGCTTGAGGCCGCGGAGCAGCAGACCGGCGTTGTCGCCTGCCTGAGCCGAATCGAGGAGCTTGTGGAACATCTCGATGCCGGTGACGGTGGTCTTGGTCGACTTGTCGCGGATGCCGACGATCTCGACTTCCTCGTTCACGTTGACCTCGCCGCGCTCCACACGACCGGTGACCACGGTGCCGCGGCCGGTGATCGTGAAGACGTCCTCGACGGGCATCAGGAACGGCTTGTCGGTCTCGCGGACCGGGTCCGGGATCGACTCGTCGACAGCGTCCATCAGGTCCTCGACGGACTTGACCCACTCGGCGTCGCCCTCGAGAGCCTTCAGCGCCGACACCTTGACAACCGGTGCGTCCTCGTCGAAGTCCTGGGCGGCCAGCAGTTCGCGGACCTCCATCTCGACGAGCTCGATGATCTCCTCGTCGTCGACCATGTCGGCCTTGTTCAGGGCGACCAGGATGTAAGGCACACCGACCTGACGGGCCAGCAGCACGTGCTCGCGGGTCTGCGGCATCGGGCCGTCAGTGGCGGCGACCACGAGGATCGCGCCGTCCATCTGAGCAGCACCGGTGATCATGTTCTTGATGTAGTCGGCGTGACCCGGGGCATCGACGTGCGCGTAGTGACGCTTCTCGGTCTCGTACTCGACGTGGGAGATGTTGATCGTGATACCACGAGCCTTCTCCTCCGGAGCCTTATCGATCTCGTCGAAGGCCGATGCCTTGTTGAGCTCCGGATACTTGTCGTGCAGGACCTTGGTGATAGCCGCGGTCAGGGTGGTCTTGCCGTGGTCGACGTGACCGATGGTGCCGATGTTCACGTGCGGCTTGGTCCGCTCGAACTTCGCCTTCGCCACTTGTATGTCCTCCTGGACTGTGTTGCTCTACTGGGCGGATCCCAGCAGGGGTTTTCTCTTACGTTGTCCGCGCCGTTGGCGCGCGGTCAAAGCCGTGGACCGGCCGGCGAATTACTCGCCGGTGGCCTTGGCGATGATCTCCTTCGACACGTTCGCCGGAACCTCGGCGTACGAGTCGAACACCATGGAGTAGTTAGCCCGGCCCTGGGTCCGCGACCGGAGGTCGCCGATGTAGCCGAACATCTCCGACAGCGGGACCTGTGCCTTGACGACACGGGCACCACTGCGCTCCTCCATGGCCTGGATCTGGCCACGGCGGGAGTTCAGGTCGCCGATCACGTCACCCATGTAATCCTCCGGAGTCGTGACCTCGACGGCCATGATCGGCTCCAGGATGACCGGGCTCGCCATCTTCGCTGCCTCTTTGAGAGCCTGCGAACCGGCGATCTTGAAGGCCATTTCCGACGAGTCGACGTCGTGGTACTGACCGTCGAGCAGCGTGACCTTCAGGTTGACCAGCGGATAACCGGCGAGCACACCGTACTGCATGGCGTCCTGCGCACCGGCATCCACCGACGGGATGTACTCGCGCGGGACGCGACCACCGGTGACGGCGTTCTCGAACTCGTAGGTCGCACCGTCCTCGGCATCCGTGAGGGGCTCGAGCTTGATGATGACCTTCGCGAACTGGCCGGAACCGCCGGTCTGCTTCTTGTGCGTGTACTCGTGCTTGTCGACCGTCTTGCGGATGGTCTCGCGGTAGGCGACCTGTGGCTTGCCCACGTTGGCCTCGACCTTGAACTCGCGCTTCATGCGGTCGACGAGGATGTCGAGATGGAGCTCGCCCATACCGCCGATGACGGTCTGGCCGGTCTCGTCGTCGAGCTGCACGGAGAACGTCGGGTCCTCTTCGGCGAGCTTCTGGATCGCGGTGCCGAGCTTCTCCTGGTCGGACTTGGTCTTCGGCTCGATCGAGACGTTGATGACCGGGTCCGGGAAGCTCATCGACTCGAGCACAATCGGTGCGCTCGGATCGCACAGGGTGTCACCGGTGGTGGTGTCCTTGAGGCCGATCATCGCGTAGATGTGGCCCGCGGTTGCCTCCTCGACCGGGTTCTCCTTGTTGGCGTGCATCTGGAACAGCTTGCCGATGCGCTCCTTCTTGCCCTTGGTCGCGTTGAGCACCTGGGTGCCCGCCGCGATGTGGCCGGAGTACACACGCACGAACGTCAGCTTGCCGAAGAACGGGTGGGCAGCGATCTTGAACGCCAGAGCCGAGAACGGCTCGTCACGGCTGGGCTTACGGGAGAGGATCTCCTCCTCGTTGCCGACCGCGTGGCCCTCGACGCTCGGCACGTCAAGCGGCGACGGCAGGTAGTCGATGACCGCGTCCAGCATCGGCTGCACGCCCTTGTTCTTGAAGGCCGAGCCGCACAGCACCGGGTAGTACTCACGTGCGATGGTGAGCTTGCGGATGGCGCCCTTGATCTCGTCGACGGTGAGCTCTTCGCCGCCGAAGTACTTCTCCAGCAGCTCCTCGTCACTCTCGGCGATGGTCTCGAGCAGCTTCTCGCGGTACTCGGCCGCCTTCTCCTTGAGATCCTCGGGGATCTCCTCGATGGTCGGCTCCGCGCCGATCTCGACCGTGCCGCGCCAGGTGATCGCCTTCTGCTCGATCAGGTCGACGACACCGTCGAAGTTGTCCTCGGCGCCGATCGGCAGCTGCAGAACCAGCGGCTTGGCACCGAGACGCTCCTCGATGGTGCGCACGGTGAAGTAGAAGTCGGCGCCCAGCTTGTCCATCTTGTTGACGAAGCAGATACGCGGGACGTCGTACTTCTCGGCCTGACGCCAGACCTGCTCGGACTGGGGCTCGACACCCTCCTTGCCGTCGAAGACGGCTACGGCACCGTCGAGCACACGCAGGCTGCGCTCCACCTCGACGGTGAAGTCGACGTGCCCGGGGGTGTCGATGATGTTGATCTGGTTGCCGTTCCAGAAGCAGGTCACGGCAGCGGAGGTGATGGTGATACCCCGCTCTTTCTCCTGCTCCATCCAGTCGGTGGTCGAGGCACCGTCGTGGGTTTCACCGATCTTGTAGTTCACACCGGTGTAGAAGAGGATTCGCTCGGTCGTGGTGGTCTTGCCGGCATCGATGTGGGCCATGATGCCGATGTTGCGAACCTTATTCAGGTCGTTGAGCACTTCCTGTGCCACTTAATCGCCTCGCAATTTCGCTAAGAGGTGGTTGTGTTGGGTGCCGACCGAGCCGGTGGTCCGAAACGGAGCCACCGACCCGGACGAAATCACCAGCGGTAGTGCGCGAACGCCCGGTTGGCCTCAGCCATCTTGTGGGTGTCCTCGCGACGCTTGACCGACGCGCCGAGGCCGTTGGAGGCATCGAGCAGCTCGTTGGCCAGACGTTCGACCATGGTCTTCTCACGACGCTGACGGCTGAAGGTCACCAGCCAGCGCAGCGCGAGCGTGTTGGCGCGGTTCGGCTTGACCTCGACGGGCACCTGGTAGGTGGCGCCACCGACGCGACGGCTCTTGACCTCGAGGGTCGGCTTCACGTTGTCGAGCGCGCGCTTGAGCGTGATGACCGGATCGGTACCGGTGTTCTCACGCGCCTGTTCGAGGGCCTGGTACACGATGCGCTCGGCGGTCGACTTCTTGCCGTCGAGCAGGATCTTGTTCACGAGCTGGGTGACCAGCGTCGAGCCGTAGACCGGGTCGTTGACGAGGGGACGCTTGGGTGCGGGTCCTTTACGTGGCATCGCTTATCAGCTTCCCTTCTTGGCGCCGTAGCGGCTGCGAGCCTGCTTGCGGTCCTTGACACCCTGGGTGTCGAGCGAGCCGCGGATGATTCGGTAGCGAACACCGGGGAGGTCCTTCACGCGACCGCCGCGGACGAGCACCATCGAGTGCTCCTGCAGGTTGTGACCCTCACCCGGGATGTAAGCGGTGACCTCGACGGAGCTCGTCAGGCGCACACGGGCGACCTTACGGAGCGCGGAGTTCGGCTTCTTCGGGGTGGTGGTGTAGACGCGGGTGCACACGCCGCGACGCTGCGGGCTCCCCTTGAGGGCTGCCGTCTTCTTCTTGGCGGCCTTGTCGTGACGGCCCTTGCGGACCAGTTGGTTAATCGTTGGCACTGGTGAGTTTCTTTCCTCGTTGTCGTCGTGTCGTGGTTTGTGCTCCGGGCAAACACACAGAGCCGAAGTTCCGATTCTGGTTGCTTCCACAACTCGCCCCACCGGCACTTCTGTGCTGGTCAGTACAGTTATTGCTACCCCGAGGTCGGGCGTGTCAAACACCCGACAGCGGACTCGCTTGGTGTGGTCCGGCGCGCCTGGGACGTGTCGGGACGTTCTCTGCGAGAGAATGAACCCGATCCGATCACCACCGGTATCCCGGCGAGGGCATGCGGACGTCGCCCGGGCAGCCGGGCACCGACGATCCACTCTACCGACCCGATTTCCACAGGTCAAAAAACGGATCCACTGTCCTACTCGCAGCTCACCGCCGGGTGAACACGTGGTGTCGCGTACGGGTTGTCAACGGCGGAGCGCGCCGTCGTGTTCCCGACGTCGTGCCTGGTCGACGGCCTGATCTCGATGCGTGGCCATGCGTGACCGCCGAATCAGTGAGCGAGCAGAACCTTGAGCAGCACGACCACCGCGGCGAGCCCTGCGGTGGCAACGCCCGCCACGATCACTCTCATGCTCACCCGGTTTCCGCGTACACGCTCGACGACGATCGGCACGCTCGCGATACGTAGCACGACGACCGCCCCCGCCAGCCCGTGCGCCCATGCCGTTGGCAGCACATCGGCCCAGCCGAGGGCCAACGCGATCGCGGGAAGGATCGCCGACGAGATGATGGGCGTCGCATCACGGAGTTCGTGGCGCACATGGGCCCGCGCACCGTCGTCCGCGGGCGGATGCTCACTCCCGGGGTGTCCTTCGTCGTGCGCGCCGCCATCCTGCGCCGACGACCCACTGTGACCGTGCGCCTCGGGAATGCTGCTCCCGGCGACGAGGTCGGCGAAGACGTGCGCGATGTAGGTCGTCAGCCCGGTCCCGAGGACCAACCAGACGGCCTCACCGTTCTCGACCGCATGCGCCGACGCCGTCACCAGGGCGGCGAGCACCATGATGTTCCCGTAGACGTACGCCGACAGCCGAGATGCCGCACGGTCCGGTGCGAGCGGCCCGCCTCGACGTCGCGTGAGGATTCCGCGCCATTCGGCGCGCGGGGTTCGGACGGGCGGGGTTCGGGCGGGCGGGACCTGTGAGGTCATGGCCTGATGCTGTCACGTCCCGGCCGCAGCAATGCGGTGTAACCCTCACCCGCCCGGGGATGACCCTCACGTTGCGGTTGCCCAGGAGTGCGGTTTCCGCACCTCTGGGCAACCGGAATCGCACGGTGGCGTCGACGGACTACCGGTCCCTACTTGGCCTGCGGCAGCCGTGCTGTCGCGCCACGACGCGCGGGGTTCGACGGAGGAGGCACCATCGGTCCGATGTCGCCGTCGGGAGCTGTGTCGAGGTCGACGACGACCGGCGCGTGATCGCTGGGTTTGGTCCCCTTGCGCGCCGCGCGATCGACCCATGCGGCCTTCACCCGTCCGGCGACGTCGGCACCGGCGAGTATCAGATCGATCCGCATGCCGAGGTCCTTGTGGAACATGCCCGCCCGATAGTCCCAGTAGCTGAAGACGCGGTCGTCGGGCCATCGATCCCGGACCACGTCGTGCAGGCCGAGTCCCTCGATGTCCTCGAGCGCCGACCGCTCGGCGACGGTCACGTGGGTGTGTCCGGCGAACGCGGCGGGGTCGTAGACGTCGGCGTTGGCCGGCGCGATGTTCATGTCGCCGCACAGCATGGTGTTCGACGGGGCATCGACGCCGGTTCCCGCAGCGACGACCTCGCGCAACCGCTCCAGCCACGCGAGCTTGTAGTTGTAGTGATCGGAGTCGGGCTCACGCCCGTTGGGTACGTAGAGCGAGTAGATACGCACACCACCGCAGACGGCGGACACGGCGCGCGCCTCCGGGTCAGTCGTCGGGTCGGGAAAGCCGGGCGCGCCGTCGAAGTTGTCGACGACGTCGTCGAGTCCCACCTTCGACAGGATCGCCACGCCGTTCCACTGTCCCTGCCCGACGTGCGCGAATTCATAACCGCGCTCGGCGAATTCGGGGCCGAGGACCGTGTCGAAGACGTCGTCGGAGAGTTTGGTCTCCTGCAGGCAGACGACGTCGGGTGAACGTTCGTCGAGCCACGGCAGCAGTCTCGGGATGCGTTGCTTGACAGAGTTCACGTTCCAGGTCGCCACGCGCATGCAAACCACGGTAGTCAGGTGCTCGACTGCGGTGGAACGTCAGTAGCGTTGAAACTCCGGGTCGACGTATCCGCCTTCTTCCTCCGCGCCGGGGCCCCGGTCGACGGCGTCGTCGAAGACGGGAGCATAGAGCGGGTGATCCGGATCTCGGATGACCCGGCCACCGACCCTTTTTCGCAAGGTCTCCCCCGCCTCGTCGGCGACGTAACCGCGACCGATGAGCCAGGCACTGACCTTCGCCCGATGACCACGATCACCGCGCACGGTGTTGTACACGTAGTTCACTCCACGTGCCGCAGCCTCACTCTCGAGATGGTCGAGGATGAATCCACCGATGCCATGGGCCTGCCGGTGTGGCTCCACCGCGAGCAATATCTCGGCGTCGCCCCACGCGCTGTCCATCCACCCGTACCCGACGACGCCGTTGTCGTCCTCGGCGCGCCACCACTGTCCCGTGAGTGCTGTATCTCCCGTCGTCGGGGCGATATCGAACACGCCGTCGGGCGCATAGCCGACGATGCGTTCGCGATCAGCGTCCCATCGTGGCTGCGGATCGTAGACCCAGGTGAGGTCGGGGACACTGTGCGGCCCGGAGCCGCCCTGTCCCGCATCGCGATTGCCGCGCGCCACCTCCCGACCGGCGGGTGTGAGCACTCGGTCGGCCCGGTCGGCGTCGAGATAGCCGCGCTCGCCGTACAGCGAGGCGAGCACCTCGCGCGGCACCTGGCATTCGCGAGCGATCTGGTGCAGTTCGAGTTTGTGCACCCGGCCGCCGGCAGCGTCGACTGCTGCGAGTAGCGCGGTCACCGGGTCGCCGGTCGCCCGGTCGGGTGGAACCGGATCGTGTCCCTGCCAGGTCCGTTTGGGATGACGACGCAGATACTCCTGTTCGAGCGCGAGCATCCGCCGGGTGTGGTTCGCGAACTGTTCGGCGGTGCCGTGGAGGAACACCCAGTTGCGGGTGTCGTGGGACTGCTTGCCCTGTAACTCGAGTTCGGCGTCGGAGAGTTCTTCGACAGGTCGGCCGAGTCCCTTGTCCGCGCGGTCTGTTGTGATGCTCATTTGTCCGCCACCATCGGGGTGTCGACGCCGATCGGTCCGGTCTTGTGAGAACCGCCCGGCGCACCCACGGGCTCGGACCGACCGGGCAGCAGCTCGGTGAAGAACCGTCGGCCGTCCTCGACGAACTCCTCGTCCTCCGGCGCGACCCGACGGTCCTGACTGATCGCCTCCACCGGGCACACCGGCTCACAGGCCCCGCAATCGATGCACTCCTTCGGGTTGATGTAGAGCTTGCGCTCGCCCTCGTAGATGCAGTCGACCGGACATTCCTCGGTGCAGGATTTGTCCATCACGTCGATGCACGGACTTGCGATCACATAGGGCATGACGCCTCCTCAAGCGGTGACCGGCGCGGGCTGGGCGTCGGTCGAATGTCCTGGGAACAGTTGCGCATCGGGGTCGAGATGAACCGCTGCGTTGTTGACCGCGGTGGCGACTTCGCCGAATCCCACGGAGATCAGCCGGACCTTTCCCGGGTAGTCGGTGATGTCGCCTGCCGCGTAGATGCCCGGGCGTGCTGTACGCATCGCCGAGTCGACGACGATGTGGCGGTTGTCGTGCAGTTCGAGTTCCCAGTCACGTAGCGGACCGAGATTCGCCAGGAAACCCAGGGCTGCGACTACGCGCTGACAGCGGACCTCGCGTCCGGCGCCATCGGCCTTGTGGGTGATGTGCGCGGCACGCAACTCGGTGTCGCCGGTCAGTGCGGTGACCTCCGCGTCGGTGACGATCTCGACGCTCGACGCCATCACCTGATCGACCGTTGCCTGATGCGCGCGAAATGCGCTGCGCCGGTGCACGAGGGTGACCGAACCCGCGATCGGTTCGAGCATCGATGCCCAGTCGAGCGCGGAGTCGCCACCGCCCACGATGACGACGTCGGCACCGCGGTACGGCTCGGCGTCGGGCACGAAGTACTCCAGACCTCGGCCGAGAAAATCTTCTCCCGCAGGCAGTTTGCGCGGTGTGAAGGTGCCGATGCCACCGGTCACGACGACAGCGCCACAGTCGATCTCCTCCCCCACCGAGGTGGTGATCGTGTGCCGACCGTCGGCGTGGGTCACGCAGCCCTGCACCTCCCGACCGAGTAGATACTCCACGTCATGTCCGGCTGCCTGCGCCTGGAGACCGGCAACGAGGTCGCGGCCCTTGATCGCAGGGAAACCGGCGACGTCGAAGATGAGCTTCTCCGGGTACATGGCGGTGATCTGTCCCCCGATCTGGGAGAGCGAGTCCACGACGATGGTGCTCAGTCCCCGCGCGCCTGCGTAGTAGGCGCCGTAGAGACCCACGGGTCCGGCTCCGACGATCACGAGATCCACGCGAGTGCGCGGGTTCGCAGAAATCATTCCTGTCACACCCCCGTCGTCGTCGCGGTCGGCAGCATCTGCTGGCGGACCCGGAACCGCTGCAGCTTCCCGGTCGCCGTCTTGGGTAGATCCTCGACGAAGACGACGTCGCGCGGACGCTTGAACGACGCCAGACCTTCTCTGCACCAATCGATCAGCTCAGCCGCTGTCAACGTCGACGGCGCATCGTCGGTCAGGACGACCGCCGCGATCGGCTTGTCCAGTCCTGCCTCGTCCGGCAGACCGACGACCGCGGCTTCCGCGACGGCCGGGTGGGCCAGGAGTCGTGATTCGACCTCCGAGGGCGACACCCAGATACCGCCCGCCTTCAGCAGATCGTTCGACCTACCGAGACACTGGAAGTAGCCCTCGTCGTCCTGCAGGTAAGTGTCACCCGTCGACAGCCACGAGCCCTCGAACACGCTGCGCGTCGCCTCGGTGCGGTGCCAGTAACCGAGTGCGATGGACTCCCCGCGCACGTAGAGCCGGCCCGGGGTTCCGATCGGGACGAGGGCCCCGTCGCCGTCACGTATCTCCAATTCGTAACCGGGAACCGGCTTTCCGGTTGTTCCCGGCTTGATGTCAGTCGGGCTGTTCGACAGGAAGATGTGCAACGCTTCGGTCGAACCGATGCCGTCGAGGATGTCGATGCCGAAACGATCGTGGAACTTCGCCATCAGGGTCGGCGGCAATGCCTCACCAGCTGAGACTCCCCACCGCACCGAGGCGAATGCATCGTCGGGAAGTGTCGAGTTCAGCAGCGTCGCATAAAACGTCGGCACGCCGAAGAACAGTGTGGGCTTCCCCTGCGCCAATCGATCGGCTACGGATTCGACGGTCGGTCGCAGCGGCATCAGCAGCGACGTCGCGCCCGCGGCGAGAGGGAAGAACAGACTGTTCCCTATCCCGTAGGCGAAGAACAGCTTGGCCACCGAGAAACAGGTGTCGTCGGCCCGGATCCCGAGTGTCTGCCGACCGTAGGTCTCGTACACCCACTTGATGTTCTCGTGGCGGTGCATCGCCGCCTTGGGCGTGCCGGTCGTGCCGGAGGTGTACAACCACAACGCCCACGAGTCCGGGTTGGTCGCGGCGACGCCGATCGGGCTGCGCGCCAGGTCATCCCAGGAATGAGTGGTCACGTCCGAGTGCGGTGACGGCGGGGGCGCACCGGTGACGACGAAGTGGTCGACCTCGGCGGCACCGGCGACGGCTTGCGTCGCGGTGTCGACGAATTCGGCGCTCGCGATCACCGCCCTCGCACCCGAGTCGACGACGAGCTTGCAGAGTTCTTCTGCGTTCAGCATCGTCGAGACCGGCACGGCGACGAGTCCGGCATGGAAGGCCGCCAGGATGGTGACGGCCATCTCGACGTCGTCGCTCATCACCAGCAGAACGCGGTCGTCGGAGTGCAGGCCGAGGTGTCGCAGACCCGCGGCAACCCTGGAGACCTCATCGGAGAGTTCTGCGTACGTCACCGAGCGGGTGCCGATCAGCGCGGTCTTGTCACCGAGGCCTTCGGCCACGCGGGCGTGTACGAGATAGTCGGCTGCGTTGAAGCTCGCCGGGGCTGTGGACGTCATCGTGCTAGACCCTCCCGGTGTCGAACTCGGCACGCTGACCGGTTCCGTAGCGGCGTAACGCCCCCTCCGCGCCGGCGGCGTTGGGCCGTATGAAGATCCAGTTCTGCCACGCGGTCAGTCGCCCGAAGATCTTGGTCTCCACGGTTTCCGGTCCGACGAACCGGTGATTGGCCTCCATCCCGGTGAGTGCGTCCGGCGACAGCGAGGCACGTTCCTCGAGGACGATCCTCAATTCGTCGGCGAAGTCGATGTCGTCGAGCGCGAAGGTCACCAGCCCGAGTTCGTCGGCGGTCGGTGCATCCAATGGAATGCCGGTCGCGCGGACGACCGCATCGTATTCGTCGTCGTGACCATAGAACCTCGAGGCCAGTCGGGTCAGACCGTTGCCCATCGGATAGCTGCCGAAGTTCGACTGTGTCAGGACGATCACCGCCGGTTCGGCGTCGGGATCGACATCCTCGTATACGCCTTCGAGCATGTACTGGCGATCGCTCGCGTAGGCGATCTCGGCAAGGAATCCGACGAAGGCGCTACCGGGTTCGATCACGCTGATCAGGCTGCGGCTGGTCACGTCGAGTCGCTTGAACGTTCGCTTCAGGTAGTGGCGGATCTCGTTGACGAGCCAGTCGGAGGCGAGATCCTCGAGCTGCTGGTCATACGCACGGGCCGCCTCGGTGTCGCCGACCACTCTGAACACCCAGGTGCCCAGGTCGTTCTCGTTGGTTCGCAGACGCAGGATCACGTCGTCGAGTTCGCGCGCGAGCGCCAGCGGGAAGTAGTCGACACCCTGTGCGGCGACGCCCGCCGCGTCGGCGGGCGGATCGTTGTCGGCGACGTTGATCGTGATGTCTACACGTCGTGCGGCACGGTCGAGTTCGGCTGTGACATAGGTGTATTCGATTTGATCGTCGCTCTCGCGACGATCGAGCGGCGTGAGCACGACACCGACCGCATCCGATGGTCGCGTCGACGCCTCGACCGCCGCAGTGGCTCGTCGGGTGACGGCTGCGTCGAACTCGGATCGGGCAACCGTCTCGTCCACGAGCCCCCACTGCACGGCCGTCGCACCTCGAACGCCCTCCGCACGGGTGGCGAACACGTCCGCACGGTCCTTGCGTACATGGCGTTTGTCCACCACGCGGGTCAGGCCCCCGGTGCCGGGAAGCACACCGAGGAGAGGTACCTCGGGCAGCGACACCGCCGACGACCCGTCGTCGACGAGCACGATCTCCTCGCATGCGGCCGCGAGCTCGTATCCGCCGCCCGCGGAAGTTCCGTTCACCGCCGCGATATAGGTTTGGCCCGAGTTGGCAGTGGCGTCTTCGATACCGTTGCGCGTCTCGTTGGTGAACTTGCAGAAGTTCACCTTCCACGCATGGGGCGATGCTGCGAGCATCTTGATGTTGGCACCTGCACAGAACATCCGGTCGAGTCCGCTGGTGATGACCACCGCCTTCACCTCGGGATGCTCGAATCGTAAGCGCTGCACGGCATCATAGAGTTCGATGTCGACGCCGAGATCGTACGAGTTCATCTTCAGTTCGTAGCCCCCGACCAGCCCGCCCGTCGGGTCGACCGACAGGATCAAGCTGGCCACGGGGCCGTCGATGTCGAGTGTCCAGTGTCGGTATCGGGCGGGTTCGGTGTCGAAGTCGACCCGTGGAGGGGTCGCCGGCCGATCGGGGCTCGACGCGTCCGGCGACGTCGTGTCAACCGGCGAGGCAGTGGTAGCAGTCATCGGAATTCACCTTCGGGCTGTGCTGGTGGACGAACAAGGCGGTATGGGCGACGGCATCGGACGCGATTCAGAGCAGTGCCTCCTCACGGAGGTGCACGTAGTCGAATTCGACGGGCTGGTCGTTGATTCCGGTACTCGGCGGTGCGATCCAGCCGGCGAACTCGCCGTACTCGTAGTGCGGGATCATCAGAGCGGCGACCCGCGAGCGATCCTTCTCCAGCGGCAGCCAGTCGGCGACGTTGTCGTCCCACTCCTGTTGGGAGATGACCCGGCCGTCGGGTGAGATGAAGTGCTCGGCGTAAGTGCCGACCTTGCGATGGAATCCTTCGTGCGGCAGGTACAGCCGCTCCTCGAGACCGGCGTCCTCGAGGGCCTGGTTCCACCGTCGCACGCCGTTCTCACAGTCGGCGACGTACTCGTCTCGCAGGTCGAGGTTGAGCGCGGTCAGGTAGGGCACCTGCTCTTCGACGATCTGCCCGTCGCGCACCGAGCGCATCGGATAGGTCGCATCGGTCAGCACGTGGTCGTCCTTGCGTCGGGTCTCCTGCCAACGGCCTTTGAGACCGCCCGTGAAGTAGGCCGCGGCGTTCGTGGACTGTTCGGAACCGAACAGATCCATGGACACCGAGAACTGGAAGTTGAGGTACTTCTGGATCACCGACAGCGGGATCCCGCCATGCTCGAACAGGATGTCGTCGTCGGACCCGGACACGTTGTGCTCCACCATGAGTTCGGCGGTACGTTCCACGGTGCGCTGAACGCCCGTGGTCCCGACGAACATGTGGTGCGCTTCCTCCTTCAACATGAACTCACAGGTGCGTGCCAGCGGGTCGAAGGCCGACTCCTTGAGGGTGCCCAGCTGGTACTTGCCGTCGCGGTCGGTGAAGTAGGTGAACATGAAGAACTGCAGCCAGTCGGTGGTCTCCTCGTTGAATGCTCCGAGAATGCGCGGGGAGTCGAGATCACCGGAATTGCGTTTGAGCAACTGTTCGGCTTCGTCGCGGCCCTCGCGGCCGAAGTATGCCTGCAGCAGATAGACCATGGCCCACAGATGTCGGCCCTCTTCGACGTTGACCTGGAAGAGATTTCGGAGATCGTAGATGCTCGGCGCGGTGTTGCCGAGCACTCGCTGCTGCTCGACGGAGGCGGGTTCGGTGTCGCCCTGGACGGTGATGAGCCGCATCAACTCAGCGCGATACTCGCCGGGCACCTCCTGCCACGCCGGCTGGCCCTTGTGTTTGCCGAACGGGATGATCCGGTCCGGATTGCGCTCGGCCAGGAAGATGCCCCAGCGGTACTGCTCCATCGGCACGTGGTCGAAGTGTGCCCAGCCGTCACGACCGACTGCGATCGCCGTGCGCAGATACACGTCTTTCGTCGGCAGAGCGGGGCCGAGCGTCGTCCACCACTCGAGGAACTTGGGCTGCCAGCGTTCCAACGCACGTTGCAGTCGACGGTCCTCTGCGAGGTTGACGTTGTTCGGGATGCGTTCGGAGTAGTCGATCGGGCTGAGCGGTCCGGTGGGTGCCGGGGCGGCACCCGTGCGGTCTTCCACAGTCACGGCGGGTCCTCTCGTGAGTCGGGCTGTCTCGACAAACTCTACAATTTTCGCGCGTCGCGTCTATGCGTTTGTAGAATAAAAGTTGTCGAATTCGTGCACGATCCGAGACGGTCGAGCAGGGCCCGCACGCCATCAGATGTCTCGCTCAGAACAAGCCGCCGTTGGCGTCGATGACAGAACCGGTCACCCAACCCGAGTCGGGACCGACGAGCCACTCGACGACGCGAGCGACGTCGTCCGCGGTTCCCAATCGCCGGAAAGCATTTGCCGATGCCATCGCCTCGATGGCCGCATCGGCGGTCGATTCACGCAACCGGTCGGTGTCGGTCGCGCCGGGGCGCACGACGTTGACAGCAACCCCCCTGCGGCCGAGTTCTTTTGCTGCGACGCGCGTGGCCGCCTCCACACCGGCTTTCATCGCGGCATACGACGACTGCCTCGCCGGCGCGAGATACGCCGCGGCGCTCGAGAGCACAACCACCCGCCCGTCGTCCGCGACCTCGCGTCCGCACGCCGACAGCGTCAACAACACCGACTTCAGATTCACCGCGAAATCGCGTTCGACGATGTCCGCGGTCAACCCGTCGATTCTGGTGTAGTCCCAGGCGCCGGCACAGTGCACCACGGCGCGGAGCTCGCCGAGTTCTGCAGCGGCAGCCACCGCGTGTGCGGCACCCTCGTCCGTGGCCACGTCGGCACCGACGGCGACCGCCGCGCCTCCCTCTGCGGCGATCGCGTCGACCACCGAGGCCGCACGCCCGGCGTTGCGTCGGTATCCGACCGCGACCGCGTGCGTGGTGGCCAGCCGACGACACACCGCGGATCCGATTCCACCACCGCCGCCGATGACGAGCGCACTCGGCATACTCACGCCGGAACCTCCACCTTGCCTGCGATCCGTGTGAATACCCGCAGCGCATTACCGCCGAGGACGCCATCGAGAGCCGCGGACGAGAGACCAAGCCCGGCAAGGGCTTCGGCGTTGCGTCGAATCCCCGGCACCCCGGGCCAGTCGGTTCCGAAGATCATCTTGCGGGCAAGCCGGTCGAGGTCGAATCGGGCATAGTATTCGGGCAGTTTCCGGGGAGGGAGGCCGGCGAGATCCACCCAGACATTCGGCTTCGCCTGCGCCATGAATGCCGCGACGTCGTACCACCATCCACGACCACCGTGCGCGAAGACGAACTGGACCTCTCGGAAGTAGTCGACGGGATCGAGCAGCAACTCCGGGTTGCCCATGCTCGTCCGCGACCCGGGAAAGGTCGAGGTACCCGAATGCAATATCACCGGCAGACCGAGGTCGGCGCACCGTGCGTACACCGGATACAGGTCACGATCACCCGGATCGAATCCGCCGTGCACAGGGTGGAGTTTGAGCGCGACCGCCCCGAGGTCCACCTGCCGCATCAGTTCGTCGACCAGCGGAAAGTGCAGATGCGGATTCAGATTGGCGACCAGCGAGAACCTGTGCGGATACGCTTCGACGAGCGGAACCACATCGTCGATGCGTTGAATGCCGGTCGCCTTGGGGCTGTACTCGCAGAACAGAAGCGCGTGGTCGACACCCTCCTCGTCGAAGAGCGCGTCGAGCGCACAGGGATCCGGCTGTCCGGACGTGTCATACCCGCGACGCCACGGATGTCTCCCGGAGAACTCGTCCGCCCACTCCAACCATGCGGGAGCCAGGCTGTCGAGGAGAGGTGCGTGGACGTGCGAATCCACCAGTAGGCGGTCACCGATCATGCCCTCACACTACTGATATTTGTCGGATCGCAAGCCATAAGTAGCACTATGCGTTGGCGGCCGACGCGCCGCGAGCGAACTCCTTCAGCGTGAATCCCCGCCGTCCGGCCTCGGCCGGACCGAGGAACACGTTGTCCGCCAGTATCTTTCGTGCCGCCATGTGATCTGCGGGCGAGTTCACCGACTCGACGCAAGCCAGCCGGCCCGCGCGGAATCTGAGGACGGAGAACTTCTCCCCCGCGACATCACCGACGGTCACCGTGTCGTCCTGTTCCCCGCCGAGGCCGGCGATCTGGACGTTCAGGTCGAACTGATGCGTCCAGAACCAGGGAAGCGCCGCGTACCGGTCGACGGAGCCGCCTGCGATTCGCGCGGCAACACAGCGCGCCTGATCGGTCGCGTTCTGGACCGATTCGAGGCGGACCATTCCTGGCGCGTGCACGCTGGGATACGCCGCGCAATCCCCGATCGCACTGATCCTCGGATCGACCGTAAGCAAGGTCTCGTCGACCAGGATTCCGTTCCGGACAGCCAGTCCAGCGCTCTCGGCGACATCGGTGACCGGTTCGACGCCCACACCTATCACCACCAGGTCGGCGGGCAACACCTCACCGGAGGTCAGCTCCACCCCTGCCACCCGCCCGTTCGAGTCGTGGAGTCGGGCGACGCCGCTGCCGACGCGCACCACTGCGCCCTTCGATCGATGAGCGCTGGCGACGAACTCGGACAGCTCACGCGATACGACACGCCCCATGACGCGAGGGGCGGCCTCGACGACGGTCACCGCACAACCCGACCTTCTGGCTGCCGCGGCGACCTCCAGCCCGATGAAGCCCCCGCCGATCACGACCACCGTGGTGGCCGCACCGAGCGCGGTCCGCAACGCGCGCGCGTCGTCGAGGTCGTGCAGTACGTGAACTCCGGCCACATCGATCGCGGGCAGCGACAGTTGTCTCGGACGGGCACCGAGAGCAAGCACCAGATGGCCGTAGCGAAGGACCTCGGCGGAGTCGAGGCGGACGGCGCCTGCCCGACGGTCGATCGACGAGACCCGGGTGCCGACGCGCACCTGCACGCCGTGACGCTCGTAGAAGCTGTCGGGCCGGAACTCGAGCACCGCGTCGTCGGCCTCGTTGGTGAGATCCAGATAGGCCTTCGACAACGGCGGTCGCTGATACGGTCTCGCCGTGCCCGCCTCGACGATGGTGACAGGTCCGGCGAACCCGTTCTGCCGCAACGACACCGCGGTTTGGAACCCCGCCTGTCCCCCGCCGACGACGACGACACCCGCGTCCGCGTCCATCACTGGGCCGCTGGCAGGTCCACCACGAGACCGTCGTGGTCTGCGGTGACGAAGAGTTGGCACGACAGCCGACTGTTGGGCTCGCGTTCGGTCACCGCGCAGTCGAGCATCTCGTCCTCGTCTGCAGCCATCTCGGGAAAGTCCGCGGGGCTCTCGGCATCGACGAAGACATGACACGTAGCGCACATCGCGTTACCGCCGCATTCGGCGACGATCCCGTCGATCCCGGCCGAGATCGCAGCCTGCATGACAGAACTCCCGACGGATGCGTCGACGTAGTCCTCGGTGCCGTCGGATGACCGGTAGATGATCTTGGGCATTGCGCTCCTCTGAAGCTGTGGGCCGTTGGGCCATGGGCTGATCACGAGCTGTCGCCGCGCACGGCGGTGCGAGTGCCGGCACGGTGTGGTCGGTTGCTCTCGTCACCGACCACACCCGTACGACTCAGCGCGGATGAACACGCACCGGCTGCGATTCGAGGCTGCGGATGAGGTTGTTGACGTGCCGGACCGGCTCACCGGTCGGCTCTATCCGATCCACCTTGCGCACGAGTTCACTCATCAGCGAGAAGATCTCGAGATTCGACAACGACTTGCCCATGCAGGTGTGTACGCCGAATCCGAAGGCCAGGCTGTCGGCAGGGTTCCGTCGTACGTCGAAGCGCTCGGGGTCCGGATACTTGCGCGGGTCCCTGTTCGCGGCACCGTAGGAGTGATACATCCGCGTGCCGGCATCGACGGTGACATCACCGAAATCGACGTCAGCGGTGGTGACCCGGGTGAACCATTGCGCAGGTGATTCGACGCGCACACCTTCCAGAACTGCCGAGGGAATCAACGACGGGTCGTCACGCACCAACTCCCACTGATCAGGATGCTGTGAGAACAGCATCATCAGACTGCCGATGGCGCTGGCGGTGGTGTCGAGGCCCGCTGTGGCGTACCCGCCGAGGATCCCGAACGCCTGCTCCGGCGTGATCATCCCCTTGTGCGCGGCTTCCCAGGTCTGCGCACCGATGCTGCCGGGCCGGAATCCCTCTTCGCCCATGTTCTCCAGCACGTACCCGTAGAGCTTCTGCATACTCGGCAGGGTGTCGTCGAACGAACCGTCGGGTCCGCAGCAGTTGTAGGAGTCAGTTGCCCAGTGCAGCAGGTCGATTCGCAGCGCGGGGTCGGGATCCAGACCGATCAGGTCGAGGATGACCCGGGTCGGGAGGATCTGCGCGAACTCCGTGACGGCGTCGAATTCACCCTTTTCCACCACTTCGTCGACCAGACGCCCGGCCGCGGCTTCGATCGTGCCCGTGTACTGCGACGCGGCCTTGGGGCCGATGGTCTGCATCATCACCCGACGTAGTGGTGCGTGGTCTTGTCCGTCGAGACACGGCGCGAATGGGGCCCATGCGGTGTTGAGCGTGTCGTTCATGCCGATACCGTCGCCGGATTTGAAGATCTCCGGAGCGCCGAGAACGCGCTTGACCCCGTCGTAGCGGGTCACCGCCCACATGTCGTATCGGCGGAGATACGCGATCTCTCCGATGTCCTGCAGCGCCTTGTAGTCGGCGTAGGGATCCATCAGCGACGCCCGGCTGAACAGGTCGATGTCGGTGCCGTACTCGATGCGGGGGTCGATGGATGTCGATGTGGTCATGGGGATGAGTCCTCTCGTGAGTGAAGTGTCCGGCGGAGGGAAAGCGAACCCGGGTACGACGCATGATCACGTCGCGGCTGGATTCACTCGAGACGGTCGCGGATGCCCGACAACGATTCAGCGATCGCGGGGCCCATCACGTCGCCGATCGCGTCGGGAGCGATCTCGGTGCTGTAGACGACCAGGCTCGACGTCGGACTCGTTTCGATGACATCGACAGTGCCCAGGTGACTCTCGACCGGAAGGTCACCACCGACGATCTGATACTGGAATCGCCGCAGCGTCGAATCGCGGGTGACGATCCGCTCCTCCACCTTCGTTCCGTCCTGGAGGACGATGGTCCGGCTGGTTCCCTCGACAGCCGACGAGGCGATCAACGGAAACCAGCTCTCGATGGGATCGTCGACGACGACGCTCCAGACGACGTCGGCGGGCTTGGCGATGGCGAGTTCTGACCGCAGTGTGGCCATGACGGCTCCTCGAAGATGCTGGGGAAGATGCTGGGGACTGATGGACGCCCCGTACGGAACGTGGTTGCTCCACCCAGAGACCCTCAGGTGTGATGTGGAGCACGTCCCATTGAAGTGCGGCGATCACGTCGATGTTGTCGACGATGCGCCCGGGCGCTGTCACTTCCGTGCACACGTGCGACGTCCCCTTGGCCCCCACATGGCCTGACGCCCGCGTACGGAGCAGAGCGTGCACGTTTTCGACAGTCGTCTGGCACACAGGTGACAATCGGCAACCGCGCTACGTGTAACGTGCATCACACTGCCGCACTGTCGGCGACGTGCCGGGGACATGTCTGAACCAGCCCAGCGGTGTCCGCCGGCGTAGCGAGGCACCCACCATCGAGGCACACGATGACGAGCACACTGACGACCGATCACGAGACCCGCTCATCCGGCGGCGTACCGGAAGCTGCGGTACGTGCGACCGAATCGGGAATCCAGATAGCCCCCCGCGAACAGCTCGATGCGTGGAAGCACGCGGTGAACACCACCTTTTTCCCGCTGGAGGTGAATGCGTCGGAGTCGTCGCGCTTCGCCTGGGGGCTGCGGACCGGATACATCGGGCCGCTGCAGGTGACGCGTGCCGATGCCGATCCCGAACTCGTGATCCGCACCCCCAAGCAGGCGGCGTCGGACGACAACGATCACTATCTCGTCGCGCTGCAGATCCGTGGGTCGTGCCGATTCCGCCAGGATGGACGTGACGTGGAGATCCAGCCGGGAGAATTCACCATCTACGACTGCACCAGGACATTCGACGTCGAATGGCACGCCCAGCACAGCACGATCGTGGCCATGTTCGACCGCTCCCTGTTCGAACTGCGCCCTGACGAGGTCGCCCGGGTGACGTCGACGCCCGTGTCGGGGTCGGAGGGCACGGCGACGCTCGTGCGGTCGATGCTCGGTCAACTCTCCCGCACCCCGGATGCATACGGCGGATTGGCGGCCAACCGCGTCGCCTCGACGTTCCTCGACCTCCTCGCCACCGTCTACAGCTGCAGACTCGACCCCGACCTCCCGGCGTCCGAAGCGGCCCAACGCACCCTCCTGACGCGGGTGAAGGCCTATATCGAAGACCATCTCTTCGATCCGGACCTCTCGGTGGAATCGATCGCCGCGGCGCACTTCGTGTCGGTTCGCTACCTCCACCGCGTGTTCGAGAACGACGACATGACCGTCGCGCGATGGATACGCCATCATCGTATGGAGCAGTGTCGACGCGATCTGATCGATCCGCTGCTCGTCGGCAGGACGGTCGGAGAGATCGCCGCCCGCAACGGACTTCTCAATGCCTCGCATTTCAGCCAGATGTTCCGTAAGGAATTCGGTGAGAGCCCGAAGGAGTACCGGAATCGCACGTTGGCGCATGCGGCGATCCCCACCGCGTCCGCACACCGGCCCTGAGAGCACGGGTGCGACGAGAACGTGTGGCCGGCCGACCGTCGACCACTTCGAGATTCGACATAAATTGGACGGCACGTAGATGTAGTGTCACAGAATCGAGAGCAGGTTCTCAGCCGCCGGTCAGTAAGTTTGATGACCGTGCCGAATTCGAATGTGCGGAAGCGAAATGAAGCGATGACGTCAGCTGCCACTGCGGACCTACCCGAGACGCTCGCGGCAGCGGGGTCTCGCCGCCGCCAGGTGTCTGCAAGCAGCGCCCGAGCCCTGCTGCTGACCGTTCTGGGTGAGTTCGTCTACCCGCGCGACGAGCCGGTCTGGACCTCGACCCTCACCGTGGCCCTCGGCGAACTCGGCGTCGAGGAGAAGACCGCTCGCCAAGCGATCGCGCGGTCGGCCAACGAGGGGCTGCTCGACTCGACCCGTCTCGGCCGCCGGGTGCAGTGGGTGATCACCGACCCCGGCAAGCGTCTGCTCGCCGAGGGTACCGAGCGCATCTACTCGTTCCTGACCGACACGCGTTCTTGGGACGGGCGCTGGCTGATCCTGTCACTGGCGATCCCCGAGACTCAGCGGCGGCTCCGTCACCGACTTCGTGCCCAGCTCACCTGGGTCGGCCTGGGCTCACCGAGCCCCGGTCTCTGGATAACACCGGATGCCGGACACGAATCCGAGGTACGGCGCGTGGTCGACGAACTGGGACTCGACGATCGCGCGTTCGCGTGGGTCGGACCGCTCACCGCGATCGGTTCGCCGCAGAAGCTCATTTCCGACGCCTGGGCGCTCGGCGACGTGGAGGACGCATACCGAGGCTTCATCGAGACGTTCTCGACGATGGAGGCCACCACGCGATCCGCGGCGTTCACGTCGCAGATCAAGCTCGTGGGCGAATGGCGACGCTTCCCATTCCTGGACCCGAACCTGCCTGCCGAACTCCTCGACCATGCTTGGCCGGGGACGCAGGCCGTCGAGTTGTTCCATCGGAAGCACCGCCAGTGGCACACACGCGCACAACAGCATTGGACCGATCTCACGGCCCTGGAATGAGCCGACCACTCCGCAGGCCGTAGCCGTGCGGCACCACGACACGAAGGATCACCATGAGTGCGGCATTGAGCACAGCCACTCGGCCCGAAATCGACACCTCGTGGCATCGATCGGCGTTGAACGGACTGATGCCCGATGCCGTGCCCGAAGTCGCGGTGGACGAAGATGTGTCCAATTGCGCACAGCTCCTGCGCATTTCCCGCCCCATCCTGGAGGTGGCGGCCGACCAACTCGCCGATACCGACGTTGCGCTGCTTCTCACCGACAGGGAGTCACGCCTGATCTCGAGGGTGTTCGGGGGTACCGCCGTGGAGAGGAACCTCGACCGACTTGGCGCGGTTCACGGTTCCTACATGCCAGAAGATGCGGTGGGCACCACCGCACTCGGCACCCCGACCGAGACCCGGCAACCGATCGAGGTCAACGGCGACGAGCACTTCCTCGACGTCTACAAACACCTGAGCTGCTACGGCTTCCCGATCCTGCACCCGGTGACCAATCGGCTCGAATGTGTCCTCTGCATGACGTCGGTCGGTGTGGAAGCCCACCCACTGTTCCGCCCGTTCGTGCAACGCATCGCGTCGGAGATCCGAGCAGGACTACTCGAGCACTCCCGCTCGGCCCATCAGCAACTCGTGGACACCTATCACAGGATCGCCACCCGACGTCAGATCGCGGTCGTGGCCCTCGGCGATGACGTGCAGTTGCTGAACAACGCGGCGGTCGATCAGACCGACCCCACCGATATCGCGGTGCTTCGCTCCATCGCGGCGTCGTCTCTGGCGATGCCGCCGACGGTGACACTCAGTTCCGGCAGGACCGTCGAACTGCATGGCGAACGGGTTCCGGCTTGTCGCGGAATGGTTTTCGCACTGGTCCCCTCCGACGATCGAATCCACCCGCCTCGACGATCGTCGTATCATCGTGGGAATTCCTGCGTCTTCGACGTCCCGTCGTTCGTCGTGTCCGCGGACAGGTCGTTGGCCGTCACGGGCGCACCGGGCACGGGGCGATCGAGCTATGCACGACTCGCAATCAACGGGGCACGAGCTGAGATCATCGACGCCTCAGGGTGTCTCGCGGCAGGTTCACGTCCGGACATCCTCGGCGCGACCGGCGCGGCGCGGGCCTCGGGTTCGGTACTGGTCGTCGACAACGCGGATGCGCTGACCGACGGCGACGCGACGACGCTGCGCCACGTGATCGCACAGCGAAAGCAACCGGTGGTGGTGGTCACGGGTCCGGCCGCCGACTCCTCTGCATCGGTGGCCGCACTGTGCGCGCTGTGCACCGACCGGGTAGACCTCGCACCGATCAGACACCGACCGAAACACATCGCCGCGGCGAGCAACCACTTTCTGCGGCAGCATTCGCCGGCAGGCGCGCGGCTACACGCGGCTGCCCTCGACGCATTGGTCGCGCACAGCTGGCCCGCGAACTACACCGAACTCGACCGTGTCGTCGAGCGCGCGGTCGAGCATGCCGCGTCCTGCGGGCACGAGAATCTGATCGAACTGACCGATCTCCCGCGACACCTACGCGTGTCCGGCCGTCCGGCTCGGCTGACCTTGCACGAACGCGTCGAACGTCAAGGGATCATCGATGCCCTTGCCGACTGCGATGGCAACAAGGTTCACGCAGCAAAGCAGCTCGGCATCAGCAGGAGCACGTTGTACGCCAGGATCCGATCACTGGCGATCGAGCTGTGACCTCGTCCCGTCCGTCGGGTGTCTGAATTCCGCACAGTTCGCCGCACACGATCGGTGTGACCATGTCCCCACACAGTCAATCGTGATCGATGAGCACGACATCTGGAGGGACAGTCCACCATGAGTACCGCGACGACGCAGAACACCTTGCCCACGGGCGACAAGCCACTCGATTCGTTGTTCATCGGCGGCGAATGGGTTGTGCCGCAGGGCACGGGACAGATCACCGTGATCTCCCCGAACACGGGCGACCCCATCGGAGCGGTCCCCGACGGCACCGCGGGCGACATCGACGCCGCCGTGCGCGCGGCTCGCGCCGCATTCGACGACCCACGTATCTGGTCGGGGCTGCCGGCAGCACAGCGCGCCGCACACCTGAGGCGCTTCGCCGACGAAATCGACGCTCGCAAAGATGATTTCGCGACCCTGGTGTCGGCGCAGAACGGAATGCCCATCGGTGTTGCCGCACAACTGGAAGCCGTGTACCCGGCAACCCTGTTGCGCTACTACGCCGACCTCGTCGAGGCGCAGGGCCCCGATGTCCGCGACGGCATGTTCGGTGGCAAGGTCGACGTGCGCCGCGAACCGATAGGCGTGGTCGGGGCGATCGTCCCGTGGAACTTTCCTCAGACACTGGCCGCGTTCAAGTTCGCCCCGGCGCTCGCCGCCGGCTGCACGCTGGTGATCAAGCCCTCGCCCGAGACGGTGCTCGATTCGCACCTGCTCGCCGAGGCGGCAGAGGCCGCGGGATTACCCGCAGGAGTCATCAACATCGTGCCCGGGGGGCGCGAGGTGGGTGCGTACCTCGTCTCGCACCCCGACATCGACAAGGTGGCCTTCACCGGCTCCACCGCTGCCGGCACGTCGATCGCCGAGACATGCGGTCGGTTACTCCGACCGGTCACCCTCGAACTCGGCGGCAAGTCGGCGACCATCGTCCTCGACGACGCGGAACTCGACCTGGCGACCATCGGCAACGAACTGTTCGTCGCAACCCTGGCCAACAACGGACAGACCTGCTTCCTGGGCACCCGCGTGTTGGCGCCTCGATCGCGCTACGACGAGGTGGTCGACGTGTTGACCGCTTTCGCCTCGTCGATGCAGATCGGCGACTCACTGGACGCGACGACACAGATCGGCCCGATGGCCAGCGAGCGGCACCGCGAGCGGGTCGAGGGCTACATCAGCAAGGGCAGGGCCGAGGGCGGCCGAATCACCACAGGTGGAGGACGCCCGAGCGGGGTGGACGCCGGATGGTTCGTACAACCGACGGTCTTCGCCGGTCTGGACAACTCCGCGACGATCGCGCGCGAAGAGATCTTCGGCCCGGTGCTCACCGTGATCGGCTACGAGGACGATGCCGACGCCGTCGCCATCGCGAACGACTCGGAGTTCGGCCTCGGTGGCACCGTGTGGAGTTCGAACGAAGATCGAGCACGCGCCGTAGCCGCAGCCGTCCGGACCGGAACCATCGGAATCAACCGGTACATCCCCGATCCGGTCGCCCCCTTCGGCGGAGTCAAGCACAGTGGCATGGGCCGCGAGCTGGGTCCGGAGGGGCTGGCCGCCTATCAGAATCTCAAGTCCGTCTACTGCTGACCAGCCGACATCGTGACCGGTGGGCGGGCACCCGTCGTCCACCGGTCACGCGGACACCCGCCGATACCGCAGCACCGATCGAGCCTCGCGGGGCTCACGCTCGCCGAGGTCCACGCCGCGCAGAAATCGGCCCCAGATGTCACGCAGCACGCGTCCGGCCTCCTCGACCTGCTCCCACGTCGCACCCTGGAGCAATTGCGCTCCCTCCCACTGCTCTTCGATGCCGAACAGCAGTGGCAATTCGATACAGTGCGCGGCCCCGAGTGGATTACCCGGCGCATGCCAGTGCAGCCGGTAGTCCACGACGTTCCCACCCGCCGCAGCGTGTTTGCGGGCAAAGTCCGCAGTCGGCGCCGAATACACCTTGCGGGTGATCGCCGACGTGACCACGCGTCGGATCGGTCTACCCAGGACGGGGAAGTGTGAGGCCGTCTCGGCGATGGGCACGCCCGGCACGAAGAACTCGATCTCGTCGCGGTTGCAGCCGACGAGGAGATCGATGTCCGACGCCGTTGCCGCCCATGCCTCCTCGACGTCGGATTCTGCGGGCAGCGGCTCCATCCCGTACTGCACGCCGAACGGCATGGCGCCGGTCAGTCCGTGTCGCGGGCCGTCGACGATCAGTTTCTGTTGCGTCGCGAGCATGTCACGGAGCGAGGTATGTGCATCGAATCCCGCTGTGTGGGCGAACATTCCACTGACCATCGCGCTGCGGTTCCACCTGATACCGAAGGGCGCACTCTGCAGGATCGCACGGCGAAAGCGGCGTGTGGCGTTCGGCACGGCCATCAGATGCGACACAGCATCGGCGCCCGCGGACTGGCCGACGCACGTGACCTGACCGGGATCCCCGCCGAACGCCTCGATGTTCTCGTGTACCCAGTCGAGTGCGGCGATGAGATCGAGCAGGCCAAGATTCGCGGGCCGCTGCGCCGAACCATCGCCCAGGAATCCGAGCACCCCGAGCCGAAAGGTGACGGCGACGACGATCACATTCTGTTCGGCGACCAGCACGGTCGGATCGTGGTGGGGTTCGTCGCCGGCGCCGAGCACGTATGAGCCGCCGTGGACCCACACCATGACCGGCAGCGGCGAATCATTCTCAACGGAAGGTCGGGTGATGGTCAACCGCTGACAGTCCTCGTCGGCGACGAGGGCTGTGGGCGGTCCGCCGAGCATCGCCGCCACGAGTGGACTCGGCAGTTGCGGGCATGCGGGTGCGGGCTCGTCATTACACAGTGGGGCCGTCCAGGGCGCCACCCGTTCCGGGGCCGCGAATCGATCGGCATGCGCGTACGGAATTGCCCACGCGCGTACGACCGGCCCGTCCACGACCCCGACGACCGGCCCGCAGGACGGGTGGAATGTGCGCAGGTCGGTGGCCTCTTCGTCGTCACGTGCCCGTGTCCCCATCGCCCCACCGTAATGAACGGACCACCGGTAGGTCTCGGCAGGCAACGGCCAAGGGGCGAATGCACTCCCTGTCGCACGTACCGATTCGGTATGATTCTGTGATCATCGACACACAATTGGCCTCATCGGAGAGCGCGCCACAGCGAGCGGTGATAGCGCAGTCGTGGCGTCGATCGGCGTTGTCCGGGCTGCAGCCCGACAGTCCGCTTCCCGATCCCGTCGACGACACCACGCGTTCCGACGCCCTCCTCGACGCCGCGCGCCCGGTTCTCGATGACGCAGCCCGACGACTCGCCGACACCGGAACGTCGCTGCTGCTCGTCGACCACGAATGCCGCATGGTCTCGCGGGTGGCTCTCGGTTCGACGGTCGAACGGGCACTCGACAAGATGGGCGCAGCACCCGGTGCCGACCTCGGCGAGGAGGCCGTGGGCACCACGGCGCTGGGCACGCCCGCCGAGATCAGACGGGGACTCGCCGTCAATGGGCGTGAGCACTACCTCGAGCAGTTCAAGTCGCTCAGTTGTTTCGGCGCACCGATCATCCATCCCGCGACGCGTCGACTCACCGGCACCCTGTGCATGACCGAGATCGCCGACAGGATGAACCCGCTCGCCGTGCCGCTGGTGACGACGATCGTCAACGACATCGCCGACAGGCTCCTCGACCGCTCTCGCGCCCAGCAGCGCCGTGTGCTCGATGCCTTCCAGCGCGCGGCACCACGCCGCGACGTCGCCGTGGCGGCCATCAGCGACGATCTCCAGCTCACCAATTCCCGTGCCGCCGAGCTTCTCTCACCGACCGACATCGCGGCGCTGCGTGCCGTTGCCGCCGACCCCTACCTGCGGGAGACCACTCTGCCGCTGACTCTCGCGTCCGGTATCGACGTCGAGGTGCTCGCCACACCGATCGCCGGGGCTCGTGGAGCGGCACTGTTCGGACTGCGCCCCGGCACTACGGCGAGGCACCGAACGACGACGGCGCACCGACCGTCACACCCGGGCGTGCTGCCGACGAGGGCGGCGACGACCGCGATCACCGGCGAGCCCGGAACCGGGCGGAGCACACTGGCGCGAAGCCTCGCCGGTGACGACGCAGCGGTCGCCGACGTCGCCGAACTACTGATCACCGGCGAACAACCGGATGTCGGCGCGCTGATCGGGAGCGCGCGGCGACGGTCCGTGCCGCTGATCGTCGACGGCGTCGACCTGCTCGACGAGCGATCGATCACATTGCTGGCCACCGCGTGCCGACTGGCCACCGAGGCCGAACCGCTCGTCCTCGTCTCCGGACCACCCGACCAGGCACGGACAGCGGTCGCGGCACTGCTGGCACGCTGCACCAGCAGAGTCGACGTGCCGGCGCTTCGCCATCGAACGCCCGAGTTGTCGACCGTGCTCGACGAGATGCTCGTCGAGATCGATTCGCCCACCGTGTGTTCGGTCAGCGCGGCGACGCTCGAGGCCCTCGTGTGCCAGGAGTGGCCGGGCAACCTCGTCGAACTGCGCTCGGTGCTGCGGCGCGCCGTGCGTTCCTGTGAGGCACGCGCCGCACGTGCGATCGAACCGAAGGATCTGCCTGCCGAGTACCGCACGACTAGTCGTGCCGCACATCTGTCCGGACGCGAGCAGGCCGAGCGCGGCGCCATTCTCGAAGCACTCGAACGCCACTGCGGAAACAAGGTGCACGCGGCGCGCGACCTCGGCATCAGCCGGACCACCCTGTATGCCCGCATCCGCGCGCTGGGGATCTAGTCAGGCCTCGTCGAGCGGGCGGCTGCCGTGTTCAGGGCCGGTGTCCAGTTTCTGGACAGTTCACCGCACCGCGGTGATGGCAGAACTATAGATAGGTCCGCATCTATGACCCAGATCACTTCGTCGTGCGGGCCGCAACGACTCGACGCTCTCGCAGGAGGACTACATGACGGCTGTCGCACCCGAACTCGCAACCAAGGTCCGGGACTTCATCTCCACCGACCGACCGATGTTGATCGGTGGCGACTGGGTGTTCGCCGCGTCCGGCCAGACCTTCGAGACCATCGATCCGGCCAACGGACGCACACTCACCTCGGTCGCCAGAGGCGACGGCACCGACATCGACCGCGCGGTGCGAGCAGCACGCGAGGCGTTCGACGACGGCCCGTGGTCGCGGATGAAGCCCAACGAGCGCGAGCGTCTGCTCTGGCGGGTCGGTGACATCCTGACCGAGCGCGCCGAGGAGTTCGGTCAGCTCGAGGCCCTCGACAACGGCAAGGCCGCCACGATCGCGACCGCCGTCGACACCGCATGGTCGGCAGACATCTTCCGCTACAACGCGGGTCTGGCCACCAAGATCACCGGCAGCACCGTCGACGTGTCGATGCCCTTCGTACCTGGCGGCGAGTTCCACGCCTACACATTGCGTGAGCCCGTCGGGGTGTGCGGCCTGATCGTGCCGTGGAACTTCCCGCTCCTGATGGCGTCGTTCAAGTTGGCTCCCGCGCTGGCCGCCGGCAACACCGTGATCCTCAAGCCCGCAGAGCAGACCCCACTGACCGCGCTACTGCTCGGGGAGGTCTTCTGCGAAGCGGGCTTCCCACCCGGCGTGGTCAACATCGTCACCGGCTTCGGCGACGCCGGTGCGGCACTCGCAGCCCATGACGACGTCGACAAGATCGCGTTCACCGGCTCCACCGAGGTCGGCAAGAAGATCGTCGAGGCGTCGAAGGGCAACCTCAAGAAGGTCTCACTCGAACTCGGCGGCAAGAGCCCCAACATCGTCTTCGCCGATGCCGATTTCGAGCAGGCCGTCGCGGGTTCGGTCGCGGCGTGGATGTTCAACCACGGTCAGTGCTGCGTGGCGGGTACGCGCCTGTTCGTCGAGCGACCCATCTTCGACGACTTCACAGCCGCAGTCGCCGACGCGGCGTCGAAAGCCAAGATCGGGCCGGGACTCGACCCCACAACCGAACTCGGCCCACTGGTCAGCCAGGAGCAGTTCGACCGGGTATCGGGCTATCTCGCCGCGGGGCTGGCCGACGGCGCCCGCGCTCTGACCGGCGGAAAGCGTTGGGGCGACGAGGGATTCTTCATCGAACCCACCGTCTTCGTCGACGTCGAACCCGATTTCTCCATCGTCCGTGAGGAGATCTTCGGACCCGTCGTCGCGGCGCTGCCCTTCGATGCCGACACCGGTGTGGCTGCTGCAGCCAACGATTCGATCTACGGCCTCGCCGCAGGCATCTGGACCACAGACCTGTCGAAAGCACACAAGACCGCTCGCCAACTCAAGGCGGGTTCGGTGTGGGTCAATCAGTACAACGGCTTCGACACCGCCATGCCGTTCGGGGGCTACAAGCAGTCCGGGTGGGGACGCGAACTGGGCCAGTCGGCCATCGAACTCTACACCCAGACCAAGGCCGTCAACGTCGCGCTGTGAGCGTATCCCGCAGTAGCGCAACACAACACAACAATCGCACGATCAAGGAGACACGACCATGAAAACCAAAGCCGCAGTTCTGATGGGCGAGGGCAAGCCGTTCGAGATCATGGAACTCGACCTCGACGGACCCAAGGAAGGCGAGGTGCTGATCAAGTACACCGCCGCGGGTCTGTGCCACTCCGACCTGCACCTCACCGACGGCGACCTGCCGCCGCGCTATCCGATGGTCGGCGGGCATGAGGGATCGGGAATCATCGAGGAGATCGGTCCCGGCGTGACGAAGGTCAAGCCCGGCGACCACGTGGTCTGTTCGTTCATCCCCAACTGCGGAACCTGCCGCTACTGCTCGACGGGCCGACAGTCGCTGTGCGACATGGGCGCAACCATCCTCGAGGGCATGCTTCCCGACGGGACCTTCCGCTTCCACGGCAACGGGCAGGACTTCGGCGGGATGTGCATGCTCGGCACGTTCAGCGAACGCGCGACCATCAGCCAGCACTCCGTGGTCAAGGTCGACGATTGGCTGCCGCTCGACAAGGCGGTGCTCGTCGGGTGCGGCGTGCCGACCGGCTGGGGGTCAGCGGTCTACTCCGGCAACGTCCGCGCGGGCGACATCGTGGTCATCTACGGCATCGGCGGTATCGGTATCAACGCCGTCCAGGGCGCGGTGCACGCCGGAGCAAAATATGTCGTCGTCGTCGACCCGGTGGCGTTCAAGCGCGACACCGCCGTGAAGTTCGGCGCCACACACGCCTTCGCATCGGCAGCAGAGGCGCAGGAGAAGATCACCGAACTGTCCTGGGGCCAGGGCGCAGACGCCGCGATCGTGACCGTCGGCACCGTCGACGAGGACGTCGTATCCGCGGCGATCGGGTCCGTCGGCAAGGGCGGCCAGGTGGTGATCGTCGGCCTGTCGAGTCCGGCGAAGTTCACGGTCCACTGGCCGGGCATCGACCTGACCCTCAACGAGAAGACCATCAAGGGTTCACTCTTCGGGTCGGCCAACCCGCAGTACGACATCATCCGCCTGCTGCGTCTGTACGACGCAGGTCAGCTCAAGCTCGACGAACTGGTCACCCAGACCTACACACTCGAGCAGGTCAATGAGGGCTACCAGGATCTGCGCGACGGCAAGAACATCCGCGGTGTGATCATCCACGACTCCTGATCACACCTGTCTCCCAGACTCGGCCCGGATGCGATGGAATTCCTCGCATCCGGGCCGTTCCATGTCACGATGGCGCCCCGGTCGTCGCGAAGCGATTATCCTCACCGCATGCAGGTGGTCAGCCCCACCACGCGCGCCGCGGTCCGCGCCGAGCTCGCGCGCATCGTGCGGCGTCCCGCGGACACGCTGGGTGTGCTCGCATTCAACGCCGTTCTGGTATTGCTGCTCTGGTATCTGGTGCCCCGATCGTGGTTCTTCACCTTCACCGGCCCCGAAGGTCTGCCCTACGCGCTCGCCGGATGGATGTATGCCGACGTCTGCGCCACCAACATCCTGACGCCCGACCGTGATCGGGCACTGGCAGCACTCGATGACCCGGCAGCGTTGACGAGTCTGTTACGCGCGAAGACGCTCGGTGTCTGGTTGCTCGTCGGACCCGCGTGCACGGCGATCGCCGTCGCGATCGCGCTCACCACCCACACGCACTGGCGCTTCGTGACCGAGGTGATCGTCGCGGTTGCGGTGGTCCCCTTCGGTGCGCTGGCGATGAGCAGTCTCGTCGGGATCGTGTTCCCCTACCATCAGCGGTCACTGCGCTGGCGGTGGCGGAACCGGCACCGGATCTGGCAGGTGGTGGTGCGCTGGATCGTCCTGCTGGTCGTGCCCTACGCGGCATACCCGGTGGCGTTCGGCCTGATCGTGCTCGTGCCGGTGGGCCTCTGGCGTCTGCTGCGCAGGCAGACGTGGAGTGCAACCCTGTCCGACGGCGAGTTCGCACTGTGCGTGAGCCTTGCCGTGCTCGTCACTGCTGCGATCTGGTACTTCTCACATCGCATCGGGGTGCGTTGGGTCGCCTCACATCGAGAACGCCTGCGCGAGTACCTGCTCGACGTCGACCGCGGCTGAGCCGATCAGTGATCGGCAGGCGCCACGCGAATGCGGTTGCCGTCGAGATCCTGCGCGACGAACGTCAGTCCGAAGACCTCCTCACGCGGAGGTTCGACAATCTCTACACCCTTGCCCACCCACTCCTCGTGCAGTGCACGTGTCTGCGCGTCGTCGTCGACGAGGATTCCGATCTCGAAGCGCGCCAACCCGTCTCGAGACAGTTCGCCCGCCTTCTCGCTCCACAGGGCCAGCACCACGCCGTCCCCGAGTTCGAAGATCGCGTACCGGTCGCTGAGCATCGTGGCCTCGGCGCCGAAGAGTTCCCGGTAGAACGCGACCGCCATGGCGGTGTCGGAGACTCGGACCAGGAATTGGTTGGGCAGCGGCATCGGCACACACCTTTCTCTCGTTGTCGGTCGTAGCGACGCTAGGACTTCAAGTCGACTTCAGGTCAAGCGGCGCTCCGGGGTGCTTGAATTGCGGTATGAAGCTGGTCAGGTCCGCAGACGGAACGCCGATCGCATGCGGCACCGTGGGGACCGGGCCCGTGGTCGTCGTGGTCAACGGAGCGATGTCCACGGCATCCGACGCACGGGGTATCGCCGATGCCCTCGCCGGCCAGGGGTTCACCGGCGTGGTCTACGACCGGCGGGCTCGCGGCGAGAGCGGCGACACCCGTCCGTATGTTCCCGAGCGCGAGGTCGAGGATCTCGCGGCGGTCATCGAGGCTGCCGGGGGCCGTGCCGCGGTGCTCGGACACTCGTCGGGCGCGATAGTGGCTCTGTTCGCGGCATCGCGCGGGGTGTCGATCGAGCATCTCTTCCTGTCCGAACCACCCTTCCGATTCGGGATGGGCGAACCCGATCCCACCCTCCCTGAACGGTTACAGCAACTCGTCGACGACGGTCACCGCGGTGAGGCCGTGACAACGTTCCAACTCGAGGGCGTGGGGCTGCCGAAGGAGATCGTCGAGCAGATTCGATCCAGCCCGATGTTCGACGGACTGGTCGCCATCGCACAGTCGGTCGTCTACGACGCCACCATCGCGCGGGACCTGTCAGACCCGACTGCGGAGATGTGTGCCGTGCGAACACCGACAACGGTCCTGTTGGGAGCGGAGACGTTCCCGCTGCTGGAGGCTGCGGCACCGCGTGTCGCCGATGAACTCGACTCGGCAGAACTCGTCCGCGTTCCGGAGTCCGTCGGGCATCGCGTCGATCCCCTCGCCACGGCTCGCGTCGTCGCTGAACGCTGGATCGTCTGATCGCCCGTCCGTTCACCGCTCGTCAGCCGACCTCACCCGCCATCGTTGTCGAGACCGCGTCACGGCCCCGCTGGGGATGAACCAGGCAGCCACACTTCCGATGACGAGCAGGCCTCGAACTGCACGCGCGCGACCTGCTCGCACACCTCGACGACCATTGCGCGAAAACGGTTGTGTTCCGGGTCGAGATCGTAGGTGCGGTATGCATCGGCGTCGACCCAGTCGTTGGTGATCGCGAAACTCCACCCGCCCTCCCGGAGGCCGAGGTCGAGACCGATCCGGTTCGACAGCAATCCGGGCAGGCGGAGTGCGGCTATCCCGGCCAGCCCCTCGTCGAGCTGTCGTCGGTCGCGTAGCGCTGCCTCACCGTCCGCGGGCCGCAACCGTCCCATCACCACGTTGCGAATCATGGACTACGAATCTAGCCGCGCGAGCGGCGCGGCACAGCTCGTCGAGCCCACTTGGCAGAATGCGAGGGTGTCCAGAGGCGATCGTCAGTGGTGGGTCCGTGTCCTTCGAGTGGTGTTCGCCGCGATCGGCGCGGCAGCGATCGTCTACGTGCCGGTCACGGCGTCCGACGGCTTCGACTTTGCCAACTACTTCAGCTACTTCACCATCCTGTCCAACATCGGTGCGGTGATCGTGCTCGTCGTCGGTGCGTTGTTCGCTCCTGCTGCAGCGTGGTGGCAGTGGTGCCGCGGCGCCGTCACGACCGCGATGCTGATCACGGCGATCGTCTACGCGCTGCTCCTGGCGGGTATCGACGTGAATCTGAACGACGAGTGGACCAACACCGTGCTTCACAGGCTGATGCCGCTGGTGTTGCTGATCGACTGGGCGGTCTTCCGGCCCCGGGCGCTGCCCGTGGGCTCATGGCTGACGTGGCTGCTGCTTCCGTTGCTGTACGGCGTCTACACGCTGTCGAGGGGTCCGTTCGTCGACTGGTACCCCTACCCGTTCATCGATCCGCGCGAGCAGGGATATCTGTCGATGACCATCGCGGTGATCGTGGTCGTCGTCGGCATGGCGGCGATGTCGGCGGGGGTTTACTGGTTGGGCACTCGCGGGTCGGGACATCGCGACAACCAGACGTCCTATCCCCGCCCGTAGGGTCAGTCGGTCTCGGAACCGGCGGCGAGCGCGTCGGACACCATCTCGACCCAGGTGTCGAGAACCTGCGCGCGACGGCGGGAATCGTCCGACAACGTGTCGGCGAGTCCGAGACCGCGCGCGAGGTCGAGCGTCACCTGTGCGACCCGGTGGGCGCGCGGGTTGGAGCCGTCGGGGTCGAGCGCTGCCACCGTCACCCGATGTGCGGCTCGCGCGAACCTGGCTTCCATCGGCAGAATGAGTTCCCGCAGTGCCGGATCCGACGCCGCCGCTGCCCAGACCTGTAGTGACGCTTTGAACTCGGTGCCGGTGTAGATACTCACCGCGCGCTCGACCGCCATGCGCACACGTCGTGGGTCGTTTACGTCGGGCTGAACCAGCGTGTCGGCGTTGAGCGTGAGATCGTCGAAGATCTGCTCGAGCGTTGACGAGATGAGCGCCTCCCGGGTCGGGAAGTGGTGCTGCGCGGCGCCGCGGGACACCCCTGCCCGCTGGGCAACGGCTGCCACCGTCGCCGATGCCCATCCCTCGTGTGCCAGGACCTGTATGGCCGAGCGCAGCAGACGCTCACGTGTCTGTCGTGAACGTTCCTGCTGCGGCTCGCGATTGGCCGCCGCGCGCGAGGTGGTCATGCGTCACGCGCCGCTGTCAGGTCCCACGGCGGACGGCTCTTGGACAGGAACGCAGCCATTCCGGCTTGCGCATCCGGCCCGGCGAACAGTGCTGCGGACTCCTGCGCACGGCGTTGCGCAGCGCGATCGAACTCCTCGCGAATACCCGCTGTGGTCAGTTCTTTCGACGCCGCAAGACCCACTGGTGACGCACGCCGGACGCCGTCGAGTATGCCGTCGAGCGTCTTGCCGAGTTCGTCGGAACCGTCTGCCGCCTCGGTGATCACACCGATCGACGCGGCCACCGCCGCGTCGAAGGTCTCGCCGGAGACGAAGTACCGACCGGCACTTCGCGCGGTCATCTTGGGCAGCAGGACCAGCGAGATCATCGACGGCGCCAGCCCGAGTCGCGATTCGGTCAACGCGAACGTGCTGTGGGGTCCCGCCAGTGCGATGTCGGCGGCACCGATGAGGCCGAATCCCCCCGCCCTGACGTTGCCGTCGACCACGGCGATCACCGGCTTGGGCAGTTCGAGGATCGTGCGCATCAGGTCGAGCATCGACGCCGTCGCCTCGGCGGATGCCTCATCCGGGGAGGCACCGCGCTTGAGCGCCTCCCCGAGATCGGCACCCGCGCAGAAGGTTGTACCGGCGTGCGTCAACACCACCGCGCGTATCCCGTCGTCTGCCGCGGCACGCTCCAGACCAGCCGTCAGCTGACCGACGAGCGCCCTGCTGAGTGCGTTGCGGTTCCGGGGAGAATCGAGCGTCAGGGTCATCACGCCCGCATCCACGGCAGAGTGGACGACCTCGGTGTCAGCAGGTGTACTCATCGGAGAATCTCCTTGCGCTGTCGCGGTATTCGTCGAACGGTGACATCGGGTGTTCGCTCAGTACGACTTCGGCAGACCAAGGCTTGTCTGGGCGACGAAGTTGAGCACCATCTCGCGGCTCACCGGCGCGACGCGCGCGATCCGCGAGAGCGCCAGTAGCGGAGCCACACCGTATTCGGTGGTCAGACCGTTGCCACCGAGCGACTGGACTGCCTGATCGACGATCTTCACACACGCCTCGGCCGCCGCGTACTTGGCCATGTTGGCAGGCTCGGCAGCGCCCCAGTCGTCGCCCGCGTCATAGAGGGTCGCGGCCTTCTGCATCATGAGTTTCGCCATCTCGAGTTCGATCTTGCCCTGCGCCAACGGATGCGCGATGGCCTGATGTGCACCGATCGGTGTCTTCCAGACCGTGCGCTCCTTCACGTAGTCGACCGCCTTGCCGAGCGCGAAACGTCCCATACCCACCGCAGACGCCGCGGCCATGATGCGCTCGGGGTTGAGTCCAGCGAAGAGTTGGCTCAGCGCGGCGTCGGGCGAACCGACCAGAGCATCTGCGGGCAGGCGAACGTCGTCGAGGTAGAGCTGGAACTGCTTCTCCGGGTTGACCAGTTCCATCTCGATCATCTTGTACTCGAACCCGGGCGCATCCGTGGGGACGATGAACAACGCCGGGCGTAACTTGCCCGTCTTCGCGTCCTCGGTACGCCCGACGATGAGCACGGCGTCGGCCTGATCGACGCCGGAGATGTAGACCTTGCGGCCGTTGAGAACCCAGTCCGAGCCATCGCGCGCGGCCGTCGTCGTGATCTGGTGCGAATTGGATCCGGCGTCGGGTTCGGTGATGCCGAAGGCCATGGTGATCGACCCGTCGGCCAGGCCCGGCAGCCAGCGATTCTTCTGCTCGTCGGTGCCGAACCGTGCGATGACGTTGCCACAGATGGCAGGCGAGACCACCAGCATCAGCAGCCCGGTACCGGCCGCGGCGATCTCCTCCATCACGATCGCGAGCTCGTACATGCCCGCTCCCCCGCCGCCATACGCCTCGGGAAGGTTGACTCCGATGAATCCGAGTTTTCCTGCCTCGGTCCATAATTCGTCGGTCTTGCGGCCCTCTCGTGCGCATTCGCGGAAGTAGTCCTGCCCGTACTTCTCGGCGAGTGCTGCCACCGACGCACGCAGGTCGGCCCGTTCGGCTGTTTCGACGAAGCTCATGCTGATGCCTCCTGAGGAGTTTCGGTATCGGTGTGGGCGTCGGATACGGCTGCGTCGTCCTCGGCGATGACGGCGAGTACATCGCCGACGGCGAGTTGCTGTCCCGGTTCGACGGCCAGCATGCTCACCACGCCGTCGGCCGGGGCCGACACGGTGTGTTCCATCTTCATCGCTTCGAGCCAGATCAACGGTTGTCCGGCGGTCACGCTGTCACCCTCGGTCACCGCCACGCGGATGACCGAGCCGGGCATCGGTGCGAGCAGCGAACCCGGTCGGGCGACAGCGCTGGGATCGACGAAACGCGGTGGACGACGGAAGTGCACCGAAGCTCCGGCCGTGTCGACGTAGACGTCGTCGCCGTACCGCGCCACGTCGAACGTGCGCCGGATTCCCCTGTGGCACAGAACGACCTGCTCCGTGCCCACCGTCACCACTTCGGTGTCGGCGACATCGGGCAGCTCGACGCTCTTACCGCGGCCACACTGATACCGCACGACATGGTCGATGTCATCGTCGGCCAGGAACGTCTTCTGCGCATACTGGGAGGCCATGTTTCGCCACCCTGCGGGCAGGGTCCGCTGCACCCGGGCGCCGAGACGGTTGGCAGCCACCTCCGCCATCGTCGCGGCCACCGCGGCAAGTGTCACCGTCGCGTCGTCGGCCAGCGGCGCGGACAAGACGTCGAGGCCTATCTCATCGAGATAGCCGGTGTCGGTGCGGCCACTGCGGAACGTCTGCTCGCGCAGCGTGTTCACCAGCATGTCGCGGTTGGTGACGGGACCGTGCAGCGTGGCGTCGGACAACGTCCTGGCGAGCATCGCGGCAGCACGCTCACGCGTGGGCGCCCAGCTGATCACCTTCGCGAGCATCGGGTCGTAGAACGTCGAGATCTCCGAACCGGATTCGATGCCCGCATCCACTCGGACCCCGGGCCGGTCGAGTGGTCCGAAATGCGTCGCAGCGTCGACGTCGATGCGGTGCATCGTCCCCGACTGGGGCTGCCAGCCCGCAGCCGGATTCTCGGCGTAGAGACGCACCTCGATCGAGTGCCCGGACGTCGACGGTTCGGCCACGTCGAGGTGTTCGCCCATGGCCACACGCAACTGCCACGCGACGAGGTCGGTGCCGGTGGTCAACTCGGTGACCGGATGCTCCACCTGCAACCGGGTGTTGGTCTCGAGGAAGTAGAACCGGCCGGACTCGTCGGCGAGGAACTCGACGGTGCCCGCGCCGGTGTAGTCGATGGCCGACACCGCACGACGTGCGGCGTCGTACAGGCGCTCCCGGAGATCACCGCCGATGCGTTCGACGAGTGGTGCAGGCGCCTCCTCGATCACCTTCTGGTGACGGCGCTGGATGGAGCACTCGCGTTCTCCCACAGCCCACACCTCACCGTGCCTATCCGCCATCACCTGCACCTCGATGTGATGGCCGCGTTCGACATACGGCTCGCAGAACACTGTCGGATCGCCGAATGCCGATGCGGCCTCGCGTTCGGCCGCGGCAACCTGGTCGGCGAGTTCGTCGAGCGACCGGACGATCCGCATGCCGCGGCCGCCACCGCCGGCCGACGCCTTGATCAGCAGCGGAAGGTCGGTCTCCGTGACCGCTGCGGGATCGATGTCACCGAGCACCGGCACCCCGGCGTCGGCCATGAGCTTCTTGGCGTTGAGCTTCGAGCCCATCGCGTCGATCGCCGCGGGCGGCGGACCGATCCACGTGAGTCCGGCGTCGATGACCGCCTGTGCGAACTCCGCGTTCTCCGAGAGGAATCCGTAGCCGGGATGGATGGCGTCGGCGCCCGAACGCTGGGCTGCCGCGATGATGGCGTCGCCGCGGAGATAGGTCTCCGCCGATGTCGAACCCGGCAGCGCCACCGCGACATCGGCTGCTGAAACGTGGGGCGCGTCGGCATCCGGGTCGGAGTACACGGCGACGGTCGCAAGACCCATGTCCCGGCAGGTCGCGAACACGCGTCGGGCGATCTCGCCGCGATTGGCGACGAGCACCGACGTGATCCCCTGTGTAGGGGTTTCGGTCATCTCACACCTCACATCCGGAAGACGCCGAAGCTCGACGTCCCCTCGACCGGTCCGTTATGGATCGCCGACAAGCAGAGTCCCAGAATGGTTCTCGTGTCCCGCGGGTCGATCACACCGTCGTCGTAGAGCATGCCCGACAGAAACGCCGGTACCGACTCGGCTTCGATCTGCGCTTCGATCATCTGCCGCATCCCGGCATCTGCCGCCTCGTCGACCGTTCCGCCGCGTGCCTCGGTGGCTGCACGCGACACGATCGAGATGACGCCTGCGAGTTGGGCCGCACCCATCACCGCCGATTTGGCGCTGGGCCACGCGAACAGGAAGCGGGGGTCGTAGGCGCGCCCGCACATGCCGTAGTGTCCGGCACCGTAACTGGCGCCGACGAGCACCGACAAATGGGGCACCTTCGAGTTCGATACCGCATTGATCATCATCGCGCCGTGTTTGATGATGCCCTTCTGTTCGTACTCCTTACCGACCATGTAGCCGGTCGTGTTGTGCAGGAACAACAGTGGGGTGTTGGATCGGTTGGCGAGTTCGATGAACTGTGTCGCCTTCTGGGCTTCCTGGCTGAAGAGCACGCCCTGCGCATTGGCGAGGATTCCGATCGGGTACCCGTGGATCTCGGCCCAGCCCGTGCACAGCGAGTTGCCGTACTCCGGTTTGAACTCGTCGAAGTCACTGTCGTCGACGACCCGCGCGATCACGTCACGCGGGTTGAACGGGATCTTGAGGTCGGAGGGAACGATACCGAGTAGCTCTTCCTGGTCGTACCGCGGTTCGCGCACCTCGGCGCGGGGCGCCCCGCCCTCCTTGCGCCAGTTCAGACGCGACACGATGCGCCGCCCGATGCGGATGGCGTCCTGCTCGTCGGCGGCGTAGTAGTCGGCGAGACCTGATGTGCGCGCGTGCATCTGGGCTCCGCCGAGCGACTCGTCGTCACTCTCCTCGCCCGTGGCCATCTTCACCAGCGGCGGACCGCCGAGGAACACCTTGGAGCGTCCGTCGATCATGACCACGTGGTCGCTCATTCCGGGGATGTACGCGCCGCCGGCGGTCGAGTTGCCGAACACCAGCGCGATGGTGGGGATGCCTGCTGCAGACAGACGCGTGAGGTCGCGGAACATGCGTCCGCCGGGGACGAACACCTCCTTCTGCGTGGGCAGGTCCGCCCCGCCGGACTCGACGAGCGAGATCACCGGGAGTCGATTCTGCAGCGCGATGTCGTTGGCGCGCAGCGTCTTGCGCAACGTCCAGGGATTCGACGTGCCGCCCTTGACCGTGGGGTCGCTCGCGACGACCAGGCACTCGACGCCTTCGACCACACCGATGCCGACGACGACCGACGCCCCGACGTGGAAGTCCGAGCCGTACGCCGCGAGCGGACACAGCTCGAGGAAGTCGGAGTCTTCGTCGAGTAGGAGTTCGATGCGTTCACGTGCGGTCATCTTGCCGCGCTTGCGGTGACGCTCGACGTACTTCTCACCTCCGCCTGCGAGTGCTTTGTCGAGCTCGCCCTGCAGATGATCGAGCTTCTCCACCATCGAGTCCCGTGCTGCGGTGAACTCCGCGCTCGTCGGATCGATCGTCGAGCGCAATGCCGTCATCGTGTGCTCCCCTGTGCGATGTAGCCGAGTCGTTTCGCGGCGAGACCGCTCAGGATCTCGGTGGTGCCGCCCCCGATTCCGAGGATGCGCATGTCCCGATACTGCCGCTCGACCTCGGTGCCGGTCATGTAGCCGAGTCCGCCGAAGAGCTGAACAGCCTTGTCGGCCACCCACTCCCCGGTCTCGACGGCGGTGTTCTTGGCAAAGCACACCTCGGCGATGAGATCGTCTCCGGAAGTGACCTTCCTGGTGACGACGCCGCGCGCATAGGTTCGTGCCACGTCGATACGACGAGCCATGTCGGTCAGGGTGTCCTGCACCGACTGACGGGCAGCCAATGGCTTGCCGAAGGTCTCCCGGTCGCGTGTCCAGGCGAGGGTGAGGTCGAGGCAGCGTTGCGCGCTGGCGTACGCCTGCACGGCCAGCCCGGATCGTTCCGTCACGAAAGCCGCTGCGATCTGGGCGAACCCTGAATTCTCGGCGCCCACGATGTTGCTCGCCGGTACTCGTACGTCGACGAACGACAGTTCAGCGGTGTCCGAGCTGCGCCACCCCATCTTGTCGAGTTTGCGTGCGACGGTGAATCCCGGTGTGTCCTTCTCGATCACGAGCAGCGAGACGCCCGACGCGCCCGGCCCGCCGGTACGCACGGCGGTGACGACGAAGTCGGCGCGTACCGCCGAGGTGATGTAGGTCTTGGCCCCGTTGACGACATACTCGTCGCCGTCACGCTCGGCGCGCGTCGTCAGATGTCCGACGTCGCTCCCGCCGCCGGGCTCGGTGATGGCGAGGCTGCCGATCTTCTCCCCGGCCAGGGTCGGCCGCACCCAGCGGTCGATCTGGTCGGGGTCGCCGGCGGCGATCAGGTGGGGCAGCGCGATCCCGTGGGTGAACAGCGAGGCGAACACGCCTCCGGCACCGCCTGCGTAGTGGAACTCCTCGCCGAGGATCGACACGTCGATGAGGTCGCCTCCGCTACCACCGACAGACTCGTCGACACCTAGCCCGAACAAGCCGAGCTTTGCTGCCTCGCGGTGCAATTCGCGTGGGATGAGCCCTTCACGTTCCCACTCGTCCTGGTAGGGCAGGACATGCCGTTCGACGAAACCACGGACGGTGTCACGCAGCGCACGACGCTCCGGGGTCTCCCATTGCGGGTCTACCAGCGGCACAGTTCAGTTCCTCTCTGACGAGTCGGATGATCGGTCCGTCGCGGACCCGGACGACTGCTCGGCGACGAAGCTCACCGGGATGGGTATCGGCCGCGATCGCAGCCACTCCCCCATGCCCTTGGCCTGCGGATCGAAGCGCACATTGTCGGCCACGCCGCGACCGAGTACGCCCTCGATCACGAAGTTCAGCGCCGACAGGTTGGGGAGCCGGTACCGCTTGACCTCAAGGTCGGCGATCTCGGGCAGCAGCTTCTTGATCAGATCGACGTCGAGCGTCGCGTCGAGCCAGTCGAAGTGCTCCGGATTGCGCACCCACACACCGATGTTGGCGCTGCCGCCCTTGTCGCCGCTGCGTGCCCCGGCCACCAGTCCGAGCGGTGCCGACGCGGTCGGACCGGGATCGGAGCTCTCGACGACGCTGCGTTGTTCGGGTTGATCCGGCGCCACCTCGGCGCGCAGCGGACTCGGCTCGACGCTCTCGGTGACCCCGTCGGCGAAGGAGACGCGATGCTCCACGCGCGAGGCGTCGACATAGCCGGGTTCGAAAACGCCGTAGGGCGAGCCGTTTCCGGGCGGCGCGAGCATGTGGAAGCCGGGGAACGTTGCCAATGCGAGTTCGACCGCGGTGTTGCTGAATGCACGTCCGACCTTCTTCGGATCGGGATCGCGCGCCACGCACCGCAACAGCGCGGTCGCCTGCTCTTCGGTCTCGGCGTCGGCACGCTCCATGCGGGAGAGCTCCCAGCTCATTTCCTGAGGCGTGGTGCGCAATTCGGCACGGAACTGTTCGCGGAAGAGCTCGGCCTTCTTCTCGATGTCGAGTCCGGTGAGCGCAACGGTGATCTCGTTGCGTGTACCCGCGAGATGGTTGAGCGAGACCTTCACGGTCTCGGGCGGAGCCTCTCCCCTGACACCGCTGATGGCCACCCGGTCGTCGCCGTCGGCGCTCAGCGTGATGGTGTCCAGACGCGTGGTCACGTCTGGTCCGAGGTAGCGCGGACCGCCGACCTCGTAGAGCAGTTGCGCGGTCACCGTGCCGACCGTCACCGCGCCCCCGGTGTCGGGGTGCTTGGTGATCACCGACGTACCGTCGGATGCGACCTCGGCGATCGGGAATCCGAGGTGGCCCATACGGGGCAGATCGGTGAAGAATGCGTAGTTTCCGCCAGTTGCCTGGGCTCCGCATTCGATCACGTGGCCCGCGACGACCGCACCCGCGAGAGCATCGAGATCGGTGTAGCCCCAGTCGAATGCGCTCGCGGCAGGTCCGACGGTCAGCGAGGCGTCGGTGATTCGTCCGGTCACCACGACGTCGGCACCGGAGTCGAGAGCCGACTTGATCCCGAAGGCACCGAGGTACGCGTTCGCCGTCAGGGGTGTGCCGAGTCCGAGCTCGTCCGCCCGGTCGACGAGATCGTCACCGTCGACGAAGGCGACGGATGCGTCGATTCCGAGCTTGTCGGCGAGCTCACGAAGCGCGACCGCGAGGCCGTGCGGGTTGAGGCCGCCCGCGTTGCTGACAATGCGTACGCCCTTGTCGATGGCGAGTCCGAGACAGTCCTCCATCTGGCGCAGGAAGGTCTTGGCGTAGCCGAGCGCCGGATCCTTCAGCCTGTCCCTGCCGAGGATGAGCATGGTGAGCTCGGCGAGGTAATCACCGGTGAGGTAGTCGAGTTCACCGCCCTCGAGCATCTCCCGCATAGCGCTGAAGCGGTCACCATAGAAACCGGAAGCGTTGCCGATGCGTACGGGTCGATCCGAACGTGCGGGTGTGGTGGATGTCATCGCTACTCCGATGGTCGACGGTGGAAGGTGATCGCGTTCTCGCACACGGGTCACAAAGCGCGGGTACCCGTGTTTCGCGGCGCTCGTCCCGATCCGGGCGGACCGGCGAAACACTGTGCGATCGAGGACCATTCGCGCACCGACTCGCCGTCGAGTTCGAGGTCGAGATCGGCGAGGGCCCGACGCTGGGTGACGAGTCGGCAGAAGTCGACGGCCGAGCCGCGCACTGTTCCGTCGACCGCCGCCGGATCGTCGGGACCCCACGTCCACATCTGCCCGGAGGGGGCGGTGAGCTCGATACGAAAGGGGCGTTGGGGCGGGGTCATCCCGTTGACCACGTAGGCGAAGTCGCGCGTGCGCACGCCGATGTGGGCGACGTGCCGGATACGGTCGGTCGGCGCGAGCTCGACCCCGAGCGCGTCGGCGATGTCGAGGCCGTGCGCCCAGGTCTCCATCATGCGTGCTGTGGCCATCGACGCCGCCGACATCGGCGGTCCGAACCACGGGAGCTTCGCGCCCTCTGGGACATCGACCAATGCCCTCGCCAGTTCGGCACGCGCTGCACGCCAGTCGTCGATCAGCTCGGCCTTCGGCCGTGCCGCCCCTTCCGCCGCCGTCACGTCGGTGAACCCGTCGATGTTGCGCATTGCCTCCGCAACGACCTCGGCGAATGCCTCGGGGTCGGTCGCGGAGAGGAGCGCAACCTTGTCCGTCCAGTACAGGTGGGCGATCTGGTGAGCGACGCTCCACCCCTCTGCGGGCGTTGCGGTGCGCCATCCGCCCTCGTCGAGAGGGGCGACCAGCGCGTCGAGCTCTTCACCTTCGGCGGCCAGATCGGCCACGAGATCCGTCACGATCGACATGTCAGTAGCGTCACACACCGACGGATAAAAAGCAATCACGCTTGCTTGTTTTACCGTTGAGATGCAGCCCGGGCTCGTCGTGGCGTGCGCGTAGGCTCTCGGGCGATGAGTATTCGCGCACCCAGGATCAGCCCGGTACCGAAGTCCACGCTTGATCCCTTCGACGCGGGATCGATTGCCGCGGGCGACGCGATCGAATCGGCACTGATCGCCGACGCGGACCTGTCCGGCACCGATTTCGGCGACGTCTCCCTCACCGGATGCGAGGTGGTGCGTAGTTCACTCGACGACGCCGACCTCACCGGACTACGTGCCGTCGACACCCGTCTCGACGCCGTCAGCAGCGCGCGTGTGTTCGCACCGCGGTCGACTCTGCACAACGTCCGTATCGAGAACAGCAGGATCGGCGCGCTCGACCTGTTCGGTGGACGCATGCGGTCGGTGGTCATCGAGAACTGCAAGCTCGGATTCGTCAATCTCAGCGGGAACGAGGCGCGCGACGTGCTCTTTCGATCGTGTGTCATCGACGAGCTCGATGTCTCCGAGGCCCATCTGACCCGGATCTCGTTCGAGGACAGCTCGGTGAACGCCCTCGACGTTCGCCGAGCGACACTCACCAACGTCGATCTCCGTGATCTGCGGGTCAACGTGGTGCGCAACCTCGGCGGACTGTCGGGCGCAACCATCACCACTCAACAGGCCGTTGCGCTGGCCGACCAGTTCGCCGCACATCTAGGTATCTCCGTCGCGTAGCGACCCTGAGAGCGACCCGCCTAGCGACCTCTCATCACCCCCGGGTGGTGCACGTCAGCCGAAGTGGATGTCGGCCGCACCTTCGGCGAGCAGTGTTCCGTCGGGGCCGGTCATCCGCGCCGAGAAACTCGCGATTCGACGCCCCACCTTCACCGCCTCGACGTCGACGCTCACGCGGCTGCCGTCGACCGGCGGTGAGCGGAAGAACGCCACCGACAGGTCGCCGACGCGGTAGTCCTGACCCGCGTGCGTCTGTCGCTGCCCGGCGAACGAGCACGCCACACCCACGATCGTGGCGATCACTCCGCCGTGCATCGTCCCGAACATGTTGCCCATCCAGGCCTGCGTGTCCACGACGAGGCGCAGGCCCGTCGAAGGGCCTGCGGGGTCGATCCGCGCGTTGAGCAGTTCCGCGAGCGGGCCGCGTTCGCGCTGCCCGCTCACGATCTGCGCAATGATCGTCTCTCCGTCGAGGTCGGGGGGGAATCGCTTGTGCCAGCGGCACGTCGAGCGTTTCGGCGGCCGGAATCTCGTGGGCGAGCTCGGCGTCGTCGAAATCATCCGGTATCGCACGGCCGACGGCGACGTTGCGCGCAGTGCCGACGCAGTAGTTGGTGGTGCCGTCGCCGATGCGGATCTCCGTGACGCCGACCCTGGCGTCGTGCATCAGCAGTTGCGCTGTGCCGACGAGCCGTTCGGTCAATGTCGGACGCCCGACAGTCGAGAAGTTCAGGCGAGCCTGCATACTCGGCGACCGGGTTTCGCGGTGATATGGAATCCCACCGATGTGGTCGAGGAGAACTGCGTACGCGGGAAGGTCGATGAGGCCACGATGGTCCGCAAAGCGCGGTCCGAGTTGCTGCTCCGCGACGACGACGTCGTCCTCGAGTCGCAGGGCACCTACACCGAACGCCTCGAGGGGATCGCGCGGTTCGGCAACTGTCGACGCCGTCGTCGTGTCTTCGCGAATGTCGTCGTTCATACCTTCACTTCATCACCCCGCGTCCGGGGGCGAGTGTCCGGCCCGGGAGGCAGCGAGTCCGATCACACTCGGATGACGCCGAGGGTCCGCAGTCCACGCGCGCAGTTGGCGACGACCGGCGCGGTGATGTGGGGACGTCGGAGTAGCCGGCAGTCGCAGTTCACACCGTCGCCCAACTCACTGCCTCGAAGAATCGGGGCGCGTTCACGACACCGCCGTTCACAGGCGGGATCGTCTGGATGTAGTTGTGCACCAACAGGATCAACGAATGTCGACGCTGCATCTCGGGTAGGTGGGCGAGCGAGTCGGAGAACAGCCGGTACCAGTGGTCGTAGTCGTCCACGGTGGCGATCTCCTCACCGGAGTCGGCGAGCCAACCGACAACCGTGTCGAGGTCGATGCCGTCGGAGTGCGGATTGACCGGGTTGTAGGTGAGGTGGCCGGCGGTGACCGCGAGCGACGAGATCGCGAAATTTCCCACGGGAACGCGCAAAACCCACGGAAAGACCCCCTCCCTCACTTCCTGCACGCACGGCCGTGCGCCCCTTCCCCTACTTCCCGACCCTTCCCCGCGAAACTTCCCACGGAAACGCACATAACCCACGGAAAAGCCCCTTCCCCTACTTTCTGCGCCCGGCCGTGCGCCCCTTCCCCTACTTCCCGCCTCTTCCCCGCG
>NZ_BAFB01000006.1 GCF_000248075.1 Gordonia otitidis NBRC 100426 | reverse complement strand
CCGGGACGTGCGACCGTGTGTGGTTCGGCGAGGTCGATCAGGCGGTCGTCGACGCGCAGGAGGAGCCTCAGCATTCCGTCCGGCGCGACGCTGCACCGAATCGCGTCGGGTGCTGTGGCGGTCTGCAGTGATTGTCGTCGTACATCGAGGAACCATTGCCGTGGCTCGCCGGTGGGGAATTCTGCCAGGCGCGCGGTGAGTTCGTAGTCCGGCACCGACATCTCGATTCCCACAACACCTCGTCGCGTCCCGGTGTTGCGCAGCGCGCCGTCGGCCACCACATACTCTCCGGGTTCGCCCGACCAGATGATTGATCCGCCGCCCAACGCTGAGTCCGACGGTGCGCCCACCACCTCGCCGCAGCCGGAGAAGGTGTCGGAGCACCACACTGGCCGGCGTCCATCGGCGCGAGTCGGTGCGGGCACCGGAATGCGCAGCGCCGCGGTGATCGTCGACGCCAACAGGTCGTGTCCCGCCACTGTCATGTGGACTGCGTCGGAGGCGATCAGGTGCAGCGAATCCGCCTCGGGCAGGCCCGCCGCGCTGAACGGTTCCGATCCGTCGATCAGCAGCACTGAGTCGGGAGCGTCCGAGGCGATGGCGCACAACCGGTCTCGATAATCGGTCCACGAGATCGTTCCGTCGGCGGTATCCATGCGGTGGTAGGAGTGCACCAGAACGTGCACCGTCGCTGGCGATGCGTCAGCGAAGTACGTGAGATTGGCGCGAATGTTGCGCTCGTAGACCGCTGGATCGACGCCATCGGACAAATCGTTGGAACCGACCATGTGCGTCATGAGGATCGGCCGCAACGTCGCGATCGCCGAACGACTGGTGTCATCGAGGTAGTTCGCCGACGTCGTACCCGAGACGCCGGCATTGACCACCACGACGCCGGGCACATCGGGCGACATCAGTGACGAACCGGCGAGGGTGACCCGACCTTGCGACGGTCGGCCGTCCAGACGCGGATACGCTGCCTGCACCGTTCGGGCCCACCGGTCTACCCAACTGTGCGACTGGTCGTCGAGGCCGTGGCCGGAGGTCGTCGACGATCCGGCGGTGACGATCACTGCTCGGCGCGAGCCTGCGGTGGCGAGCGCGGCGTGAATCCTGCCGAGGACGTGTGCGGACACCCGGCACACGTTACTCGTGGTGAACACGGGTTCGGTGTGGCCGCAGCGTGTTGCGATCGGATCAAGATGGACATTTCGGGCACAGCTGGTGTGGTCGCGTCCGTAGCGTCGGGATATGAGCAGTTATGTGACCACAAACCCCGCGACCGGCGTCACCGAACGCGAATTCCCGACCCTTCCCGACGACCAACTCGACGCGCTCGCGAAGCGATCGCTCGACGCGTACACACAATGGCGGGACACCTCACCGGCGGCGCGCGCCGAGATGCTTTCGCGCACTGCGGATCTCTACGAAAAGCGTGCTGACGAGTTGGCTGCGGCGATCACCACCGAGATGGGTAAGGTGACCAAACAGGCTGTCGGCGAGGTGCAATTGGCCGCCAGCATCTATCGCTGGTACGCCGACCACGGGCCCGACCTTCTCGCGGACGAGGAGATCGACCCCCAGGGCGCAGCCGAATCACTCATCCAACGCCGCCCCATCGGACCGCTGGTCGGAGTGATGCCCTGGAACTACCCCTACTACCAGGTGGCACGCTTCGTCGCCCCGAACCTGATGCTGGGCAACACCATCATCCTCAAGCACGCCTCGATCTGTGCGGCGTCGTCGGCGCTGATGGCGGACGTCCTGCACGAGGCTGGCGTGGGTGAGGACGTCTACATCAACGCGTACATCAACAGCGACCAGGTTGCGAAGCTGTTGGAGAACAAAGCTATTCGCGGTGTATCGCTGACCGGTAGTGAGGCGGCGGGTGCCGCGGTAGGCGCAGAGGCTGCCAAGAACCTCAAGAAGTCGGTGCTAGAACTCGGTGGGTCCGACCCCTTCGTCGTACTCGATACCGACGACATGGCCCGCACGGTCAAGGTCGCCTCACGGGCGCGTCTGTCCAACACGGGTCAGGCCTGTAACTCGCCCAAGAGGTTCATCGTGCTCGACGAGTTCTACGACGACTTCGTGGCCGGTCTCGTCGACGCCTTCAAGTCTGCGAAGGTCGGAGATCCGACCGACCCGGCGACACAGGTCGGGCCGCTGTCTTCGGAGAGCGCGCGAGACACCGTCGCCGAGCAGATCGACAAGGCCGTACAACAGGGCGCGACACTGCACACCGGCGGCACACCGATCGGCGACAGCGGCGCCTACCTCGAGCCCGCAGTTCTGACCGACATCACTCCCGAGGCCGACGCCTACTCGGAGGAGATCTTCGGTCCGGTGGCGATGGTCTACAAGGCCAGCTCGATCGACGATGCGGTCCGAGTGGCCAACGACGTCCAATTCGGGCTCAGCGGATCGGTGTGGAGTACCGACATCGAGAAGGCGCAGCAGGTCGCCGACCGACTCGACGTCGGCATGGCCTACATCAACGAGCACGGCACCACGCTGCCCGGATTGCCCTTCGGCGGGGTCAAGCGGTCCGGCTACGGACGTGAGCTCGGCCGGTGGGGGATGGGCGAATTCGTCAATACCCGGCTGCGCCGAACGTCCGAGAAGTAGCGCCCAATCCGGTTGCGATCGTTCTCGTAGATCGAGACCGGCCGCAACCGGAACTGCGATCGAGGTCAGCCGACCGCTGGAATGGTGAACGGCAGACCCGGCACCGGAGTGATCGCAGGCTTCTTCGAGGGAGTTGTCGACGGTGCTGCCGCGCGACGACGATCCTCACCGGCGGACGTCGACGGCGACGTCGTGGCGGCGCTGGGCTTCACCGACTTCTCCGCGTCGGTCTTCTCGGTGTCGGTCGTCTCGGCGCGGGCACTGTCCTTGGCATCGCGCAACTTCTTGTTCTGCTCGGCGCCCAGGCCGGTGCCCGTGGTGTCGTCCTCACGCAGGCACATCGAACGGATCACGTTGTGGTAGTTGACGAGTCCGTAGGTGATGGCCGCAGATCCCGCCGCGTTGAGTAGACGGACGGGGGTGAGTGGTAGGCCTTCGGGAAGTACCTGGCCCTCCACCAAACCACCGGCAGTCGCGAACAGGTGGAGTGACAGGTACAGCGAGTAGTACGCGGCGGTCATCCCCTTGGTCACGGTCAGGTCTGAGAGGGGCACCGTTTCGGCGAGGTTGTCGCCCTGGCCGATGTTGTGCCCTAGACCCAGGGCGATGTCCAGCGGTGCGCCGCCGAGGTACGGAATGACGGTCCCGATGTAGGACGCGATCGACTCCGCCGTGTTGAAGTCGGCGGGATCGGCCGGAATCACATTGTGCGGGATCGGGGTCGAGCGCATGGTTCCGAGGATGCGCGCGGTCTCGGCGCGGATGTTCCGCTTCTGCGCTTTGGTGGTGACCATCGTCTGCGCGTAGTCCGACGTACGAGTGACGATGCGCGACAACGGAAGCGATCCGACCGGTGCGCAGCTCTTGTTGTCGGCGAGCGCCAGTTGATCGGCGATGTCCTGCACGATCGCCGGGATCGGGATGTTGTAACGGACCGTCTCGCTGGGGCGCCCGGCGTCGTCCTTCTGCTCACGGGTCACCCGCGCGACGCACTGGTTGATCATCGAATTGGCGATGGCCTGGTAGGTGTACTGGGCGCCGAGAGCGCTCGCGGAGACGCCTATCTGCAGCAGGCTCTTCCAGGTGATGAAGCCAGAGAGTGCTGACAGTTGTGTGTCGTCGAATGGGCTTCCCGGAACAGGCGCGATCTGCGACAGCACCTTTGCCGGTGCCACGACGGTGGTGAACAGATACAGCCAGGCGGTCTCGACCGCCTGCATGAGCGTGATGCGGCTGACCGGGATGGCGTCGTTCTGCTTGCCATCGCGGATCTTGAGGAGCTGCACGACGATCCACTGCGAGATGGGGGTGCGGTACTTCAGTGATGGGTCGTCGGTGTCGGCGCCGAGCGCGAGCGGGCTGTCGGAGACGGCCAGCGTCGAGACGTTCATCTGGTCCATGTCGCGGTGCGCCTGTGCGCGGGCAGCCAACGCATTCTGCTTCAACTGCGGCGGAAGCGACGGCAGGATGGACTCGAACAGGGAGTCGTAGACGACTGACAGCGTCGTGAATTCTGCGCTGACGCAGGTGGTTTCCTTACCCAAGTTCTCCTTGGGGTGGCCAGCAGTGACCGCTTCGATTCAGCGATGCGGTTGAGACGCTCGTCGTAGGTCTCGGCCGGCTTCGGCGTCGGCTTGGCCTTCTTCTGTGCAACGGAGGTGGCAACCTGCTGCTGGTGCGCGGCCTGGGTGGCCACGACTGCTGCCGTGCCGTTGCCGGTCGCGCCCGCAGCGAACACCGAACAGAGTGTGGTGGCCGCGATGACGCGGACGAGCCACGTCACCCCGCTCCGCGACCGCACTGCTGTCTCCGAATGGTCCTGACCCCCGCCTCGCACCATGAAGCTCTCTCTTCTCATGTACTCAACCGAAATGCCGCTGCCAATAGCTCGCTCATCGTGTCGGAAACGCACAGGCGTCACCGACTTCGGGTGAGGTTAGCATAACCTTAATGAGTCTCTCAGGTCACTATCAGGTCTCGAGAGACACACGGAAGCGTAGGGCAATCGGTGCGGTCAGTACAGATCGTTGTGTGAGAACAGTCGAGTGCACTGCGTCACCTCTTTGTCGACGCCGGTCCTAGGATCGAGATGGACCGGCTCACCGGCTGGGAACCAGGCTGGCGTCGACAGGAGCGTGATCGCATTTCCGTACCCGAGCATCATCAACCGCTTACCGATACGGCCGTGCTCGACTCGCTGGCTACGGATCTGCGAGCAGCGCACTATGACTCCGAGGGTGTGTCCGACCTTCTCGGTGACGATGCGAACGCTGCACTCGGCAGGGGAGTGTGGTGGCCGGCGCTTCGGGCCACGTCCGCAGCACCACCCGCACGCCGTCCACTGGCCACGCTGATCCGGCTGTTCCTGCTCGGTTCCGACGAGCCGCGCGTTGCGGTCGCCGAGGCGTTCGCGTCGACGCCGATCGACGTGTTGATCAGCAACGGCGTCCTCGAGCGCGTCGACGACGAGCGGGTCCGCGCCATCCTCGACATCCGGCCGCATGCCGACGATGTCCGCGACTACCTCGTGGTCTCCGACCAGGATGCCGCCATGCGTTCGGGTCCGGTCACCCACGATCACGTGCTCGGCATCGGCGGTGCGTCGATCTCTCTGGCGCGCGCCATCATTCGTGATCCGGTCGGTTCGGCGCTCGATCTCGGCACAGGCTGTGGAATACAAGCGCTACACCTGGACACCCACGCCGACAGCATCGTGGCGACCGACACCAACCCCCGGGCGCTGGCGTTGGCTGCGGCGACCGCACGCCTCAACGGCATGTCCTGGGATCTGCGCGAGGGCAGCCTGTTCGAGCCCGTCGGCGACGAGCGCTTCGACCTGATCGTCTCCAACCCGCCCTTCGTCGTCGGTGCGGGATCGCAGGATTACGAGTATCGCGACTCCGGAATGGAAGGGGATGCTCTGTGCGCCCGACTGATTCGGGAAGTACCCGCACATCTGGCTCCCGGCGGCACCGCGCAGTTGCTCGCCAACTGGATCGTCCACGAGGGCGCGGACTGGCGAGAACGCGTCGGTTCCTGGATTGCGGAGACCGGCCTCGACGGCTGGGTCGTGCAGCGCGAACTCGCCGATCCCGTCGACTACGTCTCGCTGTGGTTGTCCGACGCGGGCGAAGAGCCCGACCAGGTGGCGGAGCGAGGCGCGGACTGGCTCGACTGGTTCGAGCGAGAGCGTATCGCGGGAATCGGCATGGGGGTCATCACACTTCGCGATCGCAGCGGCAGAAGCGGCGCGCCCGATGTCGTGCTGGAGGAGATCACCGGTGCCGGTGAGGAGGTCACCGGAGCCGAGGCAAAGGCGTTCCTCGATCGCCGCGAGTACTTGCGTGAGACGACGGACGACGCTTTGCTCGCCGCACGACTCAAGATCGCCCCGGTGTTCCTCGACGCGCAGTCGCTACCCGGTGACGACGGCTGGCAGGAGATCGGTGCGACCGTCCGACGCCCGGGCGGTCCGGGCGCGGTACTCGGCGTCGACGAGGTCTCGCGGGCACTGCTCGCGGGCTGCCGGGGTCAGGTACCCCTCGGCGCACTCATCGAACTCCTCGCAGGATTCCACGACGTGGACGCCGAAGCGCTTGCGCAGGTGGCGCTGCCGGTCGTACGCGAGGCGATCGGTCGAGGAATTCTCTACGAGGTCCGCTGACGCCTCGACGGTAGACCGACCGGATTGTCCGATCCTGACTCGTTGGGACAGTGCTGGTCATCTGACGTTCACCGGATCGTCGACGCCGCGTTGCCCCGGGCTGGTCAGCTGAGTGGGTTCAGCACGCCCCACTCCGGGGCGTCTCGTCGGGGAGGGCCACGATGCGCGCACTGAGTAGCCGTCGGATACTGACCGCAGCCGTCGTCCCGGTCATCGCGGCGGTAGGGCTACTGGTCCCGAGTACGGCGTCGGCCGCCCCGACAGCGTGCGCGTTCACGCCGACAACGGTCTCGACGGCGGGTGGTTTCTCCGCGGGCGACAGGGCGGCTCCCTTCAGCACGCCGAAGCCCTCGGATCACATCGCGACGCTCGATGCATTCAGCTCGCTCTCGCCGGCGATCAAACAGCAGAATCTCCTGGAAACCATCGCGGTGAACAATACTGCGAGCCAGAAGGTTTCGAGTTATGCCGTCGACGACAACTATGCGATCGAGGGGCCTGCGATCTTCAACGCGCTCGGCTCCAGGTTGTCTCCCGCCTTCTTTGACGCGCTCAAGGCGGGACAGCTGCCGAAGACCAGCGAACTGCTCCTCGGCGAGAAGGCCTTGGTCGGCGAACGCGTGGGAACGTCACAAGAGAAGAAGTACTTCGACTACAAGCGGCCCTTCGAGGTCGCACCCACGTTCATCCGCCACTACGGCGACGGTCGCCCAGACCTCTACGAGTCTGTGCGCGGCAGCGGTTCGTATCCGTCGGGGCACACCACCTGGGGCTACGCACAGGCGTTCCTCATTGCGACGATGCTGCCCGAGGTCGGACCCCAGGTTCTCGCGCGCGGCGCCGAATACGGCTACCACCGCATCGTCCTCGGCGTGCACTATCCGCTCGACGTGATCGGTGGGCGGATGCTCGCGGAGAACATCGCGTCCGAGGTCATCGCCGACCCCAAGTTCGCGTCGCTGCTGGCTCAGGCGCGCACCGAGTTGCGGACCGTGCTCGCGGCCCGGGTCGGGGCACCGATCGGCCGCATCGTGGGGTGCCAGCAGCCGTACGTGTCGACCGGCGAGGCACTTCGCAGCTACCGTCAGCGCGCCACCTATTCCTTCCTGCCGACGGGCCCCGGAGCACCCGTTCAGGTTCCGGCAGGTGCGGAGAACCTGATCCGTGCCGCGCATCCGGGGTGGTCGACGCAACAACTGCGAGACCTGTTGGCGCGCACAGCTCTTCCCGGCGGCTACCCGCTCGACAAGACAGGATCCAGCGGCGGCTGGCAGCGACTCGACATCGCCAGGGCATGGCTGACGCGCTGACGGCGTTCAGCTGAACGCCGCGTCGAGTGCCTGTCGTAGGTCTGCAACGAGGTCGTCGGCATCCTCGAGTCCCACCGAGAAGCGCAGATGGCCCCACCGCTTGAAGGGTTCGGGATAGGCAGCGACACGCGGTCCGTCGGTGCCGACGTGCACGATCAGTGACTCGTCGTGGCCGAGGGACACCGCAGACGTGATGATGGCAAGGTGCGACACGAAGCTGTTCTGTGTGGCCGGGTCACCGTCGACCGCGAACGCCATCATGCCGCCGAATCCGCGACCGTCGAATTGTCGTGCGGCGAGGTCGTGTTGGGGGTGCGAGATCAGGCCGGGATAGGCGATGAACGCGATACGCGGGTCGTCGTGGAGCATGTGCGCGACCGTCATGGCCGACGCCTGGTGCTGGGCGAGGCGAAGCGGCAGTGTGATCGACCCCCGGGCGATGAGCCACGCGTTGAACGGCGACATCACCCCGCCGACGTCGACCATGGCCTCACCCTTGATCCGTGCGATGAGGTCGCGGCGTCCGATCACCGCACCGCCCATCGCGTCGCCGTGGCCGTTGATGTACTTGGTGAGCGAGTGCACGACGAGGTCGGCTCCGTCGCGGATGGGTCGGTACAGCGGCGGCGGGGTGAACGTCGAATCGACCATGAGGAGCGCGTCGGCGTCGTGTGCGATGTCGGCGAGCGCTGCGATGTCGGCGACCTTGGTGGTCGGGTTCGCGATCGCCTCGGTCACGAGCAGGCGTGTGGTCGGGCGTATCGCTGCCGAGACCGACTCGAGGTCGGTGATGTCGACGAAGGTCGCCTCGAGCCCGTACTTACGGGGCAGCAACTCCGACCACAGTTTCCATGTCGCCTCGTAGGTGGTGTCGGACACGATGACGTGGTCGCCAGTGCGCAGCAGACTGAAGAAGACGGCGTGCAGTGCCGCGACACCCGACGCCAGTGCGACGGCGTCCTCACCCTCGTCGAGAGCGGCCAACTTCGTCTGTAGCGCAAGCTGATTGGCGCCGGAGTTGCGGGTGTAGAGCAGTTGGTCGGTGCCCGACCAGTCGACGGTCTCCGGCTCGGCAGGCAGATGGTACGAATTGGCCATCGTGATGGGCGTCCGTATGGCCGCGCCGGTGTCGTCGTTTCCGCTGTGTACGGCGCGCGTCATCTCTCCGATGCGTGCGTCTGAGCGAGGTTCCTGCGGGCTCATTTCGGTACACCTCCGGGGACCAGGTCGCGTTCAGGGTTGGTCGTTGCCGGCGAGCCGGGTGCGTCACCAGGTTCGAACGCTGCGCGGTAGGCGATCGCCGGTATCCGATGGAGCTTGTCGACGCCAACAACGCGCCGGAACTCCGCCCACGCCCAGCACGCACCGAACACAAGCAGCGTCGCCGCGATCGCTGTGGTCTCGTCCCACGGTCGATGAGCGATGTGGATGGGCACGACGATCAGCGCGATCGCCTGGATGACGTACGAGTCGAGACTGCGGGCTCCGGTCATCACCAGCGGACGCAACCAGTCGTGGTGCCAGACCCGCAGCAGTGCGCGGAAGATGCCGTAAAGCGCCGGTACTACGACCCACGCACCTAGTGCGCGAGCAGGGGCGAAGGACACCTTGTCGGCGAAATGTGCCTCGAATTCGGCCCAGGGGCCTGTGTCGATGGCGTAGTGGAAGACCACCCACACGCAGGCGGCAACCGCCACGAGCGCGACCAGATATCTGTCGATGAATCGAGCTCCACGCCATCGACGCCAGTTCCATCCGACGACCAGAGCCGGGACGAACATGATCTGCCACGCGGCCCAGTTCTCGGTGCGCGGTGACGCCATCGACTGTGTGAGGAAGAACCAGTCAGGTGAGTGGATCTGCGAGAACACGTACAACACCACCGACGCGCCGAGCACGACGGGCCACCACCCGCGCGCCAGCAGAGGGAACACGACATACGCCGACGCCATCAGGACCATGTACAGCAACAGGATGTTGCCGCCGCTCGGCAGGTAGTCCATGGTCAACGCCAAGCGGATGCCGTCGGTCCACCCGTCGATCGGGAGGAGCAGCGTCAGCCAGCGGTGGCCGGCCATGGCGGCGGCGACGGCTACCAGCGCGATCGCAAGTTGGCAGACGTACAGCACGACGATCCGCTTCGTGAGCCGTCGGTAGGCGAACCACATCCCGTATCGGTCGATCCACCGCTGATACACCAGTCCCAGGACGAAGCCCGACAACAGGACGAACGCCGACATCCCGTCGACGTAGGGGAATGCGTGCGTGGGCTCGGCGATGCGCGTCCCGAGCGCGAAGTGGGCGGTGATCATCGACCAGATGGCGACGCCGCGCGTGGCGTCGATGGCGAGATCACGAGTCATGGTCACCCGAGCGTAGAAGACCGCACCCCGCGTGGCCGTGCAGGGCCGCGCGGGGTGCGGTGTGAGTCTCCT
>NZ_BAFB01000007.1 GCF_000248075.1 Gordonia otitidis NBRC 100426 | reverse complement strand
ACCCACCTCGACGCCGGCCGCATCGCCGTGGGCGAGGGCGCGAAAGCCGTTGCGCTCCATGCCCGCACAGCGTCGCAGCGCTATTCCGGCGAGGCGGACTGGTCTGAGATCGCACGCCTGAAGGATCACGTCACCGACGTCCCGGTCCTCGGCAACGGTGACATCTTCGAACCGCGTGACGCCGTGGCCATGATGGCGCAGACGGGGTGCGACGGAGTCGTCGTCGGACGCGGTTGCCTAGGCAGGCCATGGCTCTTCGCCGAACTCGCCGCGGAACTCAACGGACTGCCCGCACCCGCCGCACCGAATCTCGGTGAAGTCGCACAGATCATCGTCAGGCACGGCGAATTGCTCGCCGACCACCACGGCGAGGACAAGGGCATGCGCGAGATGCGCAAGCACGTCGCCTGGTATCTGCGTGGATTCCCCGCCGGGTCGGAGATCCGTTCGCGCATGTCACTCGTGTCGACGCTCGACGAATTGCGCGAACTGGTCGGTTCCCTGCCCGCTGACACACCGTTCCCCGACGACGGGCACGGTCCGCGCGGCCGCCAGGGATCACCCGCCAAGGTCGCGCTGCCCGACGGTTGGCTCGACGACCCCGACGAGGACGTCGTCCCCGCGGGCGCAGAGGTGATGCACTCCGGCGGTTAGCGCCGGTGCGTCGAACCGCACTCAGCGGGTTCTTCTCAGGACCGGTCAGTACTATGTCCGAAGGTCCCGCACCGGGGGATCTCAGTTCTTCCTGCGCGCCGCAGCGTTCAGCCCCGACGGGCGGCAGCGTCCACACCGGGGTACGAGGATTTGTCACGTGAGTCGTTGGACACCCAAGCCGCACGGCGACGAGCCGGGCGACCGGGGCGGCGCACGGCCGACGAACGATTCCTCTTCTTCCGGCAGCCCCGACCGTAACGACCCCACGTACGGCAGGCTTCGCGAGCCACGCTCCACCGACCGCTACGTCCGCGGGCGCAGTCGGATGACCGTCCGCGAGCTCATGGAGCAGATGAACGCAGACCCGGATGCGCGGCCCGGACAGTCGGTCGACGACTCGTCGCCCACCGAAGCCATCCCCCGCATCACCGGTCATCGTCCGGGGCGTCGTCGGGCTCAACGCGGCGCCTCCGATCACGCCCCCCGCCCCGACGAACCCAGGTCACGGCCACGGCCACCCGAACAGCCGGGAGCAGGCGAGGTCACGCGCAAGATCCCGATCGTCGGTGCTACACCGGAGCCGGTCGTCGACCTCAGCGACAAGGCGACCACCGAGCGCGTCGTCGAGGAGTCACGGGCCCAGGGGTCTCATGTCGAATCGACGTCCCCCGCCGGCGACAAGGACCCAGCCCCCGGCTCGACGACCGCCGAGCCGACGTCGGCCCCGACGCCCACCGCTGCGGCGCCGCCTCCTGCCGCCACCCCGATCCCCGACTCCGACGGGGCGCCCGACGGCCCGCCGCTCGAGCCGACACCCGATCTCACCGAGACGATCGCACTACGTTCGCGACCGCAACGTGTGGGACGACGACGCCGCGAACGCTCCCTGCGGCAGAACGCGACGTTCACGGGCCGCATCCTCGTCGCCATCGCCTGCGTCATGGCATTGGTCGGCACCGGCTTCGTCTGGGGCTACCTGAAGTCGTGGAACGGCAACTGGCGGACCATCGCCGCGGTCGATCCCGACGACGCGAACATTCGCAACAAGGACGCGCAGTACGGCGACGAGAACTATCTGATCGTCGGCACCGACACCCGCAGCGGCAACAACGGCAAGGTCGGCGCAGGTACCACCGCCGACGCCGAGGGTGCCCGCTCTGACACGGTGATCCTGGTCAACATCCCCGCCAACCGCAGCCGCGTCGTCGCGGTCTCGTTCCCGCGCGATCTGCAGGTCAATCGCCCCGACTGCCAGCAGTGGGACAACAGCTCCGGCACCTACACAGCCGATCTCCCCGGTGCCGACCAGGTCAAACTCAACAGTGTCTACGCCGACGGCGGACCCAAGTGCCTCGTGAAGGTCATCACCGAGATGAGTGGTTTGAACATCAACCACTTCATCGGCATGGACTTCTACGGATTCGAGAAGGTGGTGCGCGCGGTCGGCGGCGTCGAGGTCTGTTCGACCACCCCGCTCTACGACTACGAACTCGGTCAGATCCTGTCCAAGCCGGGCAAGCAGACGATCACCGGTCGCAAGGCACTCAACTACGTGCGGGCCCGCACCGTGTCGACAGAGGGCAATGGCGACTACGGCCGCATCAAACGCCAACAGCTGTTCATGTCGTCGCTGCTGCGGTCGACGCTCTCGGGCAACGTCCTGTCGAATCCGTCGAAACTCAACAGCATCGTCAACACCTTCATCCAGTACAGCTACGTCGACGGCGTCGACACCCAGTCGCTGCTCAAACTCGCCGACTCGATGCAGGGCATCGAAGCGGGCCGTGTGACGTTCCTGACCATCCCGACGTCGGGTACCGCCACGGACGGGTCGAACAACGAGATCCCCCGCACCGACGACATCAATGCGATCTTCAATGCGATCATCGACGACCAGCCGCTCCCCGGCGAGCAGGCCGCGAAGAAGAAGTCGGGCGGCAGCTCGTCGAAGAAGCAGACCACTGCCGCAGGCGCCACGACGACCAGTACGTCGGAGACGCCGACCGCGGTCTCGGCGACCGCGCAGAACCCCGGCAACGTCGGAGTTCGCGTGCTCAACGGCACGGGCAGGGCCGGCCAGGCCTCCGACGCCTCCGACCAGTTGACCGCGCAGGGGTTCGACGTCCGCGGCGTCGCCGACGCGTCCGAGAACCGCAGCGACACCGTCGTGCGATACGGCCCCGGCGAACAGGATTCGGCAGCGACCCTGGCAGCGATGTTCCCCGGCGCGAAGATCCAGAGCGACAAGACCGTCAAGTCCGGTGTCGAGGTGATTCTCGGCAGCGACTTCAGCGGGAGCGTCGGGACCGTCCCCGCAGTAGGCCAGACTCTCTCGGCCGAGCAGCTGCCCGCGGCGACCAACACCAGCAACCTGCCCAACGATCTCGCCGTGACCAACGCAGGCGACACCACCTGCTCCTGACAACCCTCACCGGGCGTTCACGGTGTGTTCACCACGCTCGAGACGGTGATCTGGCGCACGCACAGTACCCTTGAGTACATGCGTACCGCGTATCAAGAACAGCTGCATTCACTCAATGCGGTGCTCGGCGAAATGTGCGATCTGGCGGGTTCAGCCATGGACCGAGCCACCCAGGCCCTGCTACAGGCCGATCTCGCCATCGCCGAGGAAGTGCTGTCAGAGAACGACCGATTGTCCGAGTTGTCCGCGCGCGCCGAAGAGCAGGCATTCGCGCTTCTCGCGCTGCAGGCCCCCGTCGCCGGCGACCTACGCGGTGTCGTCAGTGGATTTCAGATCGTCGCCGACGTCGACCGTATGGGTGCGCTCGCATTGCACGTCGCCAAGGTTGCCCGGCGTCGCCATCCGGCCAAGGCACTGCCCGAAGAGGTCAACGGATACTTCGCGGAGATGGGCCGGCTCGCTGTCGCGTTGGCTGCCAATGCCCGCGAGGTTCTCGACACCCAGGATCCCGAGGCCGCAGCGCGTCTGCAGGAGGACGACGACGCGATGGACGACCTGCACCGTCATCTGTTCACGGTCCTCATGGATCGCGACTGGGAGCACGGCGTCGCCGCAGCCGTCGATGTCACCCTGCTCGGCCGCTATTACGAGCGCTTCGCCGACCACGCCGTCCTGATCGGTCGCCGCGTCGTGTTCCAGGCCACGGGCCAGACACCCGAGCAGTTCCAAGACGCTTCCTGACACACTCGACGCAACGACGTCGGCGGATCACACCCGGACTCGGGTTGTGATCCGCCGACGTTTTGCGTTGATGAGCTGCGCCTGACTTCACGGCTGACGGTCGGGCGGTCTAGGGTTGGTCGCCATGGGCGTGCACTATCCGGCGGAACCCGATTTCAACGCCGTACCCGACGACGAGGCCGAGCGACACTTCGGTCGGCGGCAGCTGTTCGTCTACGTCGGGGTGACGCTGTCGCTGTTGGCGCTTCTAATCATCCTGTTGCTCAACATGTGAGCCCGCGCCACACGGCTCGCACTCAGCCGAAGCGACCGGAGATGTAGTCCTCGGTCTCACGCTTGGTGGGGTGCGTGAAGATCGTCTCGGTGTCGCCGATCTCCACCAGCTGACCCGGTTGTCCGACGCCCTCGAGATTGAAGAACGCGGTCTGGTCGCTGACACGCGCCGCCTGCTGCATGTTGTGCGTGACGATGACGATGGTGAAATCCTTCTTGAGCTCACCCATCAGATCCTCGATCGCCAGTGTCGAGATCGGGTCGAGCGCGGAACACGGCTCGTCCATCAACAGGACGTCGGGCGACACCGCGATGGCACGCGCGATGCACAGTCGCTGCTGCTGGCCACCCGACAGTCCGCCGCCGGGCTTGTCGAGACGGTCCTTGACCTCTTCCCACAGGTTGGCACCGCGCAGGCTGCGCTCGGCAACCTCGTTGAGCTGCTTCTTGTTGCGGATGCCCTGCAGCCGCAGACCCGCGACGACGTTGTCGCGTATCGACATCGTCGGAAACGGATTGGGGCGCTGGAAGACCATACCGATCGTCGTGCGGACGCTGGTCGGGTTGACCTCTTTGGCGTAGATGTCCTCGCCGTCGAGCATCACGCTGCCCACCGCGTATGCGCCGGGGATCTCCTCGTGCATGCGGTTGAGCGTGCGCAGGACCGTCGACTTGCCACAGCCCGACGGGCCGATGAAAGCCGTGATGCTGTGCGGCGGGACGGCGAGCGTCACGTCCTTCACCGCGTGGAACTTGCCGTAGTAGATATTCAGATCTTTGATGTCGAGGCGCTTGGCCATGGCACTACTTTCTCGTGCTGGTGGGGGGCGTCACCTGGATTTGGGCGCCAGGTACTTCGCGAGCAGGGCCGCGATGATGTTGAGAACGGCGATGATGATGATCAGCGTGAGAGCCGCGCCCCAGTAGTAGAACGACGACGCCGGCTGGCTGGCCGCCCACATGTCCTTGATGAACAGCGGCAGCGAGTTCATGCCACCCTCGAACGGATTGGTCTTGACGAGTGAACTCGCCGGACCCGCGAGGATCAGCACCGGGGCCGTCTCGCCCATGATGCGCGCGATCGCCAGGAAGATGCCGCTGAGCATGCCCGACAGCGCGGTCGGTATCACGACGCGCATGATCGTCTTCCACTTCGGGATGCCGAGCGCGTACGACGCTTCGCGCAGTTCGTCGGGAACCAGTTTGAGCATCTCCTCCGACGACCGCACGACAATCGGGACCATCAGCAGGATCAGCGCGAGACTCACCATGAACGCGCTCTGTCCCATGGAGAGTCCGATGACGAACACCGTGAAGATGAACAGAGTGGCCACGATCGACGGAACGCCGGCGAGGATGTCGACCATGAAGCTGACGGGTTTGACCAGCTTCGACGTCGGATACTCGACGAGGAGGACCGCGGTGAGCACCGCGATCGGGACGGAGATGATCGTCGCGACGAGCGCCTGGATGACCGAGCCGACGATCGCCGGGGCGATACCCGCGCCGTAGTCGGTCGTCGTGTCCACCGCATACGCATCACCGAACCACCAGTGCGGATCGGTGATGGCACTCGCGCCGTTGGAGATCACGGTCCACAGCAACCACACCAGCGGGATCACGCCGAGGGCGAAGCAGGCGAAGAAGGCGATGCGCGCTCCGTTGTTCCGGATTCGACGGCTCAGTGAGATCTCTCGGAACGCGGACGGGTGCTGTTTGACGGGTCCGCCGCCCGCGCCTTTGTCCAGTGCGATGCTCATCCGTTGACCTTTCCGCCTGCGACCACGCGGGCGATCGCGTTCACCACGAACGTCAGGAGGAAGAGCACCAGTCCGGCGGCGATGTAGGCGCTCTGCGTGTCCTGGCTACCGACGAACTCGCCGACGTCACGAGCGATCTTCGACGCGAACGTGTCGCCACCCTCGAACAGCGACCATTTGAGACGACCGACCGCCGCACTCAGGATGATCATCACCGCGATCGTCTCGCCGAGAGCACGACCGAGGGCGAGCATCGCCGCGGCGATCATGCCGGAGCGACCGTACGGGAAGGACGTCATCCGGATGACCTCCCATTTGGTCGCGCCGAGCGCGAGAGCGGCTTCTTTCTGCCCCGGTGGCGTCTGCCGCAGCACCTCTCGGGTGATGGACGTGATGATCGGCAGCATCATGATCGCGAGCACGACTCCGGCGGTGAAGATCGTGCCTCCACCGCGCACCGACGTGCTCCCGGCGGAGAACAGGAAGAACCAACCCAGGACGTCGTTCAGCCATCCGGCGACCGGTGCGATGACGGGAGCGAGGATGTAGATGCCCCAGAGCCCGAAAATGATCGACGGCACCGCGGCGAGCAGGTCGATCACTGCTGCGAGCGGTCGGGCGATCTGTCGAGGTGCGTACTCCACCAGGAACACCGCGATCCCGATGGCGATCGGCGTGGCGATGACCAGGGCGAACAGCGAGGTCAGCACCGTCGCACGGAACAACTCCCAGATACCGAACCGCACGGTGTCGTTGTCGAAGTTCGACGAACTGACGTCCCAGTCGGAGGAGAAGATGAAGTTGCCGTGATTCGCCACCATCGCCGGTATGGCATTGATGATCAGCGCAATGCCGATACCGGCGACGAGGACGACGACGAAGAAGCCCGTACCCCGGGCGAGATAGGAGAAGATGCGGTCGCCCATGGCACCGCGGTGACTGCGCAGGCCCGGGTGGATCTGCTCGTCGAGTTGCTCGTCGGAGTCGGCGGGCAACTGCTCGGGCGATTCAGGGGGCTGCGCGCCGGGTTCGGGCGGGGTCTCCGCCTTCCCCCGGCCCACACCGGTGGTGTCATCCACAGACATAACTCATATCGCTTCTCAGTCGGTGATCTTCGTGTGTTGCTACTACTGCAGGGCGTTGATCGACGACGTCAGCTTCTGCTGGAAGTCGCTCGGTAGCGGGATGTAGCCCGCGTTGATCAGGTCCTGGCCCTGGTTTTGAGGTGCAGATGCGACCGACAGGAACGTCTTGACTCCCTGTCCTACCGAAGTATCGGCGTACTTCGAGCACACGATCGAATATGTTGCCAGAACGATCGGGTAGGCGCCCGCGGTGGTCGGCTTGTAGAACGATTCGGTGTCGATGACCATGTTGTGGTTCTCGGGACCGTTCTTGAGCTTCGCCGATTCGATGGTCTTACCGCCGGTCTCGGCGTTCAGCGCGACACCACTCTTGTCCTGGTCGGTGATGATCTTGGCCATTGACAGCTTGTTGGACTGTGCGTACGCCCACTCGACGTAGGCGATCGAGCCGGGAGTCGGTTTCACTGCGGAACCGACACCGGGGTTGCCCTGCTTACCTTCGCCGACACCACCGTTGAAGGTCTTGCCCGCGCCCTTGGTCCAGCCACCCGCGGCGGTCAGGTACTTCTGGAAGTTGTCGGTCGTTCCCGACTGGTCGGCGCGGTAGATCACGCTGATCGGGGTGGCGGGCAGGGTCTTGCCCGGGTTGTCGGCGGCGATCGCAGGATCGTTCCAGGTCTTGGCCTCACCGCTGAAGATCTTGGACAGCGTCGGACCGGAGAGCGCGAGGTCGTCGACTCCGTCGATGTTGTAGGTCACGGCGATCGGTCCGAAGACGAGCGGCAGCTGCCACGCCTCGGAACCGCAACGCTGCGCGGCCTTCTGGATCTCGTCACCCTTGAGCGGCGAGTCGGAGCCGCCGAAGTCGGTGAGGTTCTGGGTGAAGTCGGACACGCCCTGACCCGAACCGCCGCCGCCGTAGGCGAGTTCGTGACCCGGGCAGGTCTTCGCGAACGACGTGGAGAAGATCTTCATGGCGTTGGCCTGGGCTGTGGAACCGCTCGCCTTGAGCGACTGCTTGCCCTCACACTTGATGTCGGTCACCGCGGATGCGGGCGCCGCGCTGGTGCCCCCCTTGTCCGCGTTGCTGCTACACGCACCGAGAACGAGGGCGGAACTGGCCGCCATCACGGCGACAGCAGCTCCTGTACGACTCAATTTCACTTTCTGGTTCCCTCCAGCATCAGAACATGGCAGTTCCGCCGTGCGGCGTTGCCCGGTCGCACTGACAGTAGGGTGCGCTGGTGGACGGCCCGGACACCAAAGGTGAACGGAAGATGAATTGGACATTCGAGGCAGCCACTCTTATTAGGTAAGGCTTTGTTAAAGTCTCCGGTAATGAGCTGCCCGGCCCCCCACCTCGAGACGCCACGCCCCGTGACCGGCGGGGCCATCGACGTGCACCACGCTGCTCGACGCAGTGCCATCGTCCTCGGCCCACTCGATCTCCCGGACGCCGGCACCGCGACCGCTCGACTCCTCCGCTTCGCCGAGATCGGCCCACAGGCACGAATCGGACTGCAACCGTCGACCAACCGTCGTGGATGGTTCTTCGCACCCGGTGCACTCGCTTCCGCCGTACACACGGTGCCCCCGACCGACGAACCCCGAACGCTGCTCGACGCGTTGTCGACGCTCCCGTCAGACCAGCTCCGTGTCATCCTCAGCGGCGAACACGTGGCCATCGACTACGACCACGGACTCGGCGACACCACCCTGCTCAACACCATCGTCGACGTCCTGCTCGGCGTCGCCGATCACGAGGACCTCGCGTCGTCGCGGCACCGCACATCGACGCGCGCATTGGCGATCGCCGGTGCGGCGACGCTGTGCGATCCACGACGGATCGTCGCGCTCGCGCGGATGCATCGGTCCCGCGACTACCGTGCGCCGCAGACCTGCGAGATGGGTCGGGTCGATCCGCCACGCGAGACCACGAGTGTCTTCGTAAGGATCGGCGCCGACGTGGTGGAGTCGATGCGCGCGGCGCGGAGAGCACATGCCCCCGGTGTCGGGATGTTCACCATTCACACCGTCGCCCTGGTGCGTGCGCTGACGGCCGCGGGAGTGCGGGTCAATCCGATGGTCACACTGCCGTTCGACGCGAGGGCCTACCTGCCGGGCACCGTGCGCACGATGGCGAACTTCGCGGCCGGTCTCGACTTCGTCGTCCTCCCCGATACCCCACCAGCGGCCCTGCAGGCCCAACTCGCATCGGCGACGAGGATGGGACGGCCAGTGGCGAATTTGCTTGTGACAGCCCTGAAGTCGCGGCTCGAGCAACACCGTGGTCGTTCCGGACTCCCGGACCAGCGATCAGTCGCGCCGACAGGAGAGGCCGCCGTCGACCTCCTGCACTCGTCGGGAGGAGTGGTTCCCGGGCGGGACGGCCGCTGGCGTTTCGTCGACGACGACCGGGCGTTCGTCATCGGTGTCGCCGACCCTCCGGCTCCTACCGGGCTGACCGTCACCAGCACGTTGGCCGCTGGGAGTCTGTGTCTGACCGCCACCTTCCGCCCTGATGTCGTCGCCAGGGAAGCGGTCGCCGCCGCACTCGCCGACCTTCCGGCGCAGACCCTGGGGGGTTTGGTTAGCCTTCCCTAATCCCATGGGTTAGGCTACCGGGGTCCGTCGCCCCGCATGTCGTCCGGAGTCGAAGTTGCCGCACCCGCATCCGCAGCACCCCGCCACGCCCTCTCTGTCGGCGATCATCTGCTGCTACACCTTCGCGCGCACCGAGCTTCTCGACAGGTCCATCTCCGCGACACATGCCCAACTGCGCGACGGCGACGAGCTTGTCGTCGTTGTCGATCACAACGACGATCTGCTCGCAGCACTGCAAGCGCGACTCGACGGCACGGCTGTCAGGGTCACCGCGTCGTCGGGACCTCGTGGCCTGTCGGGGGCCCGCAACACCGGCTCGACGACAGCGCGCGGCGACGTCCTGGTGTTCATCGACGACGATGCCGAGCCCGCACCTGGGTCGTTCGAAGCGATCCGGACGAGGTTCGCCGACGACGACGTCAGCGCCATCGGTGGCGCAGTCGAGGCGAACTGGCTTGTACCACAACCGACATGGTTCCCAGATGAGTTCGGATGGGTCGTCGGATGCGACTACCGCGGACTTCCGGCCGACGGCGCGCGGATCCGCAATCCGATCGGAGCGGCGATGGCCGTGCGTCGTGATCGACTCGACGCGATCGGCGGCTTTTCCGCGCTCCTGGGACGTCGCAACGACCTACCCGCGGGCTGCGAGGAAACCCTGATGGGAATCGCCCTCTACCAGCGCTTCCCGGGTACGACGATCGTTCGGGACACCGGTTTCCTGGTGCATCACGCGGTCTCCACCGGCCGGGACCGGTTCTCCTACTTTGCCCGTCGGTGTTACGAGGAAGGGCGGTCCAAGGCGACGTTGTCTCGACTGACCTCTACCGACGCGGCACTGGCTGCCGAACGCGGATACGCGACCCGCACTCTCCCGGCGGGCATCTGGCGCTCACGCCGAACTCCGACACGCGTCGGCGCACTGGTTGCCGGACTGGTCGCGACCTGCGCCGGATTCGCCGTCGGTACGGTGGGTGCGCTTCGACGCGGCGCACCTGTGAACTCCAGCGAGCCCTCCAGAGAAGTGAGTCCCGTCAGATGAGAATCCTCCGACTCCTCGCCGACCCACGCATCACGCTGGTCGCCGCGTTGGTCGTGCTGCAGTACTTCGCCGCCGAATGGGTGGTGTCGGCCACGTGGCGTGGTCACTACTCGTACCGGACCGATCAGCTCGGGCCGCTGGGACTCGAATTCTGTGGACCACAGGGGCGTTGGCCCTGCAGTGCGCTCTACCCCGTGATGAATGTGAGCCTGGTTCTCACCGGCCTCGCCATCTCGACCGTTGCGGCGAGTTGGGCGCTACGACGCATCGTCACGTTCCCCCACGCCGGCGCGTTGGTGATTTCCGGGGTCGGACTGGCGGTCAGCGGAATCATCACCGAGAAGGCCGACTATCAACATCATTCCGCCGCACTCACGACGTTCTTCGTCCTCGCGTCGGTCGGGATCGCGATGGTCGGATTCTCCGGTTCCACACGCTTGACGCCGGGTATCCGCGCGATCGCGGCGCTTGCCGGAACCGTCGCGACGGTCGCATTCATCTCCTACGCAACGGGTCTCACCGGATGGTTCGGGTCGGGCGGCACCCAGCGACTGATCGTCTACCCGATCCTCGTGGCAGTCGTCGTCGCCGGGGTGTCGAGTGGACGGGTCCGCGCTCCCCGAGATCGGTCGAGCGGCGCCGCGGGCGCAGAGCCGATCCAACCCGCGCCGGTGACCAGCGGATGAAACGCCAACTCGTGTGCGCGGTCACCGGCATGCTCGCCCTCTCGCTCACGGCATGCGCGCTACCGCGCGGAACCGCCGATCCCGCAACGGACACCGCCGATACGCACGTCGTCTCCGACGAATTCGACGGTCCAGCGGGCCCCATCGGCGGAGTGTGGACGGCCGAGACCGGAGGTGGGGGCTGGGGCAACGGAGAACAGCAGGTCTACACCGACAGCACGGACAACGTGAGGCTCGACGGCAAGGGCCATCTGCTGATCTCCGCGCGGCGCGACGGCGACACGATCACCTCGGCCCGCCTCACCACCCGCGGCAAGTACTCCCTGCTCTACGGCACCGTCTCGGCGCGCATCTCGCTTCCGTCCGGTCAGGGACTGCATCCGGCGTTCTGGCTTCTCGGCGACTCCCTCGACGAGGTCGGCTGGCCACGCGCAGGAGAGATCGACGTGATCGAGACACTGAACGCCGCAACCGATTACCACACCGGAATCCACACGCCTGCAGACTCCGACCCTCGCGGACAGAATCTCTCGGCTTCGGGTCCCGCACCTTTCCCGCTCGCCGACACATTTCACACCTACTGGATACGCAAGTCGCCCGGTCACATCGTCACCGGTATCGACGACCGCGAGCTGTTCTCCGTGACACCGTCCGATCTCGCCGCGGACTCCCAATGGGTGTTCGACGCCCCCTTCCACGTCCTCCTCAACGTCGCCGTCGGAGGCGACTGGCCCGGCCCGCCGTCAGCCGACACCACCTTCCCCGCCACGATGACGGTCGATTGGATTCGGGTGACCACAACCGAACGGAGCTCCGGCACATGACCGATTTGTTCACGGCGCCAGTCGAACTGCACCCGGTCATGCCCAGCACGGGAGGACCGCAATGGCCCGATGCGACCTGGATCGGGCAACTCGACACAGCAGAGCTCGCACACACGACACGATCGGTCGGCGACACCGTCGTCTGTCGTCCGGTCGACGCCGAGGGGTACACCCGTGCGCGGATACTCATCCGTGATTCCGGTGTGCCCGTCCGTTTCGCGGAGACGCCGCTGCAGAACGGGCTCGCGACCGTGTCGATTCCACCGGCGACACAGGCGAGTATCCCCGCTGTGTCTGATCAACCCGTGTCGATCGTGGTGTGCACGCGCGAGCGCCCTGCGGATCTGCGATTCGCCCTGGAATCGCTCGCGCGCCTTGCGCATCCCTCACTCGAGATCATCGTCGTCGACAACGCACCCCTGACCGACGCGACCGCTCGGGTCGTCGAGCAGTTCGGTGACGAGCGTGTGCGGCTGGTCACCGAACCGGTGCCCGGTCTGTCGGCCGCACGGAACACAGGGTTGGTGGCGGCCTCTCACGAGATAGTCGCGTTCACCGACGACGATGTGGTGGTCGACCCCCGCTGGATCGCGGGCCTGCTGGCGGGTTTCGCACGCGCAGACGACGTCGCCTGCGTGTGCGGACTCGTTCCCAGCGGCGAATTACGCACGCCCGCACAGGCATACTTCGACTGGCGGGTCTCCTGGGCCGACAACATCACCGCACGACGGTACTCCCTGGACGATCCGCCAGAGGACGTCCCGCTGTTCCCGTACCAGGTCGGTATCTACGGGACCGGAGCGAACTTCGCCGTCCACCGGGATCGCATCGTGCGCCTCGGCGGGTTCGACGAGGCGCTGGGGGCAGGCACGAAGACGATGGGCGGCGAGGATCTCGACATGTTCCTCCGCGTTCTCGTAGCCGGGTACAGCCTGGTGTCCGAGCCGTCGGCGATCGTCTGGCACCGACATCGCAGCGACAACGACGCCCTTCTCTCCCAGGCGCGAGGTTACGGCGCCGGTCTCGGCGCCGTGTTGACCAAGATCGCGTGCGATGCCGCACACCGGCGACTTGCCTTCTCCGTACTGCGCAGGCGTTTTCGCGCGGTCTCACGCGCATCGGCTGCCTACGGCGGTGTCTGCCGTCCGCCCGACAGCGTCCTCGTCGACATCTCGGCCTCGGTCGGCCGCGTCGAGGTGTTCTCGGTGTTGCGCGGTCCGCTGGCACTTGCGCGAGGTCGATGGACGCGCAGGAACGCGACACCGCTACTCGCGGGCGGCCGTCGCAGGACACACACCGGAGCGAGCACATGACACCGACAGCGGCGACGCCGACACCGACTGCACCGACTCCGAACGGGTCGGCATCGAACTCAGAAGCATCGAGCGCACGCACCGACGCCGTCGACTCACCGGCGCCGTCGACGACGGCGACCGAACGGAGACAGGCGGTCACGTATCGACTGTCCGACGTCGCGCTCATCTCAGCGCTGCTCGGCCTCCTCGGTCTCGTGCCGTTGCCGACCGCGGTGCGTGCGCTGCTCGTCGCAGCGTTCGTGTTCATCGGCCCCGGGGCGGCGATCGCCACCTGGGTGCAGGTACCACGACGTGTTCTTCCTGCCGTCATCGTCACGCTCAGCATGTCGGTGACGACCATCGTCGCCATCGGCGCGATGTGGTCGTATCGCTGGCATCCCACGTCCATCCTGGTCGTCGGATGTCTGGCAGTTCTGTGCAGCAGCCTCTCATCGTACGTTCGCACGCGTTCGGCACCGCCCCTACGTCAGTGGCACACCGATCTCGCGTCACGCGCGCTGAGTTCGTTGCGCAGCATCGGATTCGACGTGTCCGTCGTCTTCCTCGGTCTCGCTGTGATCCTCTGGGTGGTCGCGTTGTCGATCGGGCTTCCGGGCGTCGACGCCAGCTTCTTCGGTCTACTCTTCTCCGGCGCGGGCACACTACTCATCCCCGCGGTCGTTCTCGTCGCCACAGCATTCGTGATCGCTGTCGCGCGGCGTCGAACGCCGACCGCGGTGGCGGCGCTGGTCGCGCTGATCGTGATCGAGCGCGGTACCACCTGGCTCGGAACCGAAGTGCCGCTGTACGAATGGACCTACAAACACATCGCTGTCGTGCGGTACGTGCTGGCACACGACCTCATCCAGCCCAACGGCACCGACATCTATGCCCAGTGGCCGGCATTCTTCGTCACGACGGCCTGGTTCTCCGACGTCACCGGCCTCGATCCCATGACCCTCGCGCATGCCTTCGCGCCGGTCATCCACGTGCTCATCGCGGTCATCGTGTACTCGGCATCACGGACCATCGGGGCATCGAGGCGTGTGGCGGTCACCGCGGCATTCTGCGTCGAGATGGTCAACTGGGTTGCTCAGGACTACTTCTCACCACAGGCGTGGACACTGGTCATCGCCTATGGGCTGCTGACGATGCTGATCGCCTCACGGCACCACCGGCAGATGGGCGTTCTCGCCATCATCCCCTTCGCCGCGATCGTTCCCACACATCAACTCACCCCGTTCTGGGCGCTCGCCGCCGCCGTCGCGCTCGTCATCTTCCGACAGATGCGACCGTGGTGGGCGGTGGCGGTGATGATCGGTATAGCGGGCGCATACCTGGCCCTCAACTTCGACGCAGTGGCACCATACGGAATCCTCTCGGGAGGCAATCCGGTGAGCAATGCCACCAGCAACGTCACCGCTTCCGGGGTGCCTGCCAAGGAGATCACCTCGCTGGTCTGTCGGGCTCTGTCTGCCGGCGTCCTGCTCCTCGCTGGTCTCGCCGCCGTCGCCGGGTGGAAGAACAAACGTCCGTACGTGATCGCCTGCGCGATCGTGGCGTTCTCTCCTCTCGCGCTCCTGCTCGGGCAGAGTTACGGGGGTGAGGCAATCTTCCGCGTCTACCTGTACTCACTGCTGGGCTGCGGGTTGCTCGTCGCACCGTATGTCGTTGCGGCTCTTGACGGTTTTCGGGACGGTCGACGTCGTCTTCTCGCCGCGGCCGCTGCAGTCGCCGTCGTCGTGGCCGCACTCGCCGGCGCCTATTCGTACTTCGCCCTGTGGCCGACGGTGGTAGAGACGCGGGAGCAGGTGAACGCCATCGACCGCATCACCGCGAACACTCCGCCCGGCACGCGCATCATCATGCTGTACGGGGCGGGACTGCCCGCCCGGATCAACGACAACTACGCGCCGCTGACGCTCGCCAATCCTTACTTCGATTATCCGTTGTCGTACGAATTGGCTGACACCCGTGGCACTTTCCCAACTCCGGAGCAGCTCGGTTGGCTCGAATGGAAAGTCGGCGAGACCGACAAGCCGACAATCGTCGCGTTCACGACGCAGTCGCGACGGGTCATCGAGTACTACGGAGAGTACGGACCTGGCGCGCCGGCCGAGTTCGAGGACATCATGCGTCAGACACCGGGTTGGCGGACCATCTACGAGAATTCCGACACCCTTGTGCTCGAGCATGATCCGACGGCCGCACCCCGATAGGCGGACTCGTGGCCGGGAAGCGGGGGCTGTCCCGTCCTAGGCCGGGTCGGCGACCCGGGCGCGCCGCACCGCCCGGTGTGTTCGGCGCTCGTACTCGATGGTGCGGAGGACACGGAACCCGTCACTGAAGGCATTGAGGTTGCTGCGCCCGTGGATTCGGCAGCTCTCGTGGGAGCCGACCTCGCTGATGGACAGGCCCCCGCGTGCCATGCGCACGTTGATGACCGTCTCGATCTCGAAGCCGTCACCCCACTGATGGTCGACGAGCGCGGTGTCGGGGAGGTCGAGCACCACGAGGTGCCGACGCCAGAAGGCGTTGTAGCCGTAGCAGAGGTCGGCGAATGTGGTGCCGAAGATCCGGTTGACGAGGAAGTTCAACCCCTTGTTGCCCAGTCGGCGGAACGTCGTGATGTCATCACTGCCACCGCCATGGGAAAAGCGGCTTCCCTTCGCGAGATCTGCACCGCCGACCAGTGTTTCGACGAATCGGGGGATCTCCGCAGGATCGGTGGAGCCGTCCGCGTCGATCATCACGATGATATCGCACGTCGCGGCAGCGAAACCGCATGCGAGTGCGTTGCCCTTGCCCGCCCTGGTCTGGGAGATGATCACGGCGTCTGGCCAGAGCCTGCGCGCGACCCGCATCGTGTCGTCGACAGAGTTCCCGTCGACAACAACGATCTGGTCGACAGCGGGCATCCGCTCGGCGACGTAGGGCAGGTTCAGAGCCTCGTTGCGCGCCGGGATGACGACGGTCACGGTGGGCGCCTGAGGCGCGTCCGAACCCGGGTCGTCGGGCGCTTCCGGCTCGAATTCGTGCTCGAATTCGGTCATTTCATCGTCTACCGCGCGCGGAGTATCCCCGTTGTACGTGTCCGTCACCGATCTCCCCTTCGTATGAGGTCGTGGTCATCGTCGCGGTATCGGCACCAGACCGCACTCCGGTTGCCCGGCTCGCCCAACCGTACTAGATAAGGGTAGGCTTACGAAACCTGAAGAGAAAACTTGTCGTTGCGACCGTGCTCACAGTTGCCACCGATCATCCGAGCGGACGACACGATCAGACGTCTCAGAACGAGATGCGGAGGGGGACCGTGAGAACATCTGACGCGCCACAACATTCGACGCGGACCCAGGTTGCGATCATCGGCGCTGGCCCCGCAGGCCTGACGTTGGCCCACATGCTCGCCGGTCAGGGCATCGACGCCGTGGTACTCGAGCGACAGACCGAGGACCACGTACGTTCACGAGTCCGCGCGGGCGTCATCGAGAACTCGACCGTCGACGTCCTCACCGAACTCGGTGTCGCCGACCGTCTCCACCGTGAAGCTCTGGTGCACAACGGTTTCTATATCCGCCTCGAGCGCACGACCCATCATCTCGACTTCCATCGGCTCAGCGGCCGCAACGCATACGTCTACGGCCAGGCCGAGATCGTGGCCGATCTCATCGACGGACTCCGCGCCGTGGGACGTGAGCCGGTCTTCCGCGCCGAAGAGGTGTCACTGCACGATTTCGACGGCACCGCGCCATCTGTCGAGTACATGCTCGACGGCGTCAGACACCGCGTCGACGCCGACGTCATCGCCGCCTGCGACGGTTTCCACGGCGTCGGCCGGGCCACACTCGCGCCGTACACGGAGACTCTCGAACGCACGTATCCCTTTGCCTGGCTGGGGATTCTCGCGCGATCCACCCCGGTCACCGAAGAAGGCATGTACTGCGCCCACCCGGATGGTCTGTCCGTACACAGCATGCGCGGACCACAATTGAGCAGACAGTACCTGCAGGTGCCCGCCGACACCCGACTCACGGACTTCACCGACGAACAGATCTGGACCGAGCTCGCGCGGCGCAGCGCGGCCGACGACCATCCGCCGTTGCAGACCGGTGAGATCATCGACCGCAGCCTCGCCCCACTGCGTAGCGTCGTGACCCAGCCCATGCAACTCGGCTCGTTGTTCTTGTTGGGCGACGCCGCGCACATCGTCCCGCCCACCGGCGCGAAGGGACTCAACCTTGCGGTGTCGGACGCGTGCGTGCTCTCCCATGCACTGGGCGCCTTCTACGCGACGGGCAAGCGTGAAGAACTCGACGCCTACACCGCCCGCGCCCTGCCGAGGATCTGGCAGGCGCAGTCGTTCTCGTGGAATCTCACGTCACTCCTCCACAAATTCTCCGACGACCCGTTCGACTGGGAACTCCGTCGCGCACGCCTATTGCGGTGGACGTCATCCCTCGACGAGCAACGCGCACTCGGCGAGATCTACCTAGGCCTGCCATTCCCGACGTCGTGGCGGTTCACGTGAGCCCCGGTGTCGCGGGCGGCCACCGGATGATCGAGATGTATTCCGAACACGTTGCGCAACAAGGCGACCGATTCGTTCATCGTCACCGGCTCGGTCACCCGCGTTCCGTCGGATCCGGTGGTCACCAGTCGGTATCCGCGCTCTCCCGGGCGTGCGGTCAGGGTGTGGCGACGCTCACCGTCGTCACGTGTGCAGATCACCGATCCCGTGAATCTCGACGCCGGGTCGGTGCTGTGCCACCGTGCCATCGCGGCGAACTCGTGGAGTGGTCGCACCGCCCCGTCGAGCACGTAGCCGCCGCCTGCACTTCGCACGTCCCACGTCCGTGGATCATCGAGGTCTATCTCCGCGGTGACCATGTCGCCACCGAAGCCGACGTCGACGAGATGGACGCGGTGACCGGTGCCGATGGCGACGGCCATGTGACCGAGTGGCAGACCGAATCCCG
>NZ_BAFB01000008.1 GCF_000248075.1 Gordonia otitidis NBRC 100426 | reverse complement strand
GTCGGCTCGGACAACCGGCATTCGCGCACGCGAACTGCCCGCCCCCTGGGGGACGGGCAGTTCGCTGTATGTGCTTGTGCTGTCGAGAATTCAGTGCACTCAGTTCGAGGCGAGAGCCTTCGACTTCAGTTGTTCGTATTCTTCGGGGGTGATCGCGCCGGAGTCGAGAAGCGACTTCGCGTCCGCGATCTGCTGAGCGGGAGAGGTACCCGCGACGTCGCGGATGTACGTGTCGGATTCCTTCTTGTATTCCGCGGCGGCGGCCTGCGCGCGCTCCTGCATTCCCCTGCCCTTCACCAGCAGATACACGATGGCCGTGATGTAGGGGAAGATGATCAGGAAGATGACCCAGGCTGCCTTGGCCCACCCCGAGGACTTATGGTCGCGGAAGAGGTCGGCGATGATGTACCACAACACGATCAGGTAGGCGACGAACGCGAAGATCACGACCATCGTCCACAGGAAGTTCCAGAAGCCTTCCCACATTTGGTTTCTCCTAGCTTGGCGGGAACCGACTATTTCGGCCGTGCCTAAAGGTACAGGCATTCGTGGATGGCTGAGGGCCGGCGCAGTGGATTCGTCCGCGTAGTCGGGCAGGATGGGACTTATGACCCTCCAACTCGGACTCGACACCTTCGGCGACGTCACCGTCGACGACTCCGGCGACACCGTCTCCTACGCGCAGACGATCCGCAACGTACTCGAGCAAGCCGTCCTCGCCGATTCCGTCGGCGTCGACTTCTTGGGACTCGGTGAGCATCACCGCGACGACTACGCGGTCTCGGCACCGGATGTCGTGCTCGGCGCGATAGCGGCGCGTACCCGACGCATACGACTCGGATCGGCCGTCACCGTGCTCAGTTCCGACGACCCGATCCGGGTGTTCGAGCGCTTCTCGACCGTCGACGCGATCTCGTCGGGACGCGCCGAGGTGATTCTCGGGCGCGGTTCGTTCACCGAGTCGTTTCCGCTGTTCGGGTTCGAGCTCGACCAATACGAAGAGCTCTTCAACGAGAAGCTCTCGCTTTTCGCCGAGCTGCGGACCGGTCAGCCCGTCACCTGGAGCGGCACTCTGCGGCCTGCGCTCGATGACCAATCGGTCTACCCACTGCTGGAGAATCCCCCGCTGCCCACGTGGATCGCAGTGGGTGGGAGCCCGGAATCGGTGGTTCGGGCCGCGAGCTACGGCCTCCCGCTGATGCTCGCGATCATCGGTGGCGATCCGCTGCGGTTCGCACCGTACGTCGACCTTTATCGTCGTGCCCTCGAACAACTCGACAAGCCAACCGATCTCCCCGTCGGAGTTCACTCCCCCGGGCACGTCGCAGACACCGACGAACAGGCACGCGACGAACTGTGGCCGCATTACCGCGTCAGCGTCGGTCGCATCGGCGCCGAACGCGGCTGGCCGCCACCCACACGCATCGAGTTCGATCAGTCGACCGGACCCAACGGTTCGCTCTACGTCGGGTCCACGGAGACGGTGGCGCAAAAGATCGCGAACACTGCGAAGGCGTTGGGACTGAGCCGGTTCGATCTCAAGTACTCACACGGCACACTCCCGCACTCCGCGCTCATGCGTAGCGTCGAACTCTATGGCACACAGGTGATCCCGCGGGTGCGCGAGCTGTTGGAGTCCTGAGGGGCCATCTCATGGGAGGTGCCGCCACCTGACTCCGTGTGTCGACGGTCCGCTTATCGACGACTCAAGGTCACCTGGAAGTCGTCGGCGTCGTCGGTCCACGTGGTCACGACAGGTAACTCTGCCGCGGACAGTTCGTCGGCGAGTTGGTCGGGTGCGAACTTGGTGCTGATCTCGGTGAGGATCTCCGCGCCTGCGGGCAGCGACCAGTCGCGATCCAGTGCCCCGAAGTGAGCGTCGACATCGCGCCGTGCGCGTAGCCACATCTCGATCCTGTGCTTTTTGGGGTTCCAGCGGGCGATGTGGTCGAAATCGTCGACGAACAGACCTGTCGCATCAAGACCCCGACGCAACACTTCGATCATGTTGCGGTTGAAATCTGCTGTGACACCGGCCTTGTCGTCGTATGCGGCGACAAGTCGACCGGTGTCCTTGACGCGGTCGGCTCCGAGGAGGAGGTAGTCGCCCGGGCTCAGCGCTTCGGACAGTCGGGCGAAGAACGCGTGGCGCGCGGCGTCGTCGAAGTTCCCGATGGTTCCCCCGAGGAACGCGGCGAGTCGCGACCCGTCTGTCTCGGGTAGGCGAAGTCCCGGTTCGGTGAAGTCGGCGAGCACCGGTTCGATGACGAGTGACGGATAGTCGGTGGCCAGGACGTCGGCTGTGCTGCGCAGCATCTCGGAACTGACATCGACGGGTACGTAGGTGAAAGTGCGCCCGTGCTCGGCGGCGTTGGCGGCAAAAGCGTCGAGCAGAAGTCGAGTCTTGGTAGAGGTTCCCGAGCCTAGCTCGACCATCATCGTCGCGTCCGTCGTCGACGCGATGTCGGCGGCGTGGCGTGTGAGGATCGCCGTCTCACGACGCGTCGGATAATACTCGGGCAGGAAGGTGATCTCGTCGAACAGTTTGCTGCCGCGTTCGTCGTAGAGCCACTTCGTCGGCAGCACGGGAGGGTCCTGCCAGAGGCCTTCTGCTGCATCGGCTGCGAGCGCCGAGTCGGCGGTGGTCGAGGTCATCGGGCCAGACGCAATCCCGAGAAGACCCAGCGTGAATCGGCCGGGAAGAAGTTGCGGTAGCTGACCCGTTCGTGGCCGGGCGGGGTGATCGCGCTGGCACCGCGAAGGACGTGCTGATCGCACATGAACTTGCCGTTGTACTCGCCGACGGCCCCGTTCGCGGGCGCGAAGCCCGGATAGGGCAGATAGGCACTCGACGTCCACTCCCAGACGTCGCCGATCATCGCCGAACCAGCTCGACGCGGGTGACATCGTGCCGGATCGAGCAGCTGTCCACGCGCGCCGCCGACTCCCGCCGGGTTCGGGCCGCCCGGCACGCTCGGCGCGCCGGTTGCCGCGTACTCCCACTCGAATTCGGTCGGCAGACGAGCGTCTGCCCATCGTGCGAAGGCGTCCGCCTCGTAGAACGACACATGCATGACCGGTTCGTCGGGCACCACGGCCCGACGCCCCGACAGTGTGAACGTCGTCCACTCTCCGTCGTCGAAAGACCAGTAGCCGGGTGCACGCCAGCCTGTTTCGTTGATATGGGCCCAACCGTTGGACAACCACAGCTCGTGTCGCCCATAGCCGCCGTCCGCCATGAACTCCAGCCACTCGGCGTTCGTGACCGCCCGCTCGGCGATCTCGAAATCCTCCAGGAACACGCGATGACGCGGTCCCTCGTTGTCGTAGGCGAATGTGTCGGGCGTGGTGCCTGAGCCCGCGAACGGTGTTCCGACTTCGACGACACCGCCCGCAACGGCTCGCCAGGTCAGGGACTCGGGCGAACCCGGCACGTCCACCGGCCGGTCGACGTAGACCGGGTCGAAGTGGTGTGTGGAGAACAGATGCTTGAGGTCCATCAGGATCAGTTCCTGATGCTGTTGCTCGTGGTTGCACCCGAGTTCCAGTAGCGCGAGCGTCGATTCGTCGTGGTCGCCACGCTCGAGCAGATCGCACATCGCCGAGTCGACGTACTCGCGGTAGCGGGTGATGTCGGTGATGCCCGGACGGGTCACCAGACCGCGGTCGGGTCGGGGGTGCCGCTCGCCGACCGTCTCGTAGTAGCTGTTGAAGAGGTAGCGGAAGGCCTCGTCATAGACCACGTACGACGGGTCGCCGCGCAAGATGAATTCCTCGAAGAACCAGGTCACGTGCGCGCGATGCCACTTGGTCGGGCTGGCAGCGGTCATCGACTGCGGGGTCTGGTCCTCGGCCGACAGTGTGGAGGTCAGTCGATCGGTCAACGCCCTGATGTCGAGGAATCGTCGGGTTCTCGACGCTTCGTCTGTGGGTGCCGAAACCTGCTCGGCGGACATGCGATTGGTGATGCTCACTGGAATACCTCCGGTGGCTGATCGTCGGGGGACGGGCGACCGAGTGGTCGCGCGCCGACAACACCATCGTTGCCAGGGTCTCGGATCCTGTCAACGCCGCACGCGCCGAGCAGGCGGTTCACAACCCTTGGCCCAGTCCAGCACAGGGGTCTGACATCGCCGGCCGCGAAGCGGGGAACCCGACGCCCTGCAGTCCCAGGCCGGCGGCGCCCTGTGCTCAGCGACCCTCTTCTTCGTCCTCCCACTGCGCGTCGGCGGCGTCCTCACCCTCGTCGACCACATGCACCGCAGCCTCTTCTGCGCTCGCACCGGCACCGTCGATACCGCAGTCGCTGGCCACGGCCTCCGATTCCGAGTCGACGACGCCACCCTCGTCTGGGGCGAGGAGTCGGCCTGCGCGTCGGTCACCCACTTGATCGTCCTCGACGAACTCCGGGCTCGAATCGCTCTCGTGCGCTTGCCAGTCCTCATTCTCGTCGCGCTCGATCTCGTCGAGCGGATCGTCCTTCTGCCACACGTCGGGCTCTTCTTCGGAGAGCTTCTCGTCGAGCGACTCGCCCTCACGCATCTCTTCGGCGGTGAGCCCGCGCATCGCGGCCTTGGGCTCGTAATCGGGCGGTGAGTATCCCTCGTCGAGAACGTCTTCGACGCCCCGATCGTCGAGCGTGTCCTGCGGTTGCAACTGATCGTCGGGGTCGAGTGCGTACTCGCTGTCACCTTCGATGATGGATTCGTTTTCGTCGCTCACACCTCCACGATAGGCGCAGCGTCGGACGTCGAAACGGCAAAGACCGCACGTGGCGACGCTCGATCGGGGAAACTGTGGAGATGTTGGCAGAAATGCAACAGGACGCCGAAGCGCACTACGCGGCCGGCGAGTACGACCACGCCCTCGCCGAGTTCTCGGTCCTGCGCGAGATGCGATCTCGACGCGAGGGACCGTATTCGGTGTCGTACCTCGCGAACGTCCACGACTGCGTGCGCTGCATGTCAGCACTCGAACTCTGGGCCGACTCCGATCCGCTGTGCCGTGAGTTGTACGGCAAATACGTGCACACGCACGGGCGTGGAGAAGCAGCAACAGTCGACGTCGCCAAGCACTGGGCGTGGGCGCTGGTGCACCTCGCCGACTACGCCCACGCCCTGCGCCTCTACCTGCTGACCGCCGACGCGTTGTGGGAGACCGATCCGGTTGCGGCCCGCCGATTGCTCGGCGCGGCAGCCGCGCACCGCAACGGGAGCGACCCGACGACTCTGCTGTCGGACGAACGCGTCGACGGCGTCGCGATTCGCCACGCCAGAGCGTTGGGGACCGCGCTCGCCGATCTGGTCTCGACGACCAGATCGGCGGACGCACATCGCTGGCCGCAGGTCACGATCGACGGCCTGATCAGCTGAGCTGACGCCGCACTGACCGCGGGTCAGTCGGCCACGCGGTTCCGGCGTCGGAACACATGGGTATCGAACGCCAGACCACCCGCCGAGGCGAAGCCGACAGCGAGAAGGCCCGCGATGAGTGCAAGCGGGAACTCGTAGCCGCCGTCGGAGGCCCAGAAACCCTGGTCGATGTGTGCGACGAAGATCGCTCCGATCATGTCGATGATCAACAGCACCGACACCAGCGGGAGCAGCACACCGACGATCAGCAGAATGCCGCCGATCAGTTCCACCCAGGTCGCGTAGTAGGCCGAGAACTCGGGGAAGGGCGCGCCCATCTTGCTGAAGCTCGCCTTCGTTCCGTCGAGACCCCAGGTGTGCAGCTTCTGCCAACCATGGGCGATGAAGATGATGCCGAGGATCACTCGCGCGGCGAAGAGTCCGAGACTACGGATCGGGTACATGCTTCAACCTTTCACGGGGCGGTCACCCGCCCCTGCTGTGTATGTGTCGAGATCAATCTAACCGGACCATGGTCCGGTTACAACATGGCGCGCCTCACGAAGCCAACGCTACGGGTAGGGTGAGTTCTCGCGTCCGGATCGAGGAAACGGCGCCGAGAATGCGGCGCCGAGAACATCCGTCCGAGAGAATTCGACAGACACGTAGAGCAAGAGACAGGAGCCGTTGAGTGCCGGGAAAGTCGGGGAAGAGTTCACGGCAACCGGTACTCGGGACTCCCGCCGACAGCGTCGACCCTTACCTGCCCGACAACGGCAACCTCGGCTACCGCATCTCCCGCTACGATCTCGACCTCGAATACAAGGTGTCCAGCAACCGACTCGAGGGCACCGCGACATTGACGGCAACGTCGTACATCGAACTGCCGCGCCTGAGTCTCGACATGGCGTCGACCCTCAAGGTGAGCAAGGTGACCGTCAACGACATGCGCGTCAGGTACAGCCACCGACAGCGCAAACTCGTCGTCACGCCGTCGTCGCCCATCCCGCCCGGCGGCGCGATGACGATCGTGATCCGCTACAGCGGAACCCCTCGTCCGATCCGTGGTCCGTGGGGCACCGTCGGGTGGGAGGAACTCACCGACGGTGCACTGTGTGCCAACCAACCCAATGGCGCAGCGTCGTGGTTCCCCTGCGACGACCACCCCAGCGCCAAAGCGCCCTACCGCATCTCGATCACCACCGACAGCCCGTACTACGCCCTCGCGAACGGCGTTCTCGAGTCCAAGCGCGTGCGTGCAGCACAGACGACGTGGGTGTACGAGCAGATCGAACCCATGTCGACCTACCTCGCGTCGATCCAGGTCGGCCCGTACGAGCAGCTCCGTCTCGCATCCAAACCCGTTCCGGTGGAAGCCGTTCTGCCACCGCGGTTGAAGGAGAACTTCCGCATCGACTTCGGCAGGCAACTGGAGATGGTCGAGGCGTTCACCGAGATGTTCGGCCCCTACCCGTTTGCCAAATACACCGTGGTGGTAACCGACGATCCGCTCGAAATCCCCATCGAGGCACAGAGTTTCTCCACTTTCGGAGCCAACCACTGCGACGGCAGTCGCAATGCCGAGAGACTGATCGCACACGAACTCGCACATCAGTGGTTCGGCAATTCGGTGACGCTGGACCAGTGGCACGACATCTGGCTTCACGAGGGATTCGCGTGCTACGCCGAATGGTTGTGGAGCCAACGGTCGGGCGGTCGAAGCGCCGGTGAGTGGGCCAAGCACTACTACGCCAAGCTCGCCGCGAACCCTGTCCGGGTTCCGCTCACCGAGCCGGGGCCGCGCAAGATGTTCGACGACTGGGTCTACAAGCGTGGCGCAATCACGCTGCACGCCTTACGACTTCGGATCGGTGACGGCAATTTCTTCGCTCTGCTGCACCGCTGGACCGACAAGTATCGGTACGGCACCGTCAGCACCGAGGACTTCATCGCACTCGCGGCGAACTATTCCGACACCCCGCTGCACGACCTGTGGCAGGCCTGGCTGTTCACCCCCGAGCTGCCGGCCTTCCCGGAACCGTCCTGACACGCGGCAATCGATGTGTCGATGACGTCCGGGTCTGAACCCGAGTCCACGGTCGGCAGCCGCGGGGCCGTCGGCCGCGTCACCATCGCGACGGTGATCGCGGCGGCGTCGGGATATCTGGTCCTACTCCTCGCGGCACGCCAGCTCGGTGCGACGGGCTACGCCGTGTTCGCCGTGTTCTGGGCGGCGTACGGACTGGTGACCGGCGCGCAGAACGGGCAGCTGCAGGAGACGACCAGGACGGTCCGCGCCGCATCGGAATCCGTAGTCGCCCGGGGAAGACCGGTGGTCGTCAATCTGGCCATCGGGGTCGGGCTGGCCGCTGTCGTAGCGGCGTCGTCCCCGCTGTGGGCGGGTCACGTCTTCGACGAGTACCGCACACTCTCGGTGGTACTGCTCGCCGTCGGGGTTGCGAGTTTCGCTGTGTACGCGCATCTCTGTGGCGCACTGTCGGGTTCGTTGTCGTGGTCGCCCTTCGCCATGCTGCTGAGTATCGACGCACTCATCCGACTGTTCGGCGCGGCGATCGCCGTGGCGTTCGACTGGGGTGTGCCGGCCTTCCTGATGATCACGGTGCTCGGCTCGGTCTCGTGGATCGTGGTGCTTTCGCTGTCGGCGACCGCTCGACGCGTGGTCGGTCTGCCCGGCGACGTCGACGATCGACGACTAGCCTCGAACACACTCACGGCCATGGCCGCCGCGTTGGCGTCGGCCGTCGTGGTGATGGGCTTTCCGGTCCTCATCAACATCACAGCACGACCCGGCGACGACTCCCGCGTGGTGGGTGCCGTCATACTCGCTGTCACGCTCACGCGGGCACCACTCCTGGTGCCACTGAACAGCTTTCAGGGAGTGTTGATCACCCGATTCGTCGCCGCCCGCGCAACGCTGATGCGGTCGCTGGCTGTGCCGCTCGCAGCGGTGGTGGTGGTCGGGGCCGTGGGCGCGATTGCGGCGTGGGCGATCGGATCCTGGCTGCTGACACACATCTTCGGTGCAGATTTTGCCCTCGGTGGCGCGGCGATCGCACTGTTCATGCTCGGTGCCACGGCGCTGGGGCTGCTGACCGTCACCGGCGCTGCGACGCTGTCCGTCGGGGCGCATCGCTGGTATGCCGCCGGCTGGTGGGCGGCAGCGGTCGCGTGTGCGGCGTTGCTCGTCGTTCCGATCGAGGTGACCGACCGGGTCGCGCTGTCGCTCGTCCTCGGGCCGCTCGCTGGCGTCGGAGTTCACCTGGCCCGTCTCGTGCGGGTCTGAACCCGGGCCGACACCACAGTCGCCGCGCCGCCGATCCGCGCCATCGCGTGGTGCAGCCGCGATGTGAGGTGCAGTCGTGCCGCGCGTGCGGCACGAGGCCAGCCGCGGGCGCTGCACCGAGCGGCTTCCGCGGCGAAGAAGGCGTTCTCCTCCGCAAAACGCCTGCCATCCACCGCCTGCACCGAGCTGACCGATGCCTCATGACGTCGATAGCGGAAGACGACTCGCGGGTCGTAGGCAAGCGCTTCCCCCGCGAACGCGAGGTCGACGAGGAGTGCGAGGTCGAGGACGACGTCGAGTCCCTCCCTGAATCCGACCTTCCGCACCGCCTCGGTGCGCCACAGCAGCGAGGGAAAATAGGTCCAGTTACCGCGGTAGAGGCTGGTCGCCATAGCCTCACCCTGCAAGACCGTCGACGACGACGGCGCGAGGACAGCCTTGATCCGGTCCCCGAGCGGACGGACCACGCGGTCGTCCGTGTCGATCACCTCGACACCCGGCGCGATCACGGCGGCGTCGGGATGCGCGGCCGACAGCGCACGCACGGCGGCGAGGTACCCCGGCAGCATCACGTCGTCGCACCCCATGACCACGAAGCGGTCGGCGATGACGAGTTCGGCGCAGCGTCGAAAATTGCCGTTCACCCCGAGGTTCTGCACGTTACGCAGGTACTGCACGCGGTCGTCGGCGAGGGCGGCCAACCATTCACGCGGCTCGTCACTGGGATAGCCGTCGTCGACGACCACCAGCCGAAAGCCGCGATCGGACTGCTCGAGAACACTCGTGACCGCCTGCTTGAACTGATCGACGTCGCCGTAAAAGGGCATCATGACGTCGATCGGCACCCCAACAGGCTAGACGCCGGCGATCCGGCTGCGTTCGGCGACCTCACACCAGAGCGAGCCCGTGACGTCGAAACGGTCGCCACCCCCGAGCGTCCACTCGCCGGTGCTGCGCACCTGCTCCGATAGGGTAACCCCCATGACGGACCGCTCGACCAACGACGACGTGTGGTTGGTGATCCCCGTCTACAACGAGGGGGCGGTGATCCGCGACGTCCTCGTCGAGGCCGCGAAGACCTTCCCCAACATCGTGTGTGTCGACGACGGCAGCTCCGATGACTCCGTCGCCCGGATCAGAGAAGCCGCAGCCGAAGTCGATCGGGCACGTGACGGTTACGAACACACGACATCCACCGGTATTCACGTCGTCCGCCATCCGGTCAACCTCGGGCAGGGTGCAGCGATCCAGACCGGCGTCGAATATGCGCGGTCACGGCCCGGCGCCAGCTACTTCGTCACCTTCGACGCCGACGGCCAGCACCGCGTCGACGACGTGGTGACCATGATCGACCGACTCCGCTCCGAGCCCGTCGACATCATCGTCGGAACCCGCTTCGCCGACGGTCGCAGCGAGTCGGTTCCGCTCCTGCGTCGCATCGTGCTGCGGACCGTCGTCTTCCTGAGTCCACGCACCCGCAGACTCGGGCTCTCCGACGCGCACAACGGGCTGCGGGCGTTCAACAGGACCGTCGCCGACCAACTCGACCTGCTGATGGCGGGCATGAGTCACGCGTCGGAGTTCGTGGCACTCATCGACCACCATCACTGGCGGGTGGCCGAACAACCGGTCACCATCCTCTACACCGACTACTCGCGCGCCAAGGGGCAGTCGCTGATCAACGGCGTCAACATCGTCGCCGACGGTCTGCTGCACGGACGCATGAGGAGATAGCCCATGATCGTCATCCAGATCCTTCTTCTACTCGCGGCCCTCGGACTGGTGTGGTTCTTCGTGACCAACCGCGGTAACGCGAGATCGTCTGCAGGCGTGAAACTTCTGTTCGTCGCGTTCGTGGTGTTCGGCGTCTACGCGATGTTCCGGCCCAATGACCTGACGACCGTCGCGGGTTGGGTCGGCGTCGGGCGCGGCACCGACCTCGTCCTCTACTGCTTGGTCATCGCTTTCGCATTCACCACTGTCGCAACGTATCTCAGGTTCCGCGAGCTGGAGATACGCTACGCACGTCTCGCCCGCGCCGTCGCGCTGCAGAACGCCGAGATCGAGAACAGTCGAGACTGAACCCCGCGCAGACGCGGCCCGAACCGGTGAACGCCGGTGGTGTACCGGCCGCGTTCACCAACTCGAGCCGCGTTTACGACGCCGCTTCGGCGAGGGACCGCAGATATGCCGTCACCTCGGCGTGATCGGGCAGCAGGCCGGACTCCCGCGCCGCGGTCAATCCCGGTGCTGCGGTGTCCTTATCCGACAGTTCGTAGGTCAGCGGCGAGCCGTCGCGCGCGAGCGTCGGCCAGTCGATGCCCAGTTCCGGGTCGAGCGGGTTGATGCCGTGTTCGGCGCCGGGGTTGTAGCCGGTCGAGCACAGGTACGTGACCGTCGACCCGTCCTCGAGTGCACAGAACGCGTGCCCGAGCCCTTCGGACAGGTACACCGCGCGCCGATCCGAGTCGTCGAGCAGCACGGTGTCGTACGTGCCGAAAGTCGGTGACCCGACGCGGATGTCGACGATGACGTCGAGTATCGCCCCCTTCGGACACGTCACATACTTTGCCTGCCCGGGCGGAACGTCGGCGAAATGCACCCCGCGCAGCACCCCGGCAGCCGACACCGACAGGTTCACCTGGGCGAGGTCGAGGCGGTGACCGATCACCTCCGCGAGCACGTCACCCTTGAACACCTCGGCGAACAACCCGCGCGGGTCACCGTGCTGAACGGGGGTGAATTCCCATGCCCCGTCGATCGACAACGGACGAATCGTCACGCCAACTCCCCCACCATGCTGTTCACTCGAGACCCCTGTTGTTCACTCGAAACCCCTGTTTTTTACTCGAAACCCCTGTTTTTTACTCGAACCCCTGTTTTTTTACTCGAAACCCCTGTTTTTTACTCGAAACCTTTGCCGCGCGCCAGCACGTCGAGTAGGTAATCGCCGTATCCTGACTTGCGCAACTTCTCCGCGCACGACGCCAACTCGTCGTCGGACAGATACCCCTGCCGCCACGCGATCTCCTCTGGCACAGCGATCTTGAGCCCCTGCCGCTGTTCGACGGTGCGCACGAAATTACCCGCGTCCAGCAACGAATCGAACGTCCCGGTGTCCAACCACGCCGTCCCACGCGGCAACACCTTCACCGCGAGCTTTCCCTGCTCCAGATAATGCGCATTGACATCGGTGATCTCGTACTCGCCACGCGCACTGGGCTGCAGACCCTTGGCGACCTCGATCACGTCATTGTCGTAGAAGTACAGGCCCGGCACCGCATAGTTCGACTTCGGCGCGGTCGGCTTCTCCTCCAACGACACCGCCCTACCCCGGGCGTCGAAGTCGACCACCCCGTATGCCGACGGGTTGGCCACCCAGTACGCGAAGATCGCACCACCGTCGATCGCATCGAACCCCTGCAGCTGTGAACCCAGACCGGGGCCGTAGAAGATGTTGTCGCCCAGCACCAACGCCACCGAGTCGTTCCCGATGTGATCGGCACCCAGCACGAACGCCTGCGCCAGACCATCCGGCGACGCCTGCGTCACATACGAGATGTTCACCCCGAACTGACTGCCGTCGCCCAGCAACCCCGAGAACGCCGCGGAATCCTGCGGTGTCGTGATCACCAAGATGTCGCGAACACCTGCCAACATCAACGTCGACAACGGGTAATAGATCATCGGCTTGTCATAGACAGGCACCAGCTGTTTACTCACACCCTGCGTGATCGGGTGCAACCTCGACCCCGTTCCGCCGGCGAGAATGATTCCGCGCATGTCGAATAGGGTAGACGCCGACGGCGAGGCGGCAATTCGGATCGCACGCCACAGATGAGAGGTCACGAGCGCATGCGGGTTCTGGTCACCGGTGGAGCCGGGTTCATCGGCGCAAACTTCGTGCTCCGCACACTCGAGCAGCGGCCTGACGTGCAGTTACGCGTTCTGGACAAGCTCACATACGCGGCTAGTCCGTCGACCCTTGCACCCGTCGCCGACAGCATCGACCTCGTGGAGGGCGACATCGCCGACGCGGCGCTCACCGACCGTCTCGTCGCCGACGCCGACCTCGTCGTGCATTTCGCCGCGGAGTCGCACAACGACAACTCGCTTGCCGACCCGTCGGCGTTCGTCCAGACCAACCTGGTGGGCACGTACACCCTGCTCGAGGCGGTGCGGCGCCACGACGTGCGGTATCACCACATCAGTACCGACGAGGTCTACGGCGACCTCGACCTCGACGACCCGGCGCGCTTCACCGAATCCACCCCGTACAACCCGTCGAGCCCGTACAGCTCGACCAAAGCGGGCAGTGACCTGCTGGTGCGGGCGTGGGTGCGCTCGTTCGGCGTGCCCGCGACCATCTCGAATTGCTCCAACAACTACGGGCCGTATCAGCACGTCGAGAAGTTCATCCCCCGCCAGATCACCAATGTGCTCTCCGGGGTGCGCCCGAAGCTGTACGGCGACGGACGCAACGTGCGCGACTGGATTCACGTCGACGACCACAACGATGCCGTCTGGACGATCGTCGAGAAGGGGCAGATCGGCGAGACCTACCTGATCGGCGCCGACGGCGAGGTCGACAACCGGACCGTCGTCGAAACCATCCTCGAACTGCTCGGGCAGCCCCGGGACGCCTTCGACTTCGTCACCGACCGGCCAGGACACGACCGCCGATACGCCATCGATTCGACGCGCCTGAGGACCGAACTGGGCTGGTCACCGCGTTATACCGACTTCCGGTCCGGCCTGTCGGCGACGATCGACTGGTACCGCGACAACGCAGGCTGGTGGCAGCCGGCCAAGGACGGCGTCGAGCAGAAGTACGCGGTCACCGAGAAGGTCGTCGGCTGAGACTTCGACGTCGCCCCGCCAGAGGCACATTGCCCTTCGGTCACGAACACCCGACAGGTGACCGTCGCGGATTGCAGGTTCGTTTCATTGGGTCGGCGAGGATGACAGTTCTGCAGTCCCGCGACACTCTGGACAGTGAGGGAGGACCGCCGGGGGCCACCGACCAACGGAGGTCTGCATGGGCTCGGTTCGCGTCCCGCGCTCCCGTCGATGCGTGTGCCGCGGAGTTCGCGGTCGCATCGTGGCGGCACTGATCAGCGTCATCGTCGCCTGCGGCGCGGTGTCGGCCTCCGTTGCCGCCAGGGCCGACGCAACACCGCCGGCACCGACCGAGGCGTCCCTCGTCGACGACCTCGCCAACCTCCCCTACCAGGCGCTTTTCGCCGCGAACGTGCAGGTCTACGAGTTCGCGGGTATCTACCGCCAGGACAGCCCGTTCAGCGCACCGTACTTCTTCACCGTCCTGCGCAAGCTCCACAACGCCAACCAGGGCACACCTGGAAACAGGCGATATGCCTTCGTGGGGCGGGGGCCAGGGTCCACGCTGCCCGAGGCATTCGGCATGTATCCCGGTCGTCGCCCGTCGTCTGATCTCCACCTGCGCTGGACGTTCCAGTTCGACCCGCGCACCCTCACGCCCACGCTCGGCGGCGTGATGCAGTGTCTGTCGCCTCCGACGGTCGGGACGGTGGGCACCCTCGTCGGCGGCGCCGTGGTGACCCGAGCCTGTCCGACGTGATCGATACGACGCCACGCTGCTCGGTCGCCACACCGTCGGTCACGCGCGGCTTGCGTGCAGTTTCCGCCCCACGTCGCGCGGCAGCAGCACAACTCCGAGTGCGGAAGCCTGTCTCACAGGGCCTGAGACCACGTCGTCGAAGGCATCATCGACGTAGGTCCATCAGGCGCTCGTGTCGTCGTTGACGAGCGCCTCGATGCGACTGGCCATGTGCGGTGCACGACAGCGGCTGTGTCATGCGCGATAGCAGCGCTCGCGCTTCGCGGACGCCACACAGGTCCCCGCTGGTGGACTCCCAGGCGCGCACTTTACCGTGGTCGTCATGCGCGTACTCGTCAGCGGAGGAGCCGGCTACATCGGCTCACACACGGTGATCCGACTCGTTGAAGCCGGACACGACGTCGTCGTCGTCGACGATTTCAGTAATGCCAAGCCGACGGTGGTCGGCAGGCTCGAGGGACTGACCGGCACCCACATCCCCGTGCACTCATTCGACCTCACCGACGTCGACAAGACCGAGAAGTTCTTCGACGACGAGGCCGTCGACGCCGTGATCCACTTCGCGGGGTTCAAGGCTGTCGGCGAATCGGTGGTCAAGCCGCTCGAGTATTACCAGAACAATCTCGGCAGCACGTTCTCGCTCCTCCGCGCGATGCAACGCCACAATGTGCATCGGCTGGTCTTCTCCTCGTCCGCGACGGTGTACGGGGCGGAACCGGTGTTGCCGATGACCGAGAACTCCCCGACGTCGGCGACCAATCCCTACGGCTGGACCAAGGTGATGATCGAGCAGGTGCTGCGCGACGTCGCCGCCAGTGATCCCGCGTGGCGGATCGCCGCGCTGCGCTACTTCAATCCGGTCGGCGCACATCCGAGCGGACAGATCGGCGAAGACCCCAGCGGCATTCCCAACAACCTGATGCCGTTCGTCGCGCAGGTCGCCGTCGGGCGTCGGGAGAAGCTCTCGATCTTCGGCGACGACTACGACACCCCGGACGGCACCGGCGTCCGCGACTACATCCACGTCGACGACCTCGCCGCGGGACACGTCGCAGCCCTCGAGCGCATCAGCGCCGGCAGCGACCCCATGTCGACGTGGAACCTCGGTACCGGGCAAGGGGTTTCGGTGCTCCAGGTGGTGCAGGCCTTTGAACGCGCCAGCGGCCGCCCGATCCCCTACGAGATCGCACCGCGTCGCGCAGGCGACATCGCGGCGTCGTACGCCGATCCGACCAAGGCCAACAAGGAGCTGAACTGGTCCGCGGGCAAGACGATCGACGACATGTGCGTCGACACCTGGCGCTGGCAGTCGAACAACCCGGAGGGCTACCCCGACGCATGAGCCGGGCGCAGGGTCCCGCGTCGGCCGCGGGGTCTTTGCCTCGTTCCTGCGGTGTTTCTGCGGCGGTCGCGGGCTCTTCCCCTGGTTTCTGCGGCTGGTTTCTGCGGCGGTCGCGGGCTCTTCCCCTGGTTTCTGCTCGGCACGCGGGACCTGCCCCTAGTTTCTGCAGCGACTCCAGCCACTTCCCCTGGTTTCTGCGCTGGTCACGGGACCTTCCCCTGGTTTCATCCCCTTCCCTCAGAAACAACCCGCGGAAAAGACCAAAAGTAGGGGAAGAGTTCTTTCCCCCACTTTCCGCAGCGCCGGATCAGTCGAGCGCCGAGCGTGTGCACCCGGCACCGCACACCCGCCCCGCGACGGCCTCTCCCGGCTTTTCCGCACCTCCACCGGTTCCTTCCCCCACTTTCTGCGCCGCCCGCTGACTCTTCCCCTTGTTCCATCCCCTTCCCCCAGAAACAACCCGCGGAAACGACCAAAACCCGGGGAAGAATTCTTTCCCCCACTTTCTGCGGCCCCCGACCACCGCGGCGCAGGACACTTCTGAAGTACCCCGCACACATCCGCCCCCGGGCCTCTTCCCCTACTTTCTGCGCCGCCCACGGACCCTTCCCCTAGCTCCATCCCCTTCCCCCAGAAACAACCCGCGGAAACGACCAAAACCCGGGGAAGAACTCCTTCCCCCACTTTCTGCAGCACCCCCAGCCCCCCGACCACCGCGCCGGAGGCCGCAGCCTGCGCACCACCGCACCCGGCCCGTCGCGACTCACCCGCCGGGCCGCAGCACGCTCTCGTTCACTCGATAGACGGTGGCGGTGCCCTGCCGGAACACCTCGGTCAGCCCGGGTGCGCCGTGTTCGCGCAACGCGAGGAACGGATCGCCCTGCACGCCGTGCTCCGGATCGGGTACGCCGTTCTGGAACGGCCAGTAGCTCGGCGGACTGTCGACCACGTAGTGCACGTTCATGTCCCGCACGATCTGATCGACGTGAGGATCGCTGCCGATCTGCGCGGTGCCCCAGAACAGATCGCGCTGACGTGGCGAGAAGTCGTTGGCACGGTAGAAGGAGAACAGCGGCGTCAGTCCGGTGACCGGATACAGCCAGCCGGTGCCCTGATCGAGGTTGTTCAGGATCAGCGCACCGTGTGCATCAGGTTGGCGCTCCAACCAGTGGTAGGCAGCCAGGTCGTCTCGACCGACGAGCTTTTCGCCCCGTTCCTTCGACGCGATCTGCGCATTTGGCGGATAGCGCCAGACGCCGGCGCCCGCGACCAGAACCAGCAGTACGGCGAAGACCGCCGGTACTGCCCAACGACGTTGCGTCGCAACGGAATCAGCAGAGCCGGCGTTCGCGATCCGGCAGGCGACAGCGAGCGCAAGGATACCCAATGCGACGCCGACCGCAGCAGCCGAGAACAGTGACACCACGAACGTCAGACGGTGCGGCGAGTTGTAGAAGTAGCCACCGATCACACCGAGTGGCCCCGACAACGGCCCAAGCGAGACAACCGAATTGGCGGTGACCAACACGAACACCGCCCAGGTCACCAGGCCACCCCAGCACCGCAGCCACAACAACGCGGCGGCACCGAGCACGGTCAAGATCACCAGCCCCCACACCGGGTAGTCCTGCGTCTGCAACGGCACCGTGCCGTTGAACAGGGCTTGCGAGAGCCCCTCCAGCACGCCGACCGTGTCGACACGGAAGTCGAAGAAGGGCAATTCGTTCGTGTCTGCGACCTTGATCGTTCCCAACACCACCGGGAAGACCAGCACCACCGTCACCAGACCCGCCACGACCAGCGTGAGGAAGTCCCCGACCCGGCTGTGCACAGGTCGACGCAACGCCTCGAACAACCACCAGAATCCGACGATCACCCCGACGAGGATCAGCCCTGACGGGTGCGTCGCCGTCACTCCGGACACCGCGACCGCCGCGGGCAGCACCCGCCGGCGATCCCGCACCGCACTGATCGTCAACACCGCAGCGATCGGCGCCATCGACACACCCACGGCGTTGGGCACCGACGTCAACTGGACTTCAACGTAGGGCAGCGACGGGAACAGCGCCGCGACCGCACCGGCGACCCCGGCGATCAGCGCCGACGCGGAGGTGTCGAAGCGGTGCCGCGCGAACCAGTAGGCCAGCGAGGCGACGCCGAGTGTCACGGTGACAGCCAAGGTCGCGGGCGAATAGGTGTTGTAGAGCTGCACCGGATTCGCACCGGTCAACGGGATCTCCAAGGCCCCGAGCGCGTGCCAGGTGTTCGGGTAGTAGTTGAATCCGTGCGTGTCGTAGTTCATCAGTTCGCCCATGCGCAGCGACGATCCGACGCCGGTGTCGTGAATCCAGCGCAACGAACTCGCATGCCAGAGTGAGTCCCACACCTGCGGGATGTTGTCGAGACCCGCGAATGCGGTCTTCGCAACGGGGCGGATGCAGGTGATCGCGATGATGATCGCCCCCAGTGCAATGCCGATGCCTCCCCGCAACGCAGCAGCACGACCGAGCGGGGCGTCGACTGTCTCATTCGTCGACGTCGCAGCAGGTGCAGGTGCGATTCGACGTCCCGCCCGGGTACCGAGCAACGCAGAATAGATCCAGGCGAGTGCGTAGGAGATGAGCAGCGCGACAAGTGCGCTGATGACGTTCCATTCGAAGCCGATCGCACCGAAGAGCACGGTGAACACGCTCACGATGGCGAACGTGATGGGCGCGCCCGCGGCGATGGCCACCGGCCACGTCAACGTCATCCGACGCCCGACGACCGCTCCGGGGACAAGGAGTAGGAGGACGGTCACCACACTCACCCACGCCCCGAGCAGCACTGACAGCCGTCCTTTCACTCATCCGATGACGGCATGCGTCGGAAACGTCCCGCGCCCACATACCGGTCGACCTCGTGCAGGTTACCGCGCCCACACGATGTGACCCTCGTCCCCGTAGCCGCCCGTCACCGTACTCACCCGGGCACAACCCTGGACGCCAGATACTTGTAGTTCTACAATCTTTGTATGTCCACAACCACTTCTGTCGAGCTGACGCCGCGCAGGAAGATGGCGATCCTCGCCACCTGTTGCATGAGCCTGCTCATCGTGTCGATGGACGCGACGATCGTCAACGTCGCACTTCCCGCGATCCGGAGTGATCTGAACGCGAGCGTGTCGTCGCTGCAGTGGGTCATCGACATCTACACGTTGGTGTTGGCCAGCCTGCTGATGGCGTCGGGCGCCACCGCCGACCGCTACGGTCGACGACGGGTGTTCCAGATCGGACTCTTCACCTTCGCCATCGGGTCGCTCGCCTGCAGCCTCGCACCGACTGTCGGCGTCCTCATCGCCGCCCGCGCACTGCAGGCCATCGGCGGGTCGATGCTCAACCCCGTCGCGATGTCGATCATCACGCAGATCTTCGTCGATCCGCGCGAGCGTGCCCGTGCCATCGGAGTGTGGGGTTCGGTGGTCGGCATCTCCATGGCGGCCGGCCCGATCGTCGGTGGCGTGCTCATCGACACCGTCGGATGGCGTGCCGTGTTCTGGATCAACCTGCCGATCTGTCTCCTCGCGTTCGTGCTGACCGCCATCCTCGTCCCGGAATCGCGCTCGCCCATCATGCGCACTCTCGATCCCGTCGGCCAGGCTCTGGCGATGATCGCCCTGGGCGGCACCGTCTACGGTCTCATCGAAGGCCCGGGCCACGGCTGGGGATCGACCCGAACCATCACCGTGTTCGTAGTAGCCGCAGCCGCTTTCGTCGGTTTCCTGATCTGGGAGCGGCGTCACGAGGATCCCTTCATCGACCTCCGCTTCTTCGGTAGCGTGCCCTTTGCCTCTGCAACCGTCATCGCGATCTGCGCGTTCGCGAACTGGGGCGGCTTCCTGTTCCTGATGTCGCTCTATCTGCAGGAGGACCGAGGATTCAGCGCGGTCGGCACCGGCGCCATGCTCGTGCCTCCGGCCTTGGCCGTGCTGATCTGCTCACCGCTCTCCGGACGAGCCGTTGGCCGCTGGGGCACCCGACCGTCGCTGGTGATCGCCGGGATCGCACTCCTGGTGAGTTCGTCGATGATGCTCTTCATCGACGATGCCACCCCGATTCCGTTGCTCGCCTTCATGTTCTTGATCTACGGGCTGGGCTTCGGGATGATCAACGCACCCATCACCAACTCTGCCGTCGCAGGCATGCCCCGACACCGAGCGGGTGCCGCGAGTGCCGTGGCGTCGACGAGTCGCCAGATCGGTGTCAGTCTCGGCGTGGCTCTTGCCGGTAGCGTCACAGGGCTGGCCGCGGCGCACACCGCCGTCGACTTCTCGACCGCCATGACGGCGATGTGGTGGATCGTGATCGCTTTCAGCGCAGCGATTCTGGTGCTCGGCATCATGTCCACGACGCCCTGGGCACTGCGTACCGCGAGCAGGGTGTCACAGCGACTGATCGAACCGGAGATGGCCGATGCCTGATCGAGACGACCCAGCCGACCGCCTGACAGCAGCCGAATCGACGAGCCACGACGAGCTCGTCACTCAGGTCTGGCGCGAACTGACGTCGTTCGTCACGGATTCCCGCGACGCCTGGCGACGCGCCGTCGTCGCCGCAACCGGGCTGCCGTTTAGCAGGATTCGCGTGTTGAAGCGACTACGCAACGGTCCGCTGACGATCACCGAGATCGCCCAGGCCGCGACGATCGACGCCCCTGCCGCCTCGGTAGCGGTGTCCGACCTCGAAGCCGCGGGATATGTTGTGCGCGAAGCGTCGTCAACGGATCGTCGACGAAAGCAGGTGTGTATCACCGACGCCGGAAGATCGGTGTTACAAGAGGTCTGGTCGGTGGACGATCCGGCCCCGGACGTCCTCACTCGGGCATCGACGTCGGAACTGCAACTGCTACACGACATGTTCTCCCGACGCCCACCGAACGAGTGACGCTGCAAAGCACCTGACTGGTGAACCGGCGCCCTCACACAGCTGCGGTGTGCCTCCGATGTCCGTACATCGCAACGGCGAGACAGAGCAGCGCCGCGACGATTCCGAAGATGAACATGTGGGTATAGGTGACGGCGTGCCAGAACTCCGTGATCACCGCGAGCACCGCAGGAATAGCAAACCCCAGGTAGGTGACGCTGTAGAACACCGCCGTCAGACCGGCGAGGTCATTGCGGCCCGTATTCGCGCTGGTCTGCGCGGCGATGCGCTGGACCTCGAGCAGTCCCGAGATCATCGCCATGCCGTAGCCGCAGCCGAGAACGGTGGCCGCTATCAGCGACATCCAGATCGTCAACATGTGCGCGGCGACCGCGGCTAGTGCCATGCCGACGGCGAGCACCGTCAGAGCTGTCACGACCCCGCGCACCCCGTCGGGATTGTCGATCCGACGGCCGAGTGATTGGATACCGAAGCCGGCGGCCAGCCCGAGCACACAGCACAATGCCGCAAACGCGATCGGCGCACCCGCGGTCCGTGCAGACATCAATGCGGGGATGATCGCGTACGCAGACGCACACGCACCGAACACCCACGGCGCGACCGGCAACACCACGAACAGGAACCGACGATGGCCCGCCGACGGTATCTTCAGATCGTCGACAAGACGCCCGGGAGTAGCACTGGCCGAACGCGTTTCGGGTGCACGGAGCAGAAGCAGAACCATCGCGAAGGCTGCCAGCGAGATGTTCACGACATAGGCCAGAACATGCGGCCACGGAGCCCACTGCGCAAGCACACCGGCCACACCTGCGCCGATCCCGAACCCGGCCGTCAAGCTCATCGCGGCGCGGCGCGCACCGGATGCCGCAGTGTCACCGCCACGGACGGACAACTCGGTGATCCAGCTACCGCCGACCGCCATCGACAGACCGAGCGCGATACCGCTGAACACCCGACCGATGGACAGCAGCACTATGGAATTCGCACCCAAAGCCAGGAGCAACGACCCCACCGCCGCGAAGACCGGCGCGGGAAGCATGAGTGGGCGACGTCCGATCCGATCCGAGAGCGGACCTCCGATCAGCAACGACGGCACGATGCCCACCACGTAGAGGAACAGCAGCGCGTCGACCGCGACGGCACCGAAATTGCCGGTCTCGCGGTACATCACGAGCAGCGGGGTGAATTCGTTTCCACCCCAGGCGGACGCGAACACCGCGAGTGCCACGGCGATCCACGCGGTACGACGGACCGTCGAGCCGGCTGCTGTGGATGGTGCGTTTGCTGCGGTGGTCGTCACTGTTGTCCTTCCAGAGCTGAAGTCATCGAAGCTGTGCCGGCCTGAACGTGTACGGCGTGGACGTCGTCGATCCGGTGCACGCCCGCGACGTGATCCACGAGCAACGTCGCAAACTCGTCGGCGTCGCAGCGTTCGATCGAGTCGGCGAGCGCGGTGTGCTCGGCGATGATCCGCGGGGTGACCGTCGGCTCGCGATGCACACTGGCAGTCGTCATCCGCCGCTGGCGTTCGGCGAGACCGAGGTAGAAGTCGGCGAGCACGCCGTTGTGTCCTGCCGAGACGATGAACTGATGGAACTCGGCGTCGAGCCGGGCGAAGGTCGCGATGTCGTCGGCGTCCACTTTCGCGTGCAGGGCCACATTCCGGCGGAGGTTCGCGATCAACTCTCCGGTCACCCTTCCGCTGGCCACCACTGTGCGAACCGCGTGGGTTTCGATGAGGATCCGCGCGTCGACGACGTCGCGGGCCTCGGTGTCGGTGACCGGGAGGACCAGGGCGCCTCGTTTGGGATAGAGCCTCATCCAGCCTTCGGCCTGCAGCCGCAGGAACGCCTCACGGACCGGGGTGCGGCTGACCTCGCAGCGCTGGGCCACCTCGCCCTCGCTGATGAGCTCGCCCCCGGCAATGGCGTTGGTCAGGATCAGTTCCTTGACCTCGCCGTATACCCGATCGGCCGCGGACGCAGCACTCAGATCCAACATAGATACAAGTTGTACACCGGTTTGCTTAGCGAGTCGAATCTTTGTGACGAGATCGGCGGCGTCGCCGAGCGGGAGCCGACCGCGCGGCAATAAGGCCTCGCCCGTTTTCAGTCGTTTCAGCCCAAACCTTCGCCTCCGGTCTCCGGTGGTCAGGCGCCGACGAATTCCTTCTCCGCACGCTCCTGCCAGGTGCACAAGCACACCTCGTTGCCCTCCGCGTCGGCGAGCACCCACCACGAAGGGGCGAACTCGTCGCTGACCAGGGTGCCGCCCGCGTCCTGCGCGGCCTTCAGGCGTGCGTCGACCTCGTCGTGCGGAACCCATAGATCGATGTGAATGCGGTTGCGCTGTGGCCGCTCGGTGTCCATCTGCTGGAACCAGACCGCCGGCAGGCGGCCCGCCGGGTCGACGAGATCCGCGGCTTCGAACTCGCGCGCCTCGCCGTCGAGCTCCGTGTAGCCGAGCACGGCGATCCAGAAGGGTCGGATGCTGTCGATGTCGAGGGCATCGATGGCGACGTCGAAGCGCGCTTCAGGCAGGGAGAGCGGTTCGAGTTCGAGTTCACGCGCGATCTGTGCGATGAGGTTCGCCAGCGCGACGTCGGCTTCGGTGATGCGATGGCTACTGTGCGTCGCGATGGTGAGATGGATTGTGCCGTAACGGAGATCGATGTCGGGATGATGGTCGGCAATCTCGGCTTCCTGTGCTATCCGATGCAGAAAACGCACGCCGCGCGCCATCGATCCGGTGTCGTACCCGGCTCGGACGCTGTTGCCGATGACCCGCCAGGGATCGGAGAGTCGGGCGGTGGCGTCTGCTGCGGTGACGGGCTTTCGCGGAGAGGGTGCCATACGCCGACGGTACGGCCGATCACCGCTCCTGGCTCATGCTTTGTGCCCGATCGAGACGAACCGGTTGTCAGGTGTTCATGCAATTGTCTCGTCATCTTTCGCGTGGTGCCCGGTTCTGGGAAGATCGACGCATGCGCAGACGCGTACGCGCGGCGCTGGTGCTCTCGGCAACTCTCTTGGGGATGACGTTCGGCGCCGGTGCGGCTGTCGCCGCCTATCCGGTCACCACAGATGTGGTGGCCGCGCAACGTGATGGGCTGACCGGCCCCGCCGATGCCGCCCCCGCCGGGGCGAATCGGCCCGGCTGTGAGGATCGCTACGCCCGTGATCCGGTCATCCTGGTGCACGGCACCGCGTCGAATCAGGCGTCGGCGTGGTCGTTTCTCGCGCCGACCCTGGCCAACGCCGGTTTCTGTGTTTACACGTTCACCTTTGGTCAGGTGCCCGGCAGCGGATCGGTCGGCGGACTCGGCCCGAGGGTGACGTCGACCCAACAGTTGGCCGACTTCATCGACCAGGTGAGGAAGACGACCGGCGCGACAACCGTCGACCTGGTCGGCCATTCCCAGGGTGCGGCAGTCGCACAATCGGTCACCCAGTTGCCCGGAAGAGCCGAGCAGATCGGCACCATGGTCAACGTGTCAGGAGCCAACCGCGGCTACTCGTTCGGTGGAACACCACCACCTCCGGGCGAAGGCGACAACGGGCCCAACCACCCGAACATCCGCTACGTCAACCTGGCCACGACCCACGACGAAGTCGTGTTCCCCCTGCACAACGCGCTGATGGAGCCCGCATCCAACGTGACCAACACCGTCGTACAGGATGTGTGCCCCGCGTCGGAGGTCGGACACCTCGGCATGATCTACTCGCCGACGGTGGCCGCGCTGGTGCAGAACGCGCTCGATCCGAGCTCACCCGTCGCAGTTCCGTGTGGCCGGGACTTCCCGTTCTGAGGTACAGACTCCGAGACATCGACGACGCCCGGTTTTGGTTCCTCCGAGCTCGCTCGCTACACTCGTGAGCGCTGCCTCGCGCAGCACGCCGCCTTAGCTCAGTCGGTAGAGCGATTCACTCGTAATGAATAGGTCAGGAGTTCGATTCTCCTAGGCGGCTCCGCAGGGCGGGGGTTTGTTCCCCCGCCATCTCACCCGTAGTACGCGAACTCGCAGGTCGGATTCGTCTCGGTCTTGTAGGACACGAGGTTGCTGCCCATCATGATCGTGCAGGTGACCTCGCCGCCGGTGACACTGACGCTCGACGACACCTCGTTGTAGACGGGGTAGTCCTTGCTCCACGGCAGGGTCACCGAGGTCTCGGTGGTTTCCGGTCCGCCGTTGATCCGGTAACGGATGGTGACAGGGGCCGAGCCCCCCAGGACCTTCATCGTCGCGGTCCCGACCGCGGGGCCGGTAGGCTGCACGGCCGCCGTACTCTCGGGTGCCGCTGGAACAGAATTCGACGCGCCGCCGGAATCCCCCTCGGCCACAGGCTGGCCCGACGACGAGCAGCCCGCAAGGGCCAGCACCGCGAGGGCACCACAACAGACTCCGAACTTCGCGCTCATCGACATGCGGAGGAGTTTAGTGCGACAAGTCCGTCACGCCACCCACGTCATCCACAGACCCGGCGACGCGATCCGTGGACGCACGATGCGGCCGGACCCAGTCCATGGTCCGACCGCATCTCGCGCTCTCCGGACGGTGTCCGGCAGGCGGATCAAGCAGCGAAGGCGCGCAGTCGCTTCGAATCCTCCACCGAGGAGTAGTGCGACGCATCGCCTTTGAGTACCTGACTCTGGTGACCGTTGATGTCGACGGGGATGTCGCCCGCAAGCGTGATCCGATGCAGCTGACGCTTCTGGTTGCCGAAATCGGCGATACCGTAGTGCTGGGTGGCACGATTGTCCCAGATCACCAGGTCGCCGTAACTCCAGTTCCAGCGGAAGGTGTTCTCCAGCTTGGTGATCCGAGCCTGCAGCAGCTGGTACAGATTCGCGAACTCCGACGCTTTCAGGCCGCGGAACTCCTTGGCGAAGTGTCCGAGCAGCAGGCTGCGCTCACCGGTCTCCGGGTGCACACGGACCACGGGATGCAGGGTCTCGTACTCGGAGCTGGTGAACTCCGCGTAGTGCTCGGCCTTCTGCGCGACGTCGACGCCGCCCGACGGTTCCTTCTGTCCCACATAGTCGTACAGGTTGGAGTGTGTCGCCCACAGATCGTCGACCAGCGAACGCAGCGGCTTGGGCAACTGCTGGTAGGCGGCGACGGTCGACGCCCAGGTGGTGGCTCCGCCGTACGTCGGGAGCACGATCGGCCGCAGCAACGACGCCTTGGGGATGCGATCGACGAACGTCACGTCCGAATGCCAACTATTTGCCGCACCTTCGATGGTCAACAGTTGGTCGCCACGCGATGTCACGGTGGGGTGCGGCGCAGTGGGCTCACCGAGCAGTGAGGCGAATGCGTACTGCGTCTCGTCGTCGAGGTGGTCCTGTCCGGTGAACGCGACCACCTTGTTGACCGCGAGAGCAGTGCGGATGGCCTCGATCTGCTCGTCGGCGAGGTCGCCGCCGAGCCGAACGCCGTCGATCTTCGCACCGATGTTCTCGCCGAGCTTGGTCACGGTGATCGATCCGGCGTCGTAGATCTGTTGTGCCGCAGTCTCGCTGTCGTTACGTTCGTCGATCTGTGTCAGTGTCACTATTGCACTCCTTGAGCTGATGTCGTCTTTCGATTTCCTCATCGATCGGCGCGTGCGAGAAGCTTCACGCTCACGACGATCACAACCTTGCGCCGATCAATCGGCGTGGTACTCCGCGCTTTCGTCGATCTCACGACGAATGCCCGCGGGCACACGCACCGCACCCGGCCGATAGTTCACCGCCCGCAGCGCAGGACCGAAGCGGAACACTCCCCGCCGCGCCCGCAGCTCGACGTCGACTGGCCCGCGCGCATCGAGACCAACCGAGATGCCCGTCCATGGGGCCATTCCCACGAGTTGGAACTGGTTGTCCAACTTGGCGATCACCTCGACCTGACCACCGGCCGACGTCTCTAGTACGAAATCCCAGCGCACCTGAGGTGTGGCAACGGCACGGAGCACTATCGTGTCGACGCCCGCGGGCAACTCGCCGGACGCGCGTGCGATGCGGCCATAACTGTTGAACACGAAATGCGCCGTCCCATCCTCGACGTACAACACGTACCCGCCCTGCGGATCACCGTGCGCGACCAGCACGCCTTCGTCGCCGACAGTCCAGTCGCGCAGTTCGACCTCGATGTCGAAGTCTCGGTAGGCGATCAGTTTGCTCGAGCGATACCGCTCGAGTGTCGGTGTACCCGCGAGGATGCGCACGGGGTCGCTGTAACGGTCTTCGTCTGGTCGTCGACGTACCTGATCGGCGGGCGAATCGTAGAGCGGGAAAACGGTGTTGCGCCAGGCGGCCTCGTCCCACGCGCGCGCCAGTTCGGCGACGAGTTCGGGATTCTCGGCAGCCACGTCGCGCGTCTCCGCCGGGTCGGTGGTCACGTCGTAGAGTTCCCACTCGGGATCGTCGACGCGATCCGGTGCCCGGTGAAGGGACAGCAGTTTCCACCCGTCCCGGTAGTACCCGCGGTGGCCACCGAACTCCGCGTACTGCTCGGTGTGGTCCGAGCTCGCCGCGGGATCGCGCAGAAACGCTGCAGCACTGAGGCCGTCGCGCGACTGTGCCGGCTTGCCGTGCCGCTCGTTCGGCGCCTCGACCCCTGCCAACTCGAGCAGCGTCGGCACCAGATCCGTCACGTACGCATACTGGCGGCGGACACCGTTGTCGGCAGCGTCCCGCGGCAGGCCCTGCGGCCACGACAGCACGAACGGCACCCGCACACCACCAGCGAATGTCTGCCCCTTGTAGAAACGGAATGGCGTGTTCGACGCCTGGCCCCAGCCGCGCGGATAGTGCACCCCGAGAGCCGCGCTGCCGATGAGTTCCTCATCGTGCGGAACGTCGCGCTCCCAGTCCGACGGCACCGGTCCGTGCACGAATTGGCTGAAGTACGAACGGGTTCCGACCGGTCCGCCCTCGGCGGTACCTCCGTTGTCAGAGGTGAAGACGATGATCGTGTTGTCGAGCTCTCCGAGTTCGGTCAGCGTGTCGACGATTCGCCCGACACTCTGGTCGACCGAATCGACCATGGCCGCATAGACCTCCTGGTACTTCGCGAACCGCTGCTGCTCCGACACATCGAGTTCATCCCAGGGCGGCGCGTCGTAACCGGGCTCGGTGTTGCGCTCGGCGATCGGCGTATCCGGGTCGAACAGTCCTTCTGCGACCTGGCGGTCGAATCGTCGCTGACGCAACACATCCCATCCCTCGGCATATCGTCCGCGATACTTCTCCAGATCGGAGTTCTTGACCTGGTGCGGGCCGTGCATGGCGATATGCGCGAAGTAGAGGAAGAAGGGCTTCTCCGCATCGTGCGCGCGCAGCGACTTGATCTGCGCGACAGCATGTTCGGTGAGATCGTCGGTGACGTAGTAGTCATCGGGGTACTCGTCGACGTCCACGACTGAATTGTCGGCGATGAGCTGGTTGGGGTAGAAGAACGAGTTCAGCCCTTCGAGCGAGCCGTAGTACGAGTCGAACCCGCGCTGCAGCGGCCACGAGTCGCGGGTGCGACCCGGACTCATGTTCGCGTCACGCGCGAGATGCCACTTACCGACGGCGTAGGTCGCGTAGCCGTTGGCGCGCAGGATCTCCGGCAGCGAGAGCACGTCGTCGGCGAGTTCGAGACGCAAGCCGGGATAACCCGGATCGGAGTTCGCCACACTGCCGTAGCCCGCGCGGTGCGGGTTGAGTCCGGTCAGCAGCGCGGCGCGGGCCGGCGAACAGACCGGCGTCGTGTGGTAGTTCGACAACCGGAATCCACGGTCGGCGAGCGCCGCGATGTTGGGTGTGTCGATCTCCGCACCGAACGGCGAGATATCGGAATAGCCCATGTCGTCGATGAGTACGACGACGATGTTCGGCGCTCCTGCCGGTGCACTCGGTTCGGGCTTCCACCAGGGTGTCGATTGCGACGAGGTGCGACCAACTCGACCCCCGAATCCCTCGTATCCCCGTGCATAGTCGGGTATTTCGCCGCTGCTTCCGGTCATCACCTACTCCTTGGATGTCGCACGGTCATCGCTGTCCGCGGTTGTGCCCCACACACCATTGGCACGACGGTCGGGTCTGTCAACCCTTTCTCCGACGCTGCCGGGAAAGTCGCGTTCGGCTTGAATTCGTCGCCCGCAACCCCGCACAGTTGCTGCTATCCGACGCCGTACGCCGACCAGGCCACACGTCGTCCGGTCGACGCCTCGGCCCCCGCTGCGGCACGAGCGACCCCCACAGTCCCTCGGACGGAAGAGACTCCGAACACCATGCCCATACGCACACGAGCCGCGCTTCTCGCTGTCGTCGCACTGTTGACGATGGGTACGGCGACAGCCTGCACCTCTGCCGTGGCCCAACAGGACAACTCGACGGCGACCGCGCTGCCACCGGGACACAAGCCCCCGCAGGGCGGGACCCTTCGGGTAGGCGTCCTCAACGATCTGAGCCCGAAGACCTTCCTGCAGATCGGTACGGGCAGCATGAACGGTCATGTGGTGTCGAACGTCTTCGACACCCTCATCCGGTACTCGCGCGATGATCTGACCGTCCGGCCGTCGCTGGCGACACGCTGGCAGCTCGCTCCGGACGGTCGCTCGCTGACGCTCGATCTGCGCGACGACGTGCGCTACCACGACGGTCGCGCCTTCACCTCCGCCGACGTCGAGAGCTCGCTGAAGGCCTACACCGCTGGACCGTGGACTCCGCAGTTCAAACGGACCGCCGCGGCCATCACCGGCTACGACACCAGCAACCCGCATCGCGTGGTCTTGACCTTCGACCACCCGCTGAGCAACATCTTCGACCTGCTCGACTCGGCACCGATCATCGACGGCAACACACTCGACGGATTGCGCGCAGGCAAGGTGTTCAACGGAACCGGTCCCTTCAGATTCGCCTCGTGGCAACCCAACTCCGACGTTCACCTGGTTCGCAACGACTCCTACTGGGGTCCGCGCGCCAACCTCGATGGCGTCGACCTGGACATCATCACCGACCAACAGGCCCTCTACACACGACTGCGCACCGGCCAGATCGATCTGGCATACGGCCTCAACAACCACGACCAGGAGCTGGCGACGCGTCGATACGGCTTCAGCGCCATCACGTACACCGGCGCCGAAAGTCAGGAGTACGTGGGCATCAACGTGTCGAACCCCGCGCTGTCCGACGTTCGCCTTCGCAAGGCGATCGCATTCTCGATCGACCGCGAACGCATCATCAACGACGTCTTCCGCAAGAGCGGCTACGTCGTGAACCTGCCCTGGCCCAAGTGGTCCCCGGCCTACGACGCGTCGAAGAACACGACCTACACACGCGATGTGACCAAGGCACGACGACTCGTCGCCGAGCACGGACCGGTTGCGCCTATCACTCTCGACTACTCCACCCAGGGCGTCGATCGCGTGGTGGCGCAGATCGTGCAGTCCAACCTCAAAGACGTCGGCATTCCTGTTCAATTGCGTCCCAACGACAACACGGTGCAGTCGTCGAAGCTGATCGGTGGCAAGTTCGATGGAATCTGGTTGCTGCAGCATGGGTTTGCTCAGTTCACACCGTCGACCCTCGCAGTCTCCGCCTACCCGTTCAACGCAGCGAAGAACTCGTCGAACTACGTCAACCCCGACTACGCCAAGGCGGCCAACGCTGCCTGGAACGCTCCCGACCCGACGTCGCCCGCAGCCCTCGCCGCCTATCGGCAACTCGACGACATCTGGTTGAACGATCTGTTCCTCGTCGAGATCGGCGTGGTGTTCCAGCAATCCGCGGCGTCACCCGCAGTCGGCAACATCGACTGGGACAGGCGTGCTCAATTGCATCTCGGCGAGACCTACCTCAACACACAAGGACGGAACTCCTGATGACCGGATATCTGTTGCGCCGCATACCCACGGCGATCCTGGTGCTGTTCGTGGCGTCGGTATTGATCTTCGCCATTGTCCGGCTGATCCCGGGCGGACCCGAATCGGCGCTGGCCGGTCCGGACGCCACACCCGAGCAGCTGGCGGCGATCCGACACGACCTCGGACTCGATCGTGGCTTCTTCGCCCAGTACGCCACGTGGATCGCGGGCATCGCGACCCTCGATCTCGGCAAGAGCTATCAGGTCGGCGGCGACATCGGATCGCTCGTGTCCTTCGGACTCGTGCACACCGTGTTGCTCACCGTCACCGCGTTGGTGCTCGCCGTCCTCCTGGCACTTGCACTGAGTCTGGCAGCGACGATCGTCGACAACCGGTTCGTCAATGCTGCTGTCACCGGCGTCAATGCGGTCGCGATCGCCGTGCCGACGTTCGTCGTGAGCACGGTGCTGATCCTGCTGTTCGGGGTCCACTGGCGACTGCTTCCCGCCGGCGGGACACCACCGGAGGGCCTGTTCACCGATCCGGGGATCACCGCCCAGTATCTGTTGCTGCCTGCCGTCGCCCTGGCCCTACCCGCGGGCGCGACTCTCGCTCGATTCCTCACCGAGGCGCTGCGGACCGAGTTGCGTCAGCCGTATGCGACCACCGCACGGGCACTGGGAGTACCCAAGCGCGACATCGTGATCCACAGCGCACTGCGCAATGCTCTGCCGCCAAGTCTCACCGCGCTCGGGCTGGTCACCGGCGGACTGCTCGGCGGTGCAATCCTCGTCGAAGCCATCTTCGGCTGGCCCGGCCTGGGACTGCTGACCGAACAAGGCATTTTCGCCCGCGACTACCCCCTCGTCCAGGTCCTTGTCCTGCTGTCGGTCGCGGTGTTCGTCGTACTCCAATTAGTCGCCGACGTTCTCCACGCCTGGCTCGATCCCCGAATCCGCCTGAACTCATCGAATTGATTGGCAGGACATTGATGACAACCTCGCTGACCACCTCGACCGGCGCAGCGTCGCCCACCGCCGCCGACATCGAGCCCGGCCTCATCCCCGAGTCGCCCACCGATCGTGAGCGGCGTCGGGTCAGACCCCCGCTCTCGCGGAGCCTCTTCACCGGAGTCGGACTCGTCGGAAGCATCCTGGTGCTGGGCATCGTGGCCCTCGCACTGGTCGCGCCGGTACTCACCTCGTACGGACCGGACCAGCAGATCGACGGCGCATACCTGCTGCCGCCAAGTGCCGACCACTGGTTCGGCACCGACGATCTCAACCGCGACGTCGCGACACGGGTGCTGTACGGCATCCGGGTGGATCTGTTGATCATCTTCATCTCGGTACCCATCGGCGCTGTCCTCGGCACCCTGATCGGCGTGCTCACGGTGTCTCACCCGGTCTCAGATGTGATCGCCCAGCGCACATTCGACGTCATCCTCGCGTTCCCCGCCCTCGTCCTCGGCATCGCACTGACCGCCGTACTGTCGCCCGGGGCGAGCACGATCGGGATCGTCATCGTGCTCGCCGAGATCCCCATCTTCGGCCGTCTCGCCCGCACGTCGGTGCTCCGGGTCAGGGAACTGCCCTACGTCGAGGCGGCGCGGGTCAGCGGTGCGCGAAACATCTACGTGCTGCGTCGGCACGTTCTGCCCAACTCGGTGGAGTCGCTCGGCGTCCAGTTCGCGCTGTCACTGTCGCTTGCGGTGTTCGTCGAAGGCGCACTGAGCTTCCTGGGCATCGGCGTCACACCACCGACGCCGTCACTGGGCAGCATCCTGTCCTCCGGCAACAGCTATCTGGAGACCAACCCCTGGTTCTCCGTGGCGCCACTGATCGTGATCTCGGCACTAGTCCTCGGTTTCTACCTCATTTCCCAGTCCATTTCGCGTAGCAGGAGGCAGTGAGATGACCAACGCTGCACATGACCACAGCACCGACGACACCACGGCGTCGACGCCGGTCCCGGCTCTGGAAGTCGACTCCCTCCGGGTCACCTTCGACTACCCCCGACCAGCGGTCTCCGACATCGGCCTGCGGGTGAACCGTCGCGAGATCGTCGCTCTGGTAGGCGAATCCGGCTCGGGCAAGACGATGACCGCACGTGCGGCGATAGGCTTGCTCCCCGAGCACGCAGTCGCGACCGGCTCGGTCAAGGTCGACGGCGTCGAGGTGTTGAACGCCTCCGAACGCGAACTCAATGCGATCCGTGGCACCGGTGTCGCGATGATCTTCCAGGAGCCACAGACCGCGCTCAATCCTGCGCAGACCGTGGGATGGCAACTGCGGCAGGCTTTACGGACGCATCAGTCGATCTCACGAAGCGATGCTCGACGCCGCGCCGTCGACTTGTTGTCTCTCGTCGAGATCCCCGACGCGCAGCAGCGCGTCGACTACTATCCTCATCAACTCTCCGGCGGCCAGAAGCAGCGTGTGGTGATCGCGCTCGCGTTGGCGAACGATCCGGCCCTGCTGCTCGCCGACGAGCCGACGACAGCGCTCGACGTCTCTGTGCAGCGCGAGATCCTCGACCTGCTGCTGCGCCTGCGGGGCAGGATCGACGCCGGAATCCTGCTCATCACACACAATCTCGGCGCCGTCGCAGACATCGCCGACCGTGTCGTCGTCGTGCAGCTCGGTGAGGTCGTCGAACGCGGTACGGTTTTCGACATCTTCGCCCGCCCCACACAGCCGTACACGCGGCAGTTGCTCGCCGCCGTTCCGAAGCTGCCGTCCGGCGACAGCGCACACGGCGAGGCGGGCGCGACGACCGGTGCCGCCACCGCCGACGACGACGAGGAAGCTGTTCCAGTGGTGGCGGTCGAGCACGTCACCGCGGTCCATCGTGGCGGTTTCGGACGGAAGCCCGTTGTCGCACTCGACGACGTCTCACTCCAAGTCGGCGCAGGCGAGGTGGTCGGCGTCGTGGGTGAATCAGGTTCGGGTAAAACAACTCTCGGGCGGTCGATCGGCGGTCTCACTCATCTGACCGGTGGCCGAATCCTCATCGACGGACACGACCTCGACGCCGTCGACCGCGCACGGTTGCGCGCGCTGCGACACAGCATCGCGTTCGTGCCGCAAGACCCGACCGCCTCCCTCGACCCTCGCTTCACCGTCGCGGAGTCGATACGGGAACCACTCGACATCCAGCACATCGGCACGCGCGCAGAGCAATCAGAGCGAGTAACCGAGCTGCTCGACGCCGTGCACCTGCCGCAATCCTTCGCCGACCGGCTTCCACACGAACTGTCCGGCGGACAGCGTCAACGCGTCGCGCTCGCACGTGCGCTGTCGGTGCGGCCCAAGCTCCTCATCGCCGACGAGCCGACGAGCGCACTCGACGTGTCGGTGCAGGCCCGCGTTCTCGACTTGTTCGCCGAACTCCAGCGCGAGCTCGGCTTTGCCGCGCTCTTCATCAGCCACGACCTCGCCGTCGTCGAACAGGTCTCCGACCGGGTCTACGTGTTGCGTAACGGGAGGGTCGTCGAAAGCGGGCTCGCCCGTGACGTACTCACGAGACCGAAAGAGGACTACACGCGCGCTCTGCTCGACGCGGTCCCCTATCCCGATCCGCGGCGCCGCAGGGCAGTCGCGCAGGTGTGAGCGATCGGGGCACGTGCGACAGGCGCTGCAGCCTATGACTTGTCGCCTGCCTCGGACTCCTCGGCAGCGGACTCGGGCTTGTCGCCTGCCCCGGACTCCTCGGCAGCGGGCTGCTGCTTGTCGTCGTCCTCGTCGGCCAGCGGATCGTAGCCGGGGACGCCCTCGAGCACGGTCAGCTCGTTGTCGATCGCAGCACCGACGGCCTTCGCGTCGTCTTTGATCTTCTTGATGAAGTCCGACATCTCGCTCCTCGTCCCGACGTTGTGCGCGGCTCGTCCACGGCCACGCGCTGTTGACCACCTTACAAGGGTCCGGCCCGGCCACAGACGCCGCTTGTGACCCGACGTCGTAGCGCCTAGCGTCGTCGACATGCCAGCCCGTCGCCTCCCGGACATCGCCGCGCTGGAGGTGGTCGTCGCCGTGGGCAGGCTCGGCAGTATGGGCGCCGCGGCCCGCGATCTCGGACTCAGCCAACAGGCCGTCAGCTCGCGCGTGCGGGGCGTCGAGCACGGACTCGGCGTCGAGATCTTCGTGCGCTCGCCCGCCGGCGTCGAACCGACGGAGAACGGACGGCTTCTACTCGAATGGGCCAGTGCGCTGGTCGATCGCGCCGGGGAGTTCGTCGCAGGCGTCGACACCCTGGTCGGCAACAGGCACGCGACGCTGGTCGTCGCCGCGTCGATGACCGTCGCGGAGTATCTCGTTCCCGGCTGGCTGACCACCCTCACCACACGTATCGGGACACGGATCTCGGTCCGCCCCATGAACTCCGCAGAGGTCATCGAGACCGTCCGTTCCGGCGACGCCGACCTCGGGTTCATCGAGAGTCCCGGTGAGACAGCAGACCTCGACGCCGCGCTCGTCGCCACGGACGAACTGTATGTCGTGGCGGCTCCCGGCCACCCGTGGGCGCAGACGGGCACGGTGTCTGCCCGCGAAGTGGCATCGACACCACTCATCCAGCGCGAGCCGGGTTCGGGTACGCGCGTCACCTTCGAGAATGCACTCGCCGAGCTCGGCCTGCGGCCCGTCGATCCCCTCATCGAGCTGCGGTCGGTCACCGCGATCCGTTCGTCTGTGTTGACGTCGAACGGTGCGACGGTGCTGTCACGCCTGTCGATCTCCGACGACATCGCGGCCGGACGACTCAAGCGCATCGAGGTCGACGGCGTGTCGATGATCCGGCCGCTCCGAGCCGTCTGGTCCTCGCACATCACGGTGCGCGGGCCTGCGCGTGAACTTCTCGAGGTGGCACTCGCGTCCACCACATGACTGTGCGATCGCACAGCAGATGGCCACACATTGGGTGGATCGCACCGTGATTGTGATGCAGAACGCGTGGATTCTGACAAACAGCTCAGTAATCCAGCCCGCGTTCAGGAGGTACATCATGGCACTGGAGGCCAGTGGCACCGTCGCCGATGGAAGCACCGAGAGGTGGCGCGACCGCAAGCGCTACCTTTGGCTCATCGGTCTCATCGTCCCGTCGTTTGCGTTCATCGCGATCGGCGGATACGAACTCACCGGTTGGAGCGTCTTCCTGTGGACCGGGCCGATCGTCGTGCTCGGCGTCGTCCCGGCAATCGACTTCTGCATCGGATTCGACCCGACCAATCCCCCTGACGATGTGATCGAGGAACTCGAGAACGACAAGTACTATCGGTACGTCACGTTCGCGTTCCTGCCGGTCCAGTACGCAGGCTTCATCTGGGCGATGTATCTCATCGCGACCGGTGACTGGCCCGTCATCGACAAGGTCGGTCTCGCAGTGACCCTCGGCTTCATCGGCGGTATCGGAATCAACACCGCACACGAGTTGGGACACAAGAAGGAGAGCCACGAGCGCTGGTTGTCGAAAATCGCACTGGCACAGAGCTTCTACGGCCACTTCTACATCGAGCACAATCGCGGACATCACGTGCGCGTCGCGACCCCGGAAGACCCTGCCTCGTCGCGACTCGGTGAGAACTTCTATCGTTTCTGGTTCCGTACGGTCTTCGGATCGTTGCGCAGCGCATGGCAGGTCGAGGCAAAGCGCTACCGCCGCAGGAACACCCACCCGTTCCACATCGGCAACGACGTGCTCAACGCCTGGCTGATGACGATCGCACTGTGGGCCGCGCTGACCATCTGGCTCGGTGTCGGCATCCTGCCCTATCTGGTGCTACAGGCGGTCGTCGGGTTCTCGCTGCTCGAGGTGGTCAACTATCTCGAGCACTACGGAATGCTGCGCCAGCAGACCACCTCTGGGCGCTACGAGCGTGTGCTGCCCATGCACTCGTGGAACTCGAACAACATCGCAACCAATGTCCTGCTCTATCACCTCCAGCGGCACAGTGACCACCACGCGAATCCCACGCGCCGCTACCAGACGTTGCGCGACTACCGCGAATCGCCCTCGTTGCCAACCGGTTACGCAGGAATGATCCTGCTCGCACTGTTCCCGCCGCTGTGGCGTCGCGTGATGGACCACCGGGTCGTCGAACACTTCGACGGTGACGTCCGACTCGCGAACGTGGCACCCGGCAAACTCGATCGCCTGACGCGGCGGTTCGGACTGCCCGCCGATGCCGTCCTCGATGAGTCGCCCCTCGAGGACACCACCCCCGGTGCATGCGACGACGACGTGCCCGCTGCACGCTGCCCGGGGTGCGGCTACACCTACGAGGTCGCCGTCGGCAACGAACTCGAAGGCTTTGCCGCGGGAACGGCGTGGAAGGACATTCCCGACGACTGGACCTGCCCCGACTGCGGCGTGCGGGAGAAGGTCGACTTCATCCCCCTCACCGAGACCAGCGCCTGAATCTCCCCGATTCATCCCGCGCGGCTTTCACGTGAGGAACGCGGTGAAGTAATCCAACGCCAACACCAGATCGCCTGCTCGCTCCCTGATGGGGTGTCCGAGCAGGCGTTCTGCTTGCTGGGTGCGGTATCGCACGGTGTTCTTATGTATACCAAGCGATTTCGCGACCTGGTCGGCACTGTCGGCCGTGGTGAGGACATGGCGCACGGTGTCGCGGAGCTCGGCGAGTTCTGTTGCGGCCAGTCCGCGCAGGACCGTGCGCGCGAACCGCTCGGCGGCGTCGGGGTCGTGGGTCAACAGCGTCAACGCGGCCACGTCCTCGTAGGTCGTGACCGCACTACTTCGACGCGGTGCGAGCGCGACGCGTTGTGCCGCCCTGGCGTCGCGGTGCGACCTGACGAATCCGTCGATACCGTTGGCAGGCTCACCGATCGCGAACCGGATCTGAGCGGGATCGGTTCCACGCGAATTCCATTCGAATGAGTCGACCGAGTCGATCGTGGTACGCACGGCCAGCCAACCCCACAGCTCACGGCCACCCGGCCGAACCACGGCGAGCCGTGCACCGGCAATCGACGACGCGAGGCGCACGAGCGCCGGTTCGAGGCCCTCGATGGAGTCGGCATCCATCGCATGCGCGATCACTGCGACCTGTGCGACACCCGCAATCGGATGACCACCGAGTTCGGCCGACAGCTCCGTCGAGCCGACGCTACGACCGGCGAGCACGTCGGCGACGAGCTCGTAGCGGCGCGCATCGCCGCGTCGTCGAATCCGGTCGACCTCCTCCTGATACAGCGCGACCGACAGCTCGACCGAGGTGGCGAACCAGCGGTTGGCCTTCGTCCAGAACCACACCAGCAACGATTCGTGGTCGAGGTCGGGCGGAGCGTGCCCGACCACGTCCACGGCGAAATCCCACGACGCCTCCTGTGCGCTCTGATAGATCTTCAACAGCACCGGAAGCCCGAGGTGGTGGCGGGCGATCTGCACCGACAGATCCCCGGCGGCGGGCACGAGTTCGGTGGCCCCGGCGTCGTCGACCGCGACACCCCCGAGGAACGCGAGCCAGTGCTCCTCGATGGCGGCGATGAGGATGGGCCGGATGTCATCGGGGAGCTCGACGTCGCCGATGATCGCGTCGGCGGTTGTCGACACCCAGTCGGTCACCGCTGTCGGGCTCTGCTGGTCCACGACGAACCCCTGCAGCCAGTCGACGATCTCGGTCATCAGCCAAACATGCCAGAAACTGTGTGATCACACAGTCGAGTGCACCGATTTGGGGCCAGATGCCAGTGAATGTGACCCATGTCCCGGTCAAGATGACAGGAGATCGTCATCGACAGCCCGCGATCAGAGGAGAGCATCATGAGTCACATCCAGGCCGACCGCCGCACGTGCGAGGGGATCGGCATGTGCGAAACACAGGCCAACGAGTACTTCCAGATCGGCGACGACGGCCTCGTCGAGGTGGCGACACCGGACGTTCCCGATAGCGACAAGGCCTACGTCCGTGCCGCAGTCGACTCCTGCCCGGTGTCGGCGCTGCGCATCGTCGACTGACTCGCCGACACCCTCACCACACCGATCCATCACCGAACGGAGCGATCATGCCCGAGCACTCGGCACGTGCGGACGACCCCCTCGTCATCGTCGGCGCGTCCCTGTCGGGGGTGCGCGCCGCCGAGGGTGCCCGCGCGCAGGGCTGGACCGGTCGCATCGTGATGGTCGGCGAGGAGCCCCACCTTCCGTACGACCGTCCGCCACTGTCGAAGGCGCTGCTCGACGCCGAGACGGAGCCGGCCCTTCCGCTGCTGCGGCAGGCTGAGGGGTGGGAGGCACTCGACGTCGAGCTGATGACGTCGACGGCCGCCACCGCGGTCGACGTCGACCGAAAAATCCTTCTGACCACGTCCGAGCCGATCGGTTACCGGGCACTCGTGATCGCCACGGGCCATCGTGCGCGCAGCCTCGACGAACTCGCCGGATTCGACAACGTGCACACGCTCCGACACTTCGACGATGCACTCGTCATACGCGAAACATTGTGCACTGCAACCCGTCTCCTGGTGATCGGGACAGGGTTCATCGGCTCCGAGATCGCCTCGGCAGCAGCCGCACGTGGAATCGACGTCACGCTCATCGGAACCACTACCCATCCTCTGGGCCGCGGCATCGGCCCAGTGGCAGGAGCGATGCTCGCCGCTCTGCACGACGACGCGGGCGTCACCCTGCTCTCGGGGTCCGGTCTGTCCGATGTGACGTCACGCGACAACAGGATCGGGTCGGTGCGCACGTCCTGCGGACGCGAGTTCCTCGTCGACGCCGTCGTGGTCGGTATCGGCTCGTCGCCGGCCACCGAGTGGTTGTCGACCAGCCGGATCACTCTCGACGCGTCGTCCCGAGGTGTGGTCTGTGACCCCACGATGGCCACCAGCGCACCTGCGGTGTGGGCGGCCGGCGACGTCGCCGTCGTCTCGGGCGCGGCCGGTGCCCATTGGACGTCGGCTGCCGCCCAGGGGTTCATAGCCGGGTCGAACGCTGTTGGAGGACAACAGAAGTACTCAGGAGTGCCGTTCGCGTGGTCGTCGTGGCACGGCCACCGTATCCAACTGGTCGGTACGACGACCACCGACGCACGGGGAACGATCAGCGAGACCGTCGACGATGGCGTGGTGCTCTACAGCGATGGCGGGCGTGTGGTCGGAGCGGTGGGAATCGACGCCCCGGGGCGGATCGCCAGAATCCGTCGCACGCTGTCGGCAGAGCTCGTTGCCACGGGCGTCTGACCCGACGGCCCTGTCGGAGCCGGATGACACAGGTCGGGGGCGGTCAACGCGTCGCGCGTCACCACCCCCGACCGGTGTATACCGGTCTCACGCCTTGATGAGTCCCGGATTCTCCTTGTAGACCTCGTTGATCAGCGACATGTCGAAGATCTGCTCGGGCTTGATGGAGTAACCGGCCTTGCCGAGGGCCTCGATGTTCTGCGCGATCAACGCGTCGGTCATCGTCAACAGCCCGTTGCGCTTGGTGTCCTCGGACACGACGAGGCTGTTCTGCGCCGTCGCCTCCTTCACCTGCTCGTCGAGGTTGAGGTTCAGGTCCTTTCCGTATTTATCGACGGCCAGCTTCGCCGAACCGGCCGGGTCGGCCACAGCGTCGTTCCATCCCTGGATCTCGGCCTTGAGGAAGGCCTTGAGCTTGTCGCGCTCGTTGTCGATGGTCTCCTGTCGGACCACGAGCGTCTCGGCGACAAGCGGAAGACCGAAGTCGGCGAAGAGGAAATTGCTGTTCGCAAAACCGCTCTCGGCCAGGGTGATCGGCTCGTTGGTGACATAGGCGACCCACCCGTCGACCTCACCCTTGGTGAGTGGGGTGGGGTCGTACTGGACCGAGATCTTCTGGACGTCGGATTCCTTCATGCCGTTGGCGGTCAGCAGCGCCTTGAAGACGTTCTCGTTGGATGCCTGCACGCCGATCTTCTTGCCCGCCATGTCCTGTGGAGTCTTGATCGGCTTCTCCGCGGACGAGACGATGCAGAACGGGTTCTTCTGGTAGGTGGCGGCCACGGTCATCAGCTTGGCGCCCTGCAGGATGACCGGCGCTGTGAGCTGCGGTGCGGTGGTGCCGATCCAGACCTTGTTCGACGTCAGCCCGGTCTCCACGCCGGTACCCGCGCCGCCGCCGGTGATCAGCTGCGGTGTGCCGAGGCCCCCGTCCTTGTAGTAGCCCTTCTCCAACGCCCAGTACTCACCGGCGAATTCGATGTTCTTCTGCCATGACAGCTGCACCTTGGGATCGGTCGACGACGCCCCGGACGACGAGTCACTGCCGCTGCTGCAGGCCGCGAGCGCCCCGGACACACCCAACGCGCCCGCGGCGCCGCCGGCAAGAAGCGTGTACCGCAGGAACGAGCGGCGATCCAACCCGCCGCTACGCAGGGAATTGCTCATGAATGTTGTTCCTTTCACGTGGATCGGGCGGGAAACCACCCGATCGGGCTGACCCCGACCAGCAACTCAGTGCTGCTGCATACCCATCTGGGCGAGGACGATTGATTCGATTACGCCGACGATCGCGTAGAGGATGATCGATGCGACGGTGATGACCAGCACGGACGCCCAGAGTTCGTTGTAGGCGGCCGCGGGTAACGCCTGCTGCAGTGTGGCGCCGAGTCCCTTGTTGGTACCGAGCCATTCGGCGACGGTCGCACCGACCAGTGCTCCGGGCACCGAGATCTTGGCGGCGCTGAACAGCGACGGCACCGCCGAGGGAATCGCCGCGCGCCGCAAGGCGGTCCACCGATTTCCGCCGTAGACCGCGATGACGTCGTTGATCTGCTTGGGCGCGTTGGACAGTCCGGTCATGATCATGACGAGTGCGGGGAAGAAGACCACGATGCCGCCCATGACGGCGACCACGCCGACACCCCGCCCGACCACGAGAGTGATCAGTGGCGTCATGGCGACGAGCGGCACCGAGCGCAGCAGCATCGCGATCGGCATGAACGTCTGGGCAGCCGGCCGCGAGACGACGAACAGCGCTGCGGTGATCAGTGCCGCGGCCATGCCGACGACGAACCCGATGGCCGCGTCGGTCAGCGTGATCCAGAGATTCGAGAAGATCTCCGACCGCGCGTCCGCAGCACCCGGTTCGGTGAACAGGTACTGGAAAACCTGCACAGGTGTGCGTCCGATAATCGGCCCGATGTCGGGGTAGGCCAGTAGGAACAGCCACCAGATCACCAGGATCAAGACGAACGACATGAGCAGCGAACCGAGGAATTTGGTGATCTGCCAGAGCAATCCGGTGATCTCGGGACCTCGTGACGTGGTGGCGGGTTGCCCGGGGCCCTCCGACTCGGTCACGACGACGTCGGTCGTCGACACCGTTGTGGGCGCGCTCATCCCAGCACCTCCTTGCCCGCCGCCCACCTGGTGGCGAAGCGTGCGATCACGGCGACGATCGCGTAGCCGATTCCGGCGACCGCACCACAGATCAGCGCGATGGCCCAGACCTGTGGGATGTCGCCGCGCTGCTGCGCCACGATCATCGCCGGTCCGGCACCCTTGTCGGGCATCGCCAGGAACTCGCCGAGCACGGCACCGAGGACCGCGGCAGGGGCCGCGATCTTGATGGCGGCCAGCGTGTTCGGTAATGCAGACTCCAGCCGCACCCGTCGCAACTGCGACATACGGCCCCCGCCGTACACCCTGATCAGATCCAGACTCGTCTTGTTCGGGGAACGAAGACCGCTGAGGGTACCGATCATCGTCGTGAAGAAGACCGAGATGGCCGCGAGGAACACGATCATCGTCTGCACCTGGGCGAAAGCGACCTGGATGATCGGTGCCACGGCGATGATCGGCGTGCAGTAGGAGATGATGGCGAGTTGCGTCGCGAGACCTTCGATCGGCGGTATGAGAATCACCAACAGCGCCAACAGGATTGCCAGGAGATTTCCCCACAGAAAGCCACGGAACGCCAGTCCGATCGTCGCGGAGAAGTTCTCGGAGTAGTAGCTCCATCCGGTGTCGGCAATGGTGGAGAGTACAGCCAACGGAGTGGGGATGGTTCCGTGAAACCATTGCAGCACACCGGCAATCGTCCAGAGCGCGAGTACCGCGACGATGCCGATGACACCGGCGAGCCACCGATCGGCACCGAGAGGGATCCGCGGGGCGGACGTACGCTCCACGGCGACGCTAGCCACTCGTCGCCTCCGAGACGGCGTCGGCATCCTCGGTGTCGGGGACGTCCATGTCCGGCTGCGCGGCGTCGGCGTCGGTCTTGGTGCCGCCGAACAGCAGACCGGAGAGGTGATCGTGCAGCGCGTGGAACTCCGGTGTGCGCATCATCTCCGGAACGCGCGGTCGGGGAAGGTCGATGGGTACCTCTTCGATGACGCGTCCCGGGCGCGGACTCATCACCGCGACGACGTCGGACAGGAAGACCGCCTCGGCGATCCCGTGCGTGACCATCAGGGTTGTCGCCGGCTTCTCGGTCCAGATACGGAGCAGTTCGACGTTGAGCCGTTGACGTGTCATGTCGTCGAGGGCACCGAAGGGTTCGTCGAGCAGCAGTGCGGTGGGCCGCACCACCAGAGCGCGCGCGATCGACACACGCTGTCGCATACCGCCGGACAACATCGCCGGCTTCGCCTTCTCGAAACCCGTCAGGCCCACGAGTTCGATGAGGTCGGACACCAGCCCGTCGTCTGCGGGCATGCGCCCGACCTGTAGCGGCAGCTTGATGTTGGACTCGACGGTCCGCCACGGCAGCAACGCGGAGTCCTGGAACGCGATTCCCAGCGAGTGGTGGCGCTGCAGTTCACTCGGCGATTGACCGTTCATGAGCGCGGTACCCGAGGTGGGCTCCTCGAGACCGGCGAGGATGCGCAGCACCGTCGACTTCCCGCATCCCGACGGGCCGAGCAACGACAGGAAGGAGCCTTCGGAGGTCTTCAACGACACGTCGGAGAGCGCGGTGACCGTGCTGGTCCCGCGCACCGACCTCGTGGTGAAGGTCTTGGTGAGCCCGGAGATGTCGATGCCGGTACCCGGCGGACGTTGCGACGCGCGAGACGTCTCCCCCTGTGCAGATGTCATGGGTTGCCACGCTAGAAGCGTTGTGTTTCACCGTGATTACCTCACGGTTACCCTGAACGCCACCGACCGCGGGTCGCGGCCGGCCGGATCATTGCGAGCGCATGACCTCTCCGATGGTGGCAACCATCGCGTCGACAGCGAACTTCGGCTTCACATTCTGATCAAGGACTTCGCGACATTCCAATACTGCTTCAACGCAGCGGAGCAACTGCTCGGGCGATGCATAGGTCGCCATCGGCACGGCGATGTCGGCGGCCTTGTCGGGGTGCATCGGCGTCACCTGCGCACCCATCGAGACCACGAGTGCGTCACGGTAGAGCGCCGCGAGGTCGACGAGCGCACGGTCGAGAGTGTCGCGACCGACGCGGGTCGCGCGCGACTTCTGCCGCTTCTCGAGTTCCTTCAACGCTCCTGCGGTCCCGCGGGGCGGGCGGGCGGTGCCCTTGCCGGTACCTCCCGCGCCCAGAGCGGTCTTCATCTCCTCGGTCTCGGCTTCGTCGCGTTCGGCGCTGATCGCCTTCGCCGCGGCATCCGCCGTCTTCACCAGTTCCTCTGCCGCCGCGTAGGCCGTCGAATCACGCGTCGCGGCCCGGGCGAGCGCCAGCGCCTTGTCGCGCTGCTCGCGTGCCTCCGGGTCGGTGGCGAGACGTCGGGCACGCCCGATGTGTCCGCCACAGACCGATGCCGCCCAGCGAGCGGCGTCGGCGTCGAGTCCGTCGCGGTCGATGAGGACGCGTTCGATGTCGGCGATGGTCGGGGTCGTCAGCGGCACGTGTCGACACCGCGAGCGCAGGGTCACCGAGATGTCCTCCGGGTCGACGGAAGGGGCACACAGGAGGAACACCGTGCGCGACGGCGGTTCCTCGACCACCTTCAGCAGGGCGTTGGCGGCCTGCTCGGTCAGTCGGTCGGCATCTTCGACGACGACGATCTGCCAGCGTCCGGTCCCGGGTCGACGGGCGGCGGCTTGCACTATCTCGCGCATCGAGTCGACCGAGAGGCTCAATCCCTGCGGCACGATGTGCCGGACGTCAGCATGGGTCTGAGCCATCACCGTCACGCATGCGCGACACTCACCGCACCCCACGATGTCGGGATGCTGACACTGCAGTGCAGCCGCGAAACACGTGGCTGCCACCGACCGACCACTTCCCGGCGGCCCGGTGAACAGCCACGCGTGGGTCATCGACGCACGCGACTCGGGTGAGCCCGATGGTGCGGCGTCGCCGAACTCGTCGGGAAGCCCTGAGGCCGTGGCGTCGAGTCGTGCCGCGAGCGCTCTGGCTGCCGTCGCGGCGTCGGTGAGCTCCTCGGCCACCGCATGCTGCCCGGTCAGCCGGTCGAAGACATTTGTCACACCGCAAGCGTAATCCGCAGTTCGGACACCCCAGCTTGTGGATGAACGTTTAACAATTGCAAGCAGCCAGATACCTTTGAGTGCGTGGTTGAACGTCGATCCAGGCTGTCCTACGGCTTGCACCTGGCCAAATGGCTGGCGCACACTCCGTGGCCGATCCTCGCTCTCGACCTGCTGCGCGCCAATCTGGTCGGCGCTCTGTTCACCTTCGCGTTCCTTCGATTCGGCATGCCCTCGCAGGACTCGTTTCAGTTCGACGACATCACCGCACTCAACCAGGGCATCTTCCTCACCTACCTCATCCTCGCGATGATCGTGGGCGGTGCGCTGAGTATCAAGCTCTCGCTGCCGGTGCTCGTCTGGCATCGACGGCGGACCCGCCTCGACAACGGTCTCGCCCGCAAGCGAGCGCTGCGGCTGCCGGTGACGTTGTCGCTGGTCAACA